>NZ_JAAVJB010000180.1 GCF_012034385.1 Streptomyces spiramenti
CCGGCGCCGGCGGAGTTCTCCGCGTCGGACCGGGTGTCCGGCGTCCTCGCCTCGCCGTGGCCGCCGCCGTCGATGCCGAGAATCCACTCCCCGGGCGTCGGCGCCGGCGGCTCGGGCGCGGTGATCGCGGCGGGGGCGACGATCGGCGACGGGGCGCCGGGCGCCAGCTCGACGACGCGGTCCGCGACGGGCAGCAGGGCGCGGCGGTGCGTCACCAGCAGCACCGTCCGATCGGCGGTCAGTCGACGCAGCGCGTCGGCGACCCGCGCCTCGGTGTCCGTGTCGAGGGCGGCGGTCGGTTCGTCGAGCAGCAGCAGCGGCCGGTCGGCGAGGAACGCGCGGGCGAGGGCCACCCGCTGGCGCTGGCCCTGGGACAGGCCGGCGCCGCCCTCGTCGAGGAGCCGGTCGGGGTCGATGTCGTCGGCGGCGGCGTCGGCCAGGGCGCGGGCGACGGCGGCGTCGTCGGCTCCGGGACGGGCGAGCCGCACGTTGTCGGCGACGGTCCCCGCGAAGAGGTGGGGGTGCTGCGGCACCCAGGCGAGCTGGTCGTGCCAGCTCGCGGGGTCCAGCTCCCGGAGCTCCCGGCCCCCGACCAGCACCCGTCCGGAGACGGGGCGGGTGAGTCCGAGGACGCTGCGGAGCAGGGTCGTCTTGCCCGCCCCCGAGGGCCCGGTGACGGCCACGGTCTCCCCTGCCCGCAGGTCGAGGGAGGTGGCGGTGAGGGCGTCGGTGGTCCGCCCCGGGTACCGGACGGTGACGCGGTCCAGGGTGACCAGGGGGCGGCCGGCGGGGACGGCGCCGGCGTCCGGCGCCGGACGGGTGCCGGGGGCGGGGTGCTCCTCCTCCAGCACGTCGAAGACGGCGTCGGCGGCGGCGAGCCCTTCCGCGGCGGCGTGGTACTGGGCGCCGACCTGCCGCAGCGGCAGATACGCCTCCGGGGCGAGGATCAGCACGACCAGACCGGTGCGCAGGTCGAGTTCGCCGTGCACCAGCCGCATGCCGATGGAGACGGCGACCAGCGCGACGGAGATGGTGGCGAGGAGTTCCAGGGCGAAGGACGACAGGAACGCGATGCGCAGCGTCCGCAGGGTGGAGCGCCGGTACTCGCCGGTCACCGTTCGGACGCGTTCCCCCTGGGCCTTGGCCCGGCCGAACACCTTCAGAGTGGTGAGCCCGGCGACCACGTCGAGGAAGTGGCCGGAGAGCTGGCTCAACCGCCGCCACTGGCGGTCCATGTGCGCCTGGGTGGCCCAGCCGATCAGCATCATGAACAGCGGGATCAGCGGCAGAGTGACGAGGATGGTCGCGGCCGATATCCAGTCCTCGGTGAGGATCTTCGCCAGCACGGCCACCGGGACGACGGCGGCGAGGCCGAGCTGCGGCAGGTAGCGGGCGAAGTAGTCGTCGAGGGCGTCGACACCGCGGGTGGCGAGGGTGGCGAGCTCGCCGGTGGCGTGACCGCCGTCGGCCGCCCCGCCGCCGCCCCGCCCCGCGGCGACGTGCCGCAGCAGCCGCAGCCGCAGCTCGGACTTGACGGAGGCGGAGGCACGGTGGGCGGCCAGCTCGGTGAGCCAGGAGACCAGGGCGCGCCCGGTGGCGGCGGCGAGCAGGACCAGCAGCGGCGTGGTGAGGTCGCCGGGGGCGGCACCGCCCTCGAACGCCCCGACGACGATGTCGGCGAGGACCACGGCCTGGACGATGACCAGCACCGCACCGGCCAGGCCGAGCACGACGGACGCGGTGAGGAAGCCGCGGGTGGCGCGGGCGCAGCGCAGCAGGCGGGGGTCGACGGGGCGCACGGCGGTCAGCTCCCCGCGCCCTGGGGCCGGCCACCGCCGACGCCGGCGAGGTCGTCGCCGGGCGCCTCGGGGCCACCGGGCGCCTCGGGGGAACCGGGGCCGCCGGGGCCGTCAGGGGCGCCCCCGTCGTCCCGGCCACCACTGCCGGAAGCGCCGCTGCCCGGGGCGCCGCCCGCCGGATGGTCGGGGGCGATGTGCTGGACACCGATCCGCTTGCGGAAGACCCAGTAGGTCCAGCTCTGGTAGAGCAGCACCACCGGGGTGGCGAACCCGGCGACCCAGGTCATGATCGTCAGCGTGTAGTCGGTGGCGGCGGCGTTCTCCGTGGTCAGCGACCACGCCGGGTCCAGCGTCGAGGGCATCACGTCGGGGAAGAGCGACAGGAACAGGGTGGCGACGGCCGCGGCGATGGTGACGCCGGAGAACGCGAACGACCAGCCCTCCCGCGCCGCGTGGTTGGCGGCGAGCGCTGCCAGCAGGGCGACCGCCGCGACGACGGCGGTGACCAGGCTCGCGGTGTCGCCGTGGGCGGCCTGGGTCCAGGCGAGGAACGCGACGGCGAGGCCGGCGGTCACCAGGCCGAGGACGGCGGCCTGCCGGCGGGCGCGGTCGCGGATCCCACCGACGGTCTTCAGCGCGGTGAAGACCGCGCCGTGGAAGGTGAAGAGGGTCAGGGTGAGCGCGCCGCCGAGCAGCGCGTAGGGGCTGAGCAGGTCCAGCAGGTCGCCCGCGAACTCCTTGTCGGCGTCGATGGGGACACCGCGCACGATGTTGGCGAAGGCGACACCCCACAGGAACGCCGGCAGCAGCGAGGTCCAGAAGATCGCCGTCTCCCAGTTGCGCTGCCAGTTCTCCTCCGGGCGCTTGGACCGGTACTCGAAGGCGACACCGCGCACGATGAGGCAGACCAGGATCAGCAGCAGCGGCAGGTAGAAGCCGGAGAAGAGGGTGGCGTACCACTCGGGGAAGGCGGCGAAGGTGGCGCCGCCGGCGGTGAGCAGCCAGACCTCGTTGCCGTCCCAGACCGGCCCGATGGTGTTGATCAGCACCCGGCGCTCCCGCCGGTCGCGCGCGAGGGTCCGGGTGAGGACGCCGACGCCGAAGTCGAAGCCTTCCAGGAAGAAGTAGCCGGTCCACAGGACCGCGATGAGGATGAACCAGACGGTGGTGAGTTCCATGTCCGTCTCCAGTCGGGAGCGGGTGGGAGAGGTGCCGGGGCGGGGTACGCGGGTACGCGGGGGCGCGGCCGGGCGGGGAGGCGTGGCCGCGCCGCCCGCGGGTCAGTACGAGAACGCCATCGGCTTGTCCGGGTCCCGGTGGTCGCCACCGATGCGGGTGGGCGGGTTGCGGTCGGCGTCGGTCAGCTCGGGCGGCCCCGCCTTGACGTACTTGGCGAGCAGCTTGACCTCGACGACGGCGAGCGCCGCGTACAGCAGCGTGTAGACGGTCATGGAGGTGATGACCTCACCCTGGGAGACGCTGGGCGAGACGCCGGCGGAGGTCTGGAGCACGCCGTAGACCACCCAGGGCTGGCGGCCCGTCTCGGTGAAGATCCAGCCCCACGCGTTGGCGATCAGCGGGAACGCCATGGTGGCGAAGGCCAGGCGCCAGTACCAGCGGGTGAGTCCCTCGCCCAGCTCGCGGTCGCGGGTGAGCGCGAGGCGCGGGACCTCCTCGCTGCCGGTCCGCAGCCGTTCGGAGAGCCAGAAGCGGCGGCGGGTCAGCCACAGTCCGGCGACGCCGAGCGCGAGTGAGGCCATGCCGAACCCGATCATCCACCGGAAGCTCCAGTAGGCGACGGGGATGTTGGGCCGGTAGTCGCCGGGGCCGTACTCGGCCTCCATCGCGGCCTGGGTGTCGTTGATCCCGGGGACGGGGTCGGAGAAGTTGTCGTGGGCGAGGAAGGACAGCAGGCCGGGGACCTCCACGGCGACCACGTTGTGCCCGGCGTCCACGTCCCCGATGGCGAAGAGCGAGAAGGGGGCGGGCCCCTCGGTGTCCCACAGCGCCTCGGCGGCGGCCATCTTCATCGGCTGCTGCTCGTACATGATCTTGGCGAGGCGATCGCCGCTGGCGGCGGTGAGCATGCCGGCCGCGACCAGGGTGATCAGACCGACCCGCAGCGAGGTGCGCATCACCGCCACGTGGCGGCGGCGCATCAGGTGGTAGGCGGAGATGCCGACCATGAACGCCCCGCCGACGAGGAACGCCGCCGTGATGGTGTGGGCGAACTGCGCGACGGCGGTGTTCTGGGTCAGCACCTGGAGGAAGTCGGTCAGCTCGGCACGGCCGGACTCCTCGTTGATCCGGTAGCCGACCGGGTGCTGCATCCAGGAGTTGGCGGCCAGGATGAAGTAGGCGGAGAGCACGGTGCCGATCGCCACCATCCAGATGGTGGCGAGGTGGATGCGCTTGGGGAGCTTGTCCCAGCCGAAGATCCACAGTCCGATGAAGGTGGACTCGAAGAAGAAGGCGATCAGCGCCTCGAAGGCGAGCGGCGCACCGAAGACGTCGCCGACGAACCGGGAGTAGTCCGACCAGTTCATACCGAACTGGAACTCCTGGAGGATGCCGGTGACGACACCCATGGCGATGTTGATCAGGAAGAGCTTGCCCCAGAACTTGGTGGCGCGCAGGTAGACGTCCTTCCCGGTGCGCACCCACGCGGTCTGCAGCAGGGCCACCAGGGTGGCCAGCGAGATCGTCAGCGGGACGAAGAGGAAGTGGTAGACGGTGGTGATGCCGAATTGCCAGCGGGCGAGGGTCTCCTCCGCCAGGGCCAGTTCCACAATGCCTTCTCCTTCACTGCGTGCGCCGAGCCACCGCCGGGAGCCTGACCCTTGTCGGGGGGTTCGTCCGGGACGAACCCGTAGCAACGCGACACGCTTGTGAACGTATTCACATTCACAAGCCAGTATCGCGCATACCGTCGTACCGGAGGGCACCGGGGTAGGTGCAACAGCTCACACCCGACGGGGGCCTCCGGACGAGGGCCGGGCGGACCCGTCACGGGCGGGCGCCCCGGCCCTCCCGGCAGCCCGGGCGGCCCCCTGCCCCGGGGCGGACGACGGACTCGGCGGACCGGCACGCGCCGACGGGACGGGCGGCGCCCGGGCAGCGCGAAGGGGGCCCGCCGGTGCGGCGGGCCCCCTTCGGGCGGTTCGATCGCGCGGTGGTCACCCCGGGGCTGTGCCCTGTCCGGTGATTCCCGCCGTGCCGGCGCCGTTCGCCGGACAGGATCTCGCCTCAGCCGGCGACGCGGCCCCGGAACTCGGCCGTCACCTTGAGCAGCAGATCGTCCGCCTCCCGCTCCCCGACCGTCACCCGCACGCCCTCGCCGGGGAACGGCCGGACCGTCACCCCCGCCGCGGCGCACACCTCGGCGAACTCCACCGTCGCCTCACCGAGCCGCAACCAGTGGAAGTTGCCCTGCGACACCGGCACCGTCCACCCCTGCGCCGTCAGCTCCGCGTGCACCCGCCGCCGCTCCTCGACCAGCGCCGCGACCCGCTCCAGCAGCTGCGGCTCGCTCCGCAGCGAGGCCACCGCCGCGTCCTGCGCCACCTGGCTCACACCGAACGGCACGGCGGTCTTGCGCAGCGCCGCCGCGACCGGCTCCTGGGCGACGGCGAAACCGACGCGCAGCCCCGCCAGCCCGTACGCCTTGGAGAAGGTCCGCAGCACGCACACGTTGGGGTAGGCGCGGTACAGCCCGAGGCCGTCCGGCACCTCCGCGTCGTCCACGAACTCCCGGTACGCCTCGTCCAGCACCACCAGCACCCGCGCCGGGACCCGGTCCAGGAACCGCTCCAGCTCGGGGCGCCTGATCGCCACGCCCGTGGGGTTGTTGGGGTTGCAGACGAAGATCAGCCGCGTCCGCTCCGTCACGGCGTCCGCCATGGCGTCCAGGTCGTGTTCCTCGTCCGCCGTGAGCGGCACCTGCACCGAGGTCGCGCCGGCGATCTGGGTGATGATCGGGTACGCCTCGAACGACCGCCAGGCGTAGATCACCTCGTCGCCGGGGCCGGCCGTCGCCTGGAGCAGCTGCTGCGCCACTCCGACCGACCCGGTACCGGTGGCGATGTGTCCGACCGGCACCCCGAAGTGGTCGGCGAGCTCACCGAGGAGAGCGGTGCAGGCCATGTCGGGGTAGCGGTTCATGGCCCCGGCCGCCGCGACGGCCCCCTCCAGTACACCCGGCAGCGGGGGGTACGGGTTCTCGTTGGAGGACAGCTTGTACGAGTCGGCGCCCGCCGCCGCACGGCCGGGCCGGTAGGCGGGGATACCGTCGATCGCGGCGCGCAGCCGCGGGCCCTCGGGGAACGTCGGTGTACACATCCTCCACACCTTAGGAGGAAAAGCCCGTGGGGCGTACCCCCCGGGACGACGCCGCCACCGCACCCGCCGCGGGGCTGCGCGACCGCCGACGCGGGTACCGCGGTCGGCCCAGCCGCCCGGTGTCAGGCCACCCGACCCTCCTCACTCGAAAGAGTGAGGAGGGGGAACGTGAAAAGCAGGGCACACCGAGCCTGCGAGCCCGCTGGACACGGGAGCACGCTGCCCTCGTGCCCACGGAGCCTGCGGTTCCCAGGCTCCTGGCCGGTTTCCATCATGCAGAAACGTATCCGCTCATCAACTTGTGCGACCCTCAGGCATGTTGAGTGGCCGGGCCTACGATCAGGTCGACATGACAGCAGCGAAACATCAGGTGAGCCGGGGGGACGACACCCGCCGATCCCGCCGCCCGCGGACCGGTATCCGTGACGTCGCGGCAGAGGCCGGTGTCTCGATCACGACTGTCTCGGACGCCCTCAACGGCAAGGGCCGACTGCCCGACACCACACGCAGCCACGTGCGGTCGGTCGCCGACCGCCTCGGCTACCGACCCTCCGCCGCCGCCCGCACCCTGCGCACCGGCCGCTCGGGACTGATCGGACTCACGGTCACCACCTACGGTGAAGAACCGTTTACCTTCACCGAGTTCGCCTACTTCGCCGAGATGGCCCGCGCCGCGACCTCGGCAGCGCTCGCCCGCGGCTACGCACTCGCGATCCTCCCCGCCACCTCCCAGCACGACGTCTGGTCCAACGTGGCGCTCGACGGCACCGTCGTCGTCGACCCGGCCGACCACGACCCCGTCGTCGCCGAGCTGGTCCGGCAGGGCATCCCGGTGGTCTCCGACGGGCGCCCGGCGAGCGACCTCCCCGTCGCCGGGTGGGTCGACAACGACCACGAGGCGGCCGTCGTCGGCCTGCTCGACCACCTCGCCGCCTCCGGCGCCCGCCGCATCGGCCTGCTCACCGGCACCGGGACCGACACCTACACCCGGCTCTCGACCGAGGCGTACCTCGGCTGGTGCGCCCGGGTCGGCCAGCCGCCCGTCTACGAGACGTACCCCGCCCACGACCCGTGCGCCGGGGCACTCGCCGCCGACCGGCTGCTCGCGCGCCCCGACCGGCCCGACGCCGTCTACGGCCTGTACGACCCCAACGGCACCGACCTGCTCGCCGCCGCGCGCCGCTACGGGCTGCGCGTCCCGGAGGACCTGCTCCTGGTGTGCTGCAGCGAGTCCGACGTCTACGCCACGACCGAGCCGCCCGTGACCACGCTCTCCCTCCAGCCGGGCCGCATCGGCTCCGCCGTCATCCAGCTCCTCATCGACGCCATCGAGGACGGTGCCGCCGCCCGCGCCGCGGGCGCCTCCCGGGGCCGTTCGGCGTCGCATCGGAGCGGGTCCCGGCACACCGGCCACAACGGCGCGATCGGCTCGCCGGCGGCGGTCCGGCCGTCGCAGCAGCGCGTCATGCCCACCGAGTTGATCGTGCGGGCCTCGTCGCAGCCCCGGGTGCGATCGGTGACCGTGAGCCAGCAGCGCACCCCCCCTCCTGCGGGCGGGTAGTTTCCGGTAGCCTCCCAGCCAGGGTGGCCTGAACACCCCGATCAGGGGCCCGCCGGTGGGCGTGCCAGGTGTCCGGCGCTCCCCGTGGTGGGATTCCTATGATGGACAGGTGGGCACCGTACCGGCGGGAACGAGCCGGTCACGGCGGAGGCGGCGCGTACGTGGTGGAGGGGTCATGGCTCAGGAGCCTGCCGGGGATTCCGGCGTCGAGTTCCGTGCGGACGCGGTGGGAGCCGCCGTTCCCGGTCACGCTGCCGCGACCCCGGTGACCGCGCCACCCCCTCCCGGGACGCCGCCGGTTGCCGCGCCGCTGCCGCCGCCCGCCGCTCCCGTCGCGGACGAAGAGACCGCCGGCTCCCCCGTGCCCGCGCCACCCGCGGACGGTCCCGGGCCGCTGTACGTCGTCGGCGACGTCCACGGCTACCTCGACGAGCTGCGTGCCGCCCTTCGGGCCGCCGGCCTCACCGACGAGGAGGACCGCTGGGCGGCGGGCAGCAGCCGGCTGTGGTTCCTCGGCGACTTCACCGACCGCGGCCCGGACGGTGTCGGCGTCATCGACCTGGTGATGCGGCTCTCCGCCGAGGCCGCGGCGGCCGGCGGGTACTGCAAGGCGCTGCTCGGCAACCACGAACTGCTGCTCCTGGGCGCCCACCGCTTCGCCGACACCCCCGTGGAGTCGGGCGCCGGCACCGCGACCTTCCGGGCCGCGTGGATGCTCAACGGCGGGCAGCCCAGCGACATGGAGCGGCTGGAGGACCACCACGTGCAGTGGATGTCCCGGCTCGACTCCCTCGCGGTGGAGGACGGCCACCTGCTCCTCCACTCCGACACCACCGCGTACCTGGACTACGGCGACACCGTCGAGGACGTCAACGACTCGGTCTTCCAGGCGTTGCAGCGGCTGGACTCGGCCGAGACGTGGGAGCTGTTCCGCAAGTTCACCCGCCGGTTCGCGTTCCGCGACGAGGACGGGCCCGAGGCCGCCCGCACCCTGCTGAGCACCTTCGGCGGCGCGCGGATCGTCCACGGCCACAGCCCCATCCCGTATCTCACGGGCGAGGGCGACACCGAGATCGACGAGGACGGTGAGGAGCGCCCGCTGCGCCCCAGCGAGCCGCACGTCTACGCCGATGAACTGGCGATCGCCATGGACGGCGGGGTGACGATGGGCGGCCCGATGCTGGTCTCCCGCCTGCCGTTGACCGCGGACGCCCCGGGTACCGCCGTCCCCGCGCCGACCGCCTGACCGCTCCGGCGGGGATCCCCGACCGGCGGTTCCGCTCGGCTGGCCCGGGCCAGGCCCAGGCCCACGGGCCACGGCCGTCGGGTCGATCGCGGCGCGATGCCGCCCGGCGACCGGCCCGCCCCTGCGCCGCCGCTCGTCCGCCGGCCCCCGTCCACCGGTCCGTCCGCTCGGCCGTTCGGCCGTTCGGCCGTCCTACGGCACCGGACGCCGGCGCGCGCACGGCGCGGCACGCGGATCGGTCGCGACCGACGCGTTCGCGGAGTCTCGGCGCGGCCGGAACGTGACGGCGTGATCACGGATCTGACGGCGGCACGGCCCGCCCCGCACGCCGGGGGCGGCGACGGCGAGAGCCCCGGGCGCCCGGTCGGCCACGGCCTCCGGAGGTGGTGGCCCCGCCCACGCCCGTCCGGAAGAAGCCGCCGGTCGGGTTGGACTCCTGGTAAGAGCTGAGCCACCTGGGGCGTGCTCCGAGTGCGCGGGACCGCGCGCGGGCAGGGTCAGGGGAAGGGCATAACGCCCACGAGACAGGATTTCCCGAAACGGGGCGCGCGAAGCGACTTGTTCCGGCCAGCTCTCTGTCACAGGGCCCGCGCGGGCTCTACCATCGGACCTTGCCCACGCTCTCCGTTCCGGACGGTGAACGGCCGGCAGGGACGGCCCAATCGGAGCATCTGGGGAAGCACATGGACGGTGCGAACTTGCTGTTGCAGGAGGACCGGCCCGACTACGAGCGGGTCCTCGACGAGGCGCTGCGGCGCGTCCGGCAGGACTCCGGACCCGCGGCTGCCGAGCGGTTCAGGACCGAACAGCTGCGGCGCCTCGGCATGGAGGCCGCGCCGCTGGTGGCGCCGCGCGCCGCCGCCGAGTACCAGCGCTACGTGGCGGTCCGTGAGCGACTGCGCGTCCCGGCGTCCGCCGGGCGATCCGGTGCCCCCGCTCCCCCGCCCGAGGCCCCGTCACCGACCGCACCCGCGCCCGCCGCGGGCGTGGGCGCCGGCGCGCTGGCATCCGTGCTGCTCCCGGTGCTCGCGGGGATCTCGGCCTTCGTCTTCCTGCTCTTCGGGTACGGCCTGAGCCTGGCCGACCCGGAACCGCCGGTCGCCGCCTCGATGCGGACCGCCGGGTGGGTCTTCGCCGTGCTGACGGCGATCGGGTTGGCCGTGGCAGCGGTGGAGCTGCTGGTCGGGGCCCTGAGGAACGGCGCGACCTCGGTACGCGCGGCACGGCCGGGCCACGCGGCCCCCGACGCCGCCCCCACCGAGCTGGCCGAGGCCCGCGAGGCCTGGCAGAGAGCGCTGCTGGAACGTGGCCTGCTCCCGTTCCTGCACGAGACCGTAGGAGGAGCATCCGTGTCCGACAACGACGACCGCGAGAGCCGCACCCCGAAGCTGCGTTTCTCCAGCCCCAAGTTCTCCACCTCCAAGGACCGTTCCGGGGAGGAGGCCGAGTCCAAGGAGGCGGGTTCCCGCTTCGGGCGCGGCGGGTTCTCCAGCCCGAAGAGCTTCAGCCGTGACGGCGACTCGGCGGAGAGCGGCTCCGGTTCGCGCTTCTCCAGCCCGAAGTTCTCCAGCCGCACCGACGACGACGGCGAGTCCTCCGAGCGCAGTGCGCCGGGGTACGCCAGTCCGTCCTACCGGTCGTCGTCCGAGAGCAGTGACGACTCCGGCTCCCGGTTCGGGCGCGGCGGCTTCGCCAGCCCCTCCTACCGCTCCTCCTCCGACAGCTCCGGCGACTCCGGCTCCGGCTCCGGCTCCGGCTCCGGCTCCGGCTCCGGCTCCGAGAGCGGCGGGGATTCGGGTTCCCGGTTCGGGCGCGGCGGCTTCGCCAGTCCGTCCTACCGGTCGTCGTCCGAGAGCGGCGACGACTCCGGCTCCCGGTTCGGGCGCGGCGGCTTCGCCAGCCCCTCCTACCGCTCCTCCTCCGACAGCTCCGGCGACTCCGGCTCCGGCTCCGGCTCCGGGAGCGACGGCGGGAGCGGTTCGGGGTCGCGCTTCGGCAAGGGCGGCTTCGCCAGCCCGAAGCTCGCCTCGGACCGCGACGACGAGGACGAGCCGAAGGGCGGGTCCGGCTCCTGACCACCTCCCCCGCGAGCGCCCGTGGCGCGACGCGGGGGCCGTACCGGTGCGGCGGGG
>NZ_JAAVJB010000181.1 GCF_012034385.1 Streptomyces spiramenti
GGCGGTCTGGGCCCCTGCGACTTCGGGCGGCTGCTGGGCCGGGGGACGCGGCTGCGGCACCGGGCCGGAAGCGGGCGCCGCAGAAGCGGGGACCGCGGGGTCAGCGGGGGCCGGGGCTCCGGGGCGCGCCTCCCGGTCGGCGTGGGCGGCCTGCTGCCGCTGCCGGTCCGCGTTGCGGACGAGGTTGCGCAGCGCGTCGTACGCCTGAAGGTAGGTCAGCGAGGTCGGCTTGCCGCCGGCGGTGCGGTGGTCGGTTGCCCCGGAGGGGAGGGCGCGCGCCGGGCGGCTCGCCTCCAGCGCGATGCGGCGGCGGCCCTCCAGCGCGTTGGCGCGGCCGTTCTCCGCCATGGCGTAGCGACGCAGGAGTTCGGCGTGCTCCCCGCGGAGTCGGGCGAGGTCGATGCGCTTGCCCTGGAGCCGGTGCTCCAGCGCGGTGGCCTGGTCGGTCGCCGCCTCCAACGCCGCCTGCAACTCGCTGACCTGGGCGTCGACGGCCTGTCGGTTGGTGCGCTCGTTCGCCAGCCGCGCCTCGGCCACGTTCTCGCGGTGCCTGAGCAGGGCTGCCCCCGCGCCGGCGGCGCCGGCGGTGGCGACGACCAGCAGCGCCGGGAAGAGGGCGAGGCCGTCCGCGGTCAGCAGCGCGAGTCCGGCGGTCAGGACGGCGCAGCCGCCGACCGCGGCCGGGATCAGCAGCCGGTTGGGCGGGATGTATCGGTGACGTCCGCGTGCCATGCCGGAAACCTACCGTGATGCGGCGTGGCGCGGGAGGGCGCAACGGGATTGTTGTGCGGTTCGGCCGGTACCGGTCGGCTTCCATCCGGTGCCCGGTGCCCGGTGCCCGGTGCCCGGTGCCCGGCGCCGCAACGGCGTTCGGTGGCGCCCCGGTTCGCGGGGCGCCACCGAACGCCGACGTGCGCGCGCCGACGGCGCGGAGTCGCGGTGTGCGACCGCCGTCGGGCGCAGGCCGTCACCGGCGCACGTCAGCCGTCGATGAGGCCCTTGTCGACCAGGTACTCGCGCGCCGCGTCGACGGCGCGGACGCGCTCGGCGTCGACCTGGCGGTTGAGCTCGACGAGGTCGTCGGTGGTGAGCGTGGAGGTCAGCTCGTTGAGGATGTCCACCACCTCCTGGTTCTCGGCGGTCTCGGTGTTGAGCACCGGCAGGATGTTGTCCGCCTGCTGGAGGTTCTGGTCGTCCTCCAGCAGCACCAGGCCGAAGTCGGCGAGGGTGCCGTCGGTGGTGGTGACCAGCGCCAGCTCGTTGGTGCGGTTCTGGATCGACTGCTTCGTCTGCGCGGTGCCGACGCCCTTGGGGTCGACCTCGGTGATGTCGATGTCGTAGACCCGCTCCAGGCCGGGCTGGCAGAACGGGCGCTCCACGCAGTCCTCTCCCGCGGCCAGCCGCACGGCCAGCCCGGACTCGCCGAGGTCGGTGAGGGTCTCCAGGCCGTGCTCCTCGGCGAACTGCTCGCTCACGGCGAAGGCGTTCTGGTTGACCGCGTCGCCGTAGTCCAGCACCGTGAGGCCCCGCGGCTCGACCAGCTCGATCAGGGCCTCGCGGGTGGCCTCCGGGTCGCTGGAGGCGACGGGCTCGGCGTCGGGGCCGTTCTCGTCGCGGTTGAAGTACTCGGCGGTGGTGGCCAGGTACTCGGGGACGATGTTGATCTCGCCGCTCTCCAGTGCCGGGGCGTACAGTTCGCGCCCGCGGACGGTCTGGACCTCGGTGTCGAAACCGGCGTCGGCGAGGATCTGCGCGTACAGCTCGGCGGTGATCGTCGCCTCGGTGAAGTCGGCGCTGCCGATGACGAGGCTGTCGCCGCCGTCGGTGTCGGTGCTGTCGGACCCGGTGTCCGTGTCCGAACCGGAGCCGGACTCCTCCAGGCTCTCGCCGCCGCACGCGGTGAGGGCCAGGGCCAGGGTGAGTGCCGTGGCGGCGGTCGCGAGCGGCGCGCGGCGAAGGGTGGTGCGGGCGGATTTCACGGTCTGGGTGTCCATTCGTCGAGGGCGCCGCCGGCGGCGGGTGAGGAGGCTGGTGCCCCGTTCAGGGACGGTACTGAGCGGGTACGGAGAGGGTGTGTCGGTGATGTGACGTCGCGGGCGGACCGGGTTCGGCGTCCGTCCGACAGGTCGGCGCGCATGCACCTACCCGCTTCGAGCCGGTCAATTCCTGATTCGTCGTACCATCCGTTGATCAGGCTGACGCTGGGGTGGGGCGCTCCGGCAGCGGCGGACGGAACGTGGGTCAGGCGGTGCCGGAGGGTGCGCCCACCGCGCGGGCGCCGTCCTCCCGGCCCTCCGCCGGCAGCTCCTCGCGCGCGGCGCGGTCGCGCGCGCCGGTGCCGCGGCCGGGGGTCAGCAGCCGCTGCGCCACCACGAGGACGCCCTCGACGACCAGGGCGAGGGCCGCGACCAGTACCGCGCCGGCGACCACCTGCGCGGTGTTCTGGTTGGCGAACCCCGCGGTGATGATGCGGCCCAGCCCCCCGCCGCCGACCAGCGCCGCGAGGGTCGCGGTGGCGACGACCTGCACCGTCGCGGTGCGGATGCCCGTCATGACCATGGGGAACGCCAGCGGCAGCTCGATCCGCAGCATCAGCTGGCGCGAGGACATGCCCATGCCCCGGGCCGCCTCGACCACGTCCGGGTCGGCCTCCGCCGCGCCGACGTAGGCGTTGGTCAGCAGTGGCGGCAGGGCGAACAGCACCAGCGCGATCACCGTCGGCGTCGTCACCCCGCCCTCCCCGAGGGGGGTCAGCATCAGCACGACCAGCACCGCGAAGGTCGGGACGGCCCGGCCGGCGTTGGTGATGTTGACGGCGACGGCGCTGCCGAGGCGCTTGCCGCGCCCGCCCCCGCCCGACGCCACCGGCGTGTGGCCGAGCCACAACGCGAGCGGCAGCGTCAGCACGCAGGCGATCACCATGGAGACGCCGGTCAGGTAGAGGTGCTCACCGAGCCGGGTCCAGATCCCGCCCGGGCCCGCCCAGTGGTCGGCCGTGGTCAGCCAGGTCCAGGCGTCGAGGAACGCGTTCACTGGCCTGCCTCCTGTCGGGCGCCGGGCGCCCCCGCGGCGATGGGTCGGTCGTCGTTGGCAGGCTTCGCCAGGGGATCGGGGCCGCCGCCCCCGCCCGGGGTCACGGCCCCGTCGCCGCCGTCCGGCGCGTCCCCGCCGTCGCCGGGGTCGGTCGCGCCCCCTCGGCGCCGCCCGCCGCGGCCGTCACGTGCCCTGACCCACGGGGTGAGGGCACGCTGCACGCCGAGGAGCAGCACGTCGGCCACGACGGCGAGCACCACGCAGAGCACGGAGGCGGTCAGCACCTGTGCCTTGAAGAGGCTGTCCATGCCGCTGTAGATGAGGTTGCCCAGCCCGCCGTTGCCGACGATGGCGCCGACGGTGGTGAGCGAGACCGCGGAGACCGTGGCGATCCGGACCCCGGCCATCAGCGCGGGCAGTGCCAGCGGCAGTTCCACCCGGAAGAGCAGCCGCCCCGGGCCGAAGCCCATGCCGCGCGCCGCCTCGCGGACGTCCTCGGGGACGCCGTCGAGTCCGGCGAGCATGTTCCGGACGAGGATGGTCAGCGAGTAGAGCACCAGTCCGCAGACGACGACCGCCGCCGAGATGCCGAAGACCGGCAGCAGCAGGGCGTACATCGCCAGCGTGGGGATGGTGTAGACGACCGTGGTCAGAGTGAGGACCGTGCCGGTCAGCCGCCGGTAGCGGCGGGCCAGCAGGGCCAGGGGGAACGCCAGGAGCACCGCCAGCACCACGGCGGTGCCGGTGATGGCGACGTGCTGGAGCGTGGCGTCGATCAGTTCCTCGCGCCGGGTCCGCAGGTACTCACCGCAGATCCACGCGTTGGCTGTCAGACAGTTGCTGGCACTCACCAGGAGAACACTAGGCGGCGCGACTCGTGAAAATGAAGATCCTACGAACGTGTCCGTGGGGGAAGATGGATCGCATGCTTCGCTTCGAACAGGTCACCAAGCGGTACCCGGACGGAACGCTCGCCGTGGACAACCTGTCGCTGGAGGTGGCCGAGGGCGAACTGGTCACCCTCGTCGGGCCCTCCGGCTGCGGCAAGACGACCACCATGAAGCTGGTCAACCGGCTGGAGGAACCCACCTCCGGCCGCATCCTGCTGGACGGCGAGGACATCGCCGGCATCCACCCCGTGGCCCTGCGGCGGCGCATCGGGTACGTCATCCAGCAGGGCGGCCTGTTCCCCCACCGCACCGTGCTCGACAACACCGCCACCGTCCTTCAGCTCCTGGAGTGGAAGAAGCCGGCGGCCCGCAAGCGCGCCGCCGAGATGCTCGACCTCGTCGGCCTCGACCCGTCCGTCTACGGCTCCCGTTACCCCGGCCAACTCTCCGGCGGCCAGCGGCAGCGCGTCGGGGTGGCCCGCGCCCTCGCCGCCGACCCGCCGGTGCTGCTGATGGACGAACCCTTCGGCGCCGTCGACCCGGTGGTCCGCGAACGGCTCCAGAACGAGTTCCTGCGGCTCCAGGCGGAGGTCCGCAAGACCGTGCTCTTCGTGACCCACGACATCGAGGAGGCCGTGCGGCTCGGCGACCGCATCGCCGTCTTCGGCCAGGGCCGCATCGAGCAGTTCGACCCGCCCGCCACTCTGCTCGGCGCCCCCGCCACCGACTATGTCGCGCAGTTCGTCGGCGCCGACCGCGGTCTCAAGCGGCTGTCGGTCACCGCCGTCGAGGAGGGCGACCTCGAACAGCCGCCGCTGGTCGACCTCGCCGACGGCATGGCCGACGCCGCCGGCCGGATGCGGGAGAGCGGCGCCCGCTGGGCGGTCGTCCTGGACGCCTCGGGAAACCTGCACGGCTGGGTACCGCGGCCCGCCGCCGGCGCCGCGGTCACCGGAACCGTCGCCGACCACGCCCGCCGCATGGAGGCGTGGCTGCCGCTCGGCTCCTCGCTCAAGAAGGCGTTCGGCATGATGCTCCAGTACGACGCGGGCTGGATCGCCGTCCTCGACGGTGACCGCTTCCTGGGGGTGCTCACCCCGGCGGGGCTCCACGAGGCGCTGCGCCGATCCATCGACGCCGACGCGCAGGACGTGGAGCGGGCCGAGGTCCGCCTGGAGACGCTGCCCAACGGCCCCGCCTGACCAGTCGGCGAGCCCGGCCGCCGAGCGCGCGGCCCTCGCCGCGGGCCGGGCGTCCCGGGAGAGCGGCGAGCAACCCCCAGGACCGGCCGTTCCGAGCCGCCGGAGCACGGCGCGATGTGTGGGCTGCGCGTCGTTGACGCCCACCGCGCCCCGTCCCAGGGTTACGGTGTGGACACACGCCGCGTCGTCTTCGTCATCTTCGAGGGTTTTCAGGCCCTCGACCTCCTCGGCCCCTACGAGGTCTTCGAGCACGCCCGCCGGCACGGCGGCGGCTACCGCTGCGAGATCGCCGCCCGCCGGCCCGGGCCGGTCCGCAGCGGCGGCGGGGTCGTCATCGACGCGGATCGCGGCCTGGCGGCGGTCCCGCCCGCCGCGGTGGACACCCTCGTCCTCGCCGGCGGGGAGGGCGTGGACGCGGCGCGCCACGACGCGGAGCTGACCGCGTGGATCGCCTCCTGCGCCGGCTCCCGCCGCGTCGCCTCGGTGTGCAGCGGGGCGTTCCTGCTCGGCGCGGCCGGACTGCTCGCCGGGCGGCGCGTCACGACCCACTGGGGCCGCGCCGACCAGCTGGCCCGCGAGCACCCGGAGGCGACGGTCGACCGGGACCCCGTCCACGTCCGCGACGGCTCGGTGTGGACCTCGGCGGGGGTCACCGCCGGGATGGACCTCGCCCTCGCGCTGGTCGAGGACGACGTGGGCCGCGACACCCGCCCACGCCATCGCCCGCGACCTGGTGCTCTTCCTCCGCCGCCCCGGCACCCAGTCGCAGTTCAGCGTCCCGCTGTGGTCCGCCCAGCCGGCCACCGAGCCGATCCGGGCGGCTGTCGCCGCAGTCCACACCGACCCGGGCGCCCGCCACACCGCCGAGAAACTGGCCCACCGCGCAGGACTGAGCCCCCGCCACCTCCAACGGCGGTTCACCGCCGAAGTGGGCGTGCCACCGGGCGAGTACGTCGAGACGGCTCGCGTGGAGGCCGCCCAGCGCGCCCTTGTCGCGGGCGACGAGCCCATGGCGGCCGTCGCCCGGCACTGCGGTTTCGGCACCGCGGAGACGCTGCGCCGCACCTTCCACCGCCGGGTGGGCGTCAGCCCCTCCGACTACCGCGACCGCTTCCGCACCAGCGGGGAGCGGACCGCCCGCTGAGGCGGCCCCCGCCGGCGGGCCCCGGCCGCACCCCGTCCGCACCGGGGCGGGCACCACGTCGGGGCACCACCGCACCGCGCCGCACGATCGGAAGAGCCCGACCGGAACCGCACAGCCGGAACCGCACAGCCGACACCGCACAGCCGAGACCGCACGGCCGACACCGCACAGCCGAGACCGCACGGCCGACACCGCACAGCCGAGACCGGCACCGCACAGCCGACACCGAGGAGCGGGAATGACGACATACGGGCTGTTGATCTTCGACGGCGTGGAGGAACTCGACTTCGTCGGGCCGTGGGAGGTGTTCACCAACTCCGCGATACTGCGCGACGCGGGTGACCGGGCGGTGCTGATATCCGGCTCGTCCGACCAGCTCCGCCCGGTGGTCTGCAACAAGGGCATGCGGGTGGTCCCCGACCACACCCTGGCCGACCACCCGCCGCTGGACGTCCTGCTGGTCCCCGGCGGTTCGGGGGTGATGCGAGCCGTCACCGACCCCGCCCTGATCGGGTGGCTCGGCCGGGTCGCCGCCGATGCCCGGTGGGTCACCTCCGTCTGCACCGGCGTCCTGCTGCTGCACGAGGCGGGCCCGGCCCGCGGACGCCGGGTCGCCACCCATCACTCGTGCGAGGACGCGCTGGCGGCACGGGGCGAGGTGACCGTGGTGCGGGACGCCCGGTACGTCGTCGACGGGTCGCTGCTCACCAGCCAGGGCGTCTCCGCGGGCATCGACATGGCGCTGTGGCTCGTCGGCCGGCTGTTCGGCAGGGACCACGCACGGGCGGTGCGCCGCCACATCCAGTACGACCCCGCGCCGCCCTACCTGGCCGACGAACCGGTCGGCTGAGCGGCCATGCCCGGCGCCCGCACGGCGCCCGCAACGGCGGGCGCCGTCGCGGGCGCGTCGGGTCCGGGGGGCGGGGACGGCACGTGTCAGGCGGGGGAGCCCAGCGGGCCGTTCTCGTCGTCCTCCGGAAGCCGGCAGATCCGTTCCAGCCAGAGCGCGGCGCCGCAGACGGCGACCCCCATGAGGACGCAGAGTCCGGCGTAGACGGCCTGCTCGCGCCGGGCCGAGACGTCCAGGTACTCCAGCGCCAGGAAGATCCCCAGCCCGCCGTAGATCCCGGAGACGACCGACACCACCAGCGCACTCGCCTGACCGAGCACCACCGCGCGGGCCGCCATCATCGGCTCCACGCCGCGGGCGCCGGGCCGCCGCTCCCGGGCCGCCTTGATGCGCGACCGCAGCAGCAGCGCGGTCGCCAGCAGCACCGCCGCGATCGCGCCGAGCGCGACGGGCGCCAGCAGCGGCACCGCCGGCAGCATCCCGTGCGAGTCCAGCAGCCCGGCCGCCGCCCAGGAGAGCGCGAACGCGCCGGCGAACAGCCCCAGCAGCGTGCCGATCCGCAGTTGTGTCACCGCGCCTGTCCCTCCGCGCCGTCGGGGCCGCCCGCCCTCCGGCCGTCCGTCTGTTCCGTCTCCGTCCGCGCCCCGGGTGCGGGCCGCGGGGGCGCACCACGCCCCGGTGACGGCCCACCGGGGCCGCCGGGGGTGACGCTACCCGGCGCCGCCGGTCCCGCGCGCCCCCGCCGCCGCACAGCGCGGCGACGAGGGCGGCGAGGCCGCGCCCAACGGCGCCCGTGCCCCTCGACCGGTGTCAGCTCGGTAGGGCGAGCGCGATGTCCTCGCGCCGCCGTACCCCGCTGTCGTCCACCGAGGACCGCAGCTCGGCGAGCGGCCCGCGGCCCGGGTAGTCGCCCTCCGGGTCCACGTCCAGCCACGGCGCCAGCACGAAGGCCCGCTCGTGGGCCCGCGGGTGGGGGAGCGTCAGCCCCGGGTCGGTCGAGACGACGTCCTGGTAGGAGACGATGTCCACGTCCAGGGTCCGCGGCCCCCACCGCTCGTCACGGGTCCGCTCGTACGCCTCCTCCACCGCCTGCGCCCGCTCCAGCAGCGACGACGGCGGCAGCGTGGTGCGCACCACGACGACGGCGTTGAAGTAGGTGCCCTGGCTGCCCTCGGGCACGCCCCAGGGCTCGGTCTCGTAGACGGGGGACACGGCGGTGACCCGCAGCCCCGGGGTGTCCTCCAACGCGTCCACGGCGCCCTGGATCGTCTCCAGCCGGTTGCCGAGGTTGCTGCCGAGGGCGATCACCGCGAGCCGCGGGTTGTGCAGGGTGGCGTCGGCGGCGTCCACCTGCTGCACCACCGCGGAAGGGACCGGCTGGACGGTCGGGTCGGGAGAGGAGGAAGCGGCGTTGTCGCTGCTCGTCATGGTCTGCTCCGCAGAATGGTGATGGTCACGTCGTCGAAGGGAACGGTGATCGGGGCTCCGGGCTTGTGCACCGTCACCTCCACCTCCCGCACCGCCTCGTGCGACAGGCACTGGTCGGCGATGCGTTCCGCGAGTGTCTCGATCAGCGCGAACGGCTCGCCGGACACCAGGGCGGTCACCTCCTCGGCGACCACTCCGTAGTGGACCGTCCGTCCCAGGTCGTCCCCGGCCGCCGCGGGGCGGGTGTCCAGCCCGAGGCGGACGTCGACGACGAAGGTCTGGCCGAGGGAGCGCTCCTCCGGGAGCGCGCCGTGGAAGCCGCGTGCCCGTAGTCCGCGCAGTGTGATGCGGTCCATCGCCGCCCACTTCCTTCCCGTTCGCACCGGCACCCGTGGCGGGCCCGGCTGCCGTGGTCCCGGTCGCGGTCGGCGCGACCGCGGTGGGGCGACGCGCGGGCGTCGCGCCCGTACCGGCACGCTGCACCGCCGACGGGCACGGTACGGCCCGCCGGGGTCCGGGCGGCCCGACCCCTCGCAATCTACCCGCGCCCGCCACCGTGGCTCGCGGGCGGGTACGGCACCCCGGGAGGGGATGTCGCGGCCTCTACCCACCGCCCCACGCCGCTACGCGTCGCCGCGCGCGCTCCGGCCACCATCGGGGGAGAGCACGCCGCCGAACCCGGAGCGCGGCCTCAACCGGGCAGGAACCGGACGGCCCCCGCGCCCACCCGCGGGGCACCGGCTCCCGGCACGCGCCCCCGCCCGGGGCGCCCGCGCCACCCGGGACAGCGCGCGGTGGAGACTCCGCGCTGCGGGCGACCGCCGGGGCCGACCGCCGCGGCGCGTCCGGGAGCGGCGCGGCGCGCGTCACCCGGACGGCGCAGCGTCCGCACCGCTCCCCGCCGCCTGCCCCCGGCGTCCAGGTCCCGATCACCAAGTGATCACCCCGGCGCCAGCGCCTACCCTGGTCGCATGCAGCTCTCAACCGGTCACGAGCCCGCCCCGCGGGGTGTGGTGGACGGCCTGCCGGCATGGGACCGATGCGCGGTCATGGGCGTGGTCAACGTCACTCCCGACTCCTTCTCGGACGGCGGGATGTGGTTCGAGCCGTCCGCCGCGATCAAGCACGGTCTGGAACTGGTCGCCGACGGCGCCGACCTGGTCGACGTGGGCGGCGAGTCCACCCGGCCGGGCGCCAGCCGCGTGGACGAGTCGGAGGAGCTGCGCCGCGTCGTCCCGGTGGTGCGGGCGCTGACCGCCGAAGGGGTCACGGTCTCCGTGGACACCATGCGGGCGTCGGTGGCGGCCGAGGCCGTCGCCGCGGGCGCGCAGCTGGTCAACGACGTCAGCGGTGGCCGGGCCGACTCCCGCATGGTGCCGGTCGTCGCCGAACTCGGCGTGCCGTTCGTGGTGATGCACTGGCGCGGGCAGAGCGCGGACATGAACACCCGTGCCGTCTACACCGATCCGGTCGCCGAGGTGTTGGCCGAGCTGCGGGAGGCGGTCGAGGCCGCGGTGGACGGCGGAGTCGCCGAGGACCGCGTCGTCGTCGACCCCGGCCTCGGCTTCGCAAAGGAGGCGCCGCACGATCTCGCGCTGGTGGCCGGACTGCGGCGCCTCGCCGGCGAGCTGCGCCGCCCCATGCTGGTCGCTGCCTCGCGCAAACGTTTCCTCGGCCGCGTGCTGGCCGGCCCGGACGGCGCCCCGCCCCCTGCCAGACGCCGCGACGCCGCCACCGCGGCGGTCACCGCGATCGCGGCGCGGGACGGGGCCTGGGCGGTCCGGGTCCACGACGTCGGCCCCTCCGCCGATGCGGTACGCGTCGCCCGGGCGGTGGAAGCAGCGGCGACGGAAGCGGCGGCGATGGGAGCGGCCGGAACAGGGGAGGCAGCGGGAACGGGGGAGCGGACATGAGCGCGCGTACCGACATCGAGGCCGTGGAGGCCGCGAACACCGCTCTCTACGACGCGCTGGAGCACGGCGACCTGGAGGCGATGGCCGAACAGTGGCTGCACGACCGGGTCAGCGTCGTCCACCCGGGCTGGCCGGTCCTCACCGGCCGCTCCGAGGTGATGCGCTCCTACGCGCTGATCATGGCGGGGACCGAGTACATCCAGTTCTTCCTGACGGACGTGGAGATCGAGGTGCTCGGTGACACCGCCGTCGTGACCTGCACCGAGAACATCCTCTCCGGCGGCCCGGCCGAGGACGACGGCTCCGCGGGGCCGCTGGTCGGTGGCCTGGTGGTCGCCACCAACATCTTCCGACGCGTGGACGACGGCAGTTGGAAGATCTGGGCGCACCACGGCTCCCCGGTCCTCGTCGACGACGAGGACGAGGACGGTGACGGGCCCGCGGAGCCCGGCGTCACCGAGCTCTGACCCCCGTCGGCGCCGCAGGCGGCGACACCGCACGACGGGCCGGGCCCGGCAGCCACGCCCCTGGGTACGGACGGTCGTGGCGCCAAGCCCGGCCCGTTCCGTGGCCGCGCGACCGGTCCTCCGAGGCGGTGCGAGTGCCGCCTCGGAGG
>NZ_JAAVJB010000182.1 GCF_012034385.1 Streptomyces spiramenti
CCCGCGGCTCGGGGCCGCGGGCGGACGGGCGAGGCGTCAGGCGGAAGCGGGGGCGGCCCGCCGGACCCCTTCGGCCACCTTGGCGGCGACCTCGGGAGTCGTCAGGGCCCCGGGCGGGTCCACCAGCCCGGCGACCCGCATGAACGCGGCCGTGAGCGACCCGTCGACGGTCGCGGCGGTGTGCAGGTCGGCCATGAAGCGACCGGTGCGCTCCCACTCCGCCGTCCGCTCCCCCGCAACCTCCGGGTAGCCGAGGTCGGAGCCGGCGGACAACTGCCACGGAACCTCGATCACCCCGGCCAGGTCGCGGAAGTACGCCAGGGCGTCGACCGGCCCCCGCGCCACGTGCTCGCGCAGGACGAGCGCCTCCAACGCGGCGACCGTCATGCCCTGGCCGTACACCGGGTTGAAACTGCACGCCGCGTCCCCCAGCACGACGAGCCCGGCGGGGAACCGCGTGAGGGCGTCGTACCGGCGCCGGACGCTGGCGGGGAACCGGAACACCGCGCCGTCGCAGACCGGTTCCGCCCGCTCGACCACCTCCCGGACGTCCGGCACCGCCAGGGTGCCGGTCCACGCGAGGAACGCCTCCAGCTCCACCGGCGCGCTGTCACCGGTCACACCGGTGAGCGACACGATCACCCGGTCGTCCTCGATGAGGGAGAGGAAGGCACCCCGCCGGTGGCTCGGGGAGGAGACGGGGTTGATCGACATGTCCCCCCGCAGCACCGAGGGGTCGTCGAGCCGGAACAGTCTGCTGGTGTAGGTCAGGTCCACCCCGATCCGTTGCTCCTCGGGTCGTCCGTAGCCCAGCTCCTCCAGCCACACCGGCGTGCGGGAGCCGCGACCGGTGGCGTCCACCACGAGGTCCGCGGTGAGCCGGCGCTCCGCCCCTCCCGCAGGGTGGACACGGACCCCGGTGACCGTCCCGCCGTCCTCGTCCACCGTCAGGCCCGCGATGTCGTGACCCTCCAGGAAGGTGACGTTGTCGAGCGCGGCGACCCGGGCGCGGACCCGGCTCTCCAGCAGTGGCCGGGTGGCGGAGACGCAGGTCAGGCCCGTGGCCTCGGGCGACAGCCGTCGTCCGTTGAAGAACCACCGCAGTTCGCCCAGATCGGCGGTGGGTATGCCTGCCTCGACGGCCTCCTTCGTGAAGCCGGGGAACAGCTCTTCCAGCACCTGCTGGCCACGCGCCAGCAGCCCGTGGACGTGCTGTCCCTGCGGTACCCCCTTCCGGGGCCCGGTGCCACCCGCGACCACGTCGCGTTCGACGAGCACCACCTCACGGGCCGTCTCCGCCAGGACGCGCGCGGCGAGCAGGCCGGCCATCCCACCGCCCAGCACAACGGCGGTCTCGACATCTCTTTCTGACATAGCGCATCCTCCAGGTGGGATCGCGACTCACGCCGCGTGACGTGGACTGTTCTGGTACGAGGCGAGCTGCCATTCGGTCCCCGGCCGGACGACCACCCAGGTGGCGTGGACGGCACGCTCCCGGGCCGGCTCGGTCTCGCCCGGCGCGAGGATGCCGCCGCGGGTGACCAGCAGCCCGGAGACCGAGGTGGAGAACCGCATGTCGATCGGCGAGCCGACGACCCGCGTCCCCCGGTACGGGCCCTCGAATGCCTCGGCGAGAAAGGACCGGACGGCGTCCCGCCCCTTCAGGAAGACCCCGGGCAGGATCATCGTCCCCGCCTCGGTGAAGAGGCGGGCGAAGGCGTCGGCGTCGTGCTCCGCCCACGCCGTCATCACCTTCTTCGGCAACTCGGCCACCGCCAGGCGGTCCCGCTCGGAGACGTCCAGGGCGACGGCGCGCTCCGGGTGCTGCTGACTCATTAGATGCTCCTCTGTCGTTGCTCGGAAGACCTCTGACGACGGGGCGCGGACGCCGGTGTCCGACGGATGGCCCGGGACGGGGGTCAGACGTAGGGCGTCCCGGGTTCCAGCCCGCACAGCACCCGCCCGTACAGCTCGGTGTTGACGTCGGGGTTCATCAGCGCGTGCAGCCCGACGGCCCGCACGTCGGCGGCGATCCGCTGCGCCGGGACCGCGCGCCGCACGGAGGAGCCGCCCGATGCCTCCGCCGCGGTGGTGGCCGCTTCCCGTGCCCGCCTCACCGCCGCGCCGAGGTCGGCGCGGGCGCGGGCGCGCTCGGCGGCGCTCCACTCCTCACCGGCCAGGTTCTTGTCGTCCACCTGGTCCGCGAGGCGCTCCGCGTGGAAGGCCGCCTCGTCGCACGCCAGCGCGACCTCGGCCAGCTGACGGTGGGTGAGCGGTGCGTCCGACTGCCGGTCGTAGTGGGTGTAGGTCAGCGGCCTGCCAGGCAACCGCTCCAGGAAGGCGTCGCGCGCGGCTCGCGCGAGTCCCACCGCGACGCCCACCGAGGAGGCCGCGGCGACCGGCAGCAGCGGCGCGCGGTAGGCCGCGAGGCCCTGGGTGGCCGCGGAGGCGGCACGCGACGCCAGGACCTCCGGGAGCGGCAGCACCCGCTCGGCCGGCACGAAGACGTCCTCCGCGACAGTGGTGGGACTGCCCGTGCCCCGCAGCCCGTGGGCGTCCCAGTCGTCGAGGATCCGGAGCTCGCTCATCGGGACCAGGGCCACGACGGGGAGCGGCGGCCGGTCGTCGCCGAGGACGACGGCGATGATCTGCTGCCACGTGGCGTGGGGAGCGCCGCTGACGAAGCCCCACTCACCGCTCACGCGGATACCGCCCGGCACCGTGCGCGCCTGCGCCGAGGGGCTGAGCGTGCCGCACAGTCGCACCCCGGGGTCGGCGAACACCTCGTCCTGGACGACGTCGGGGAACATGCACGCCATGTGGGTGGGGATCCAGCTGACGGCGGCCGTCCAGCCCACCGACCCGTCGATGCGGGCGAGTTCGGCCGCGACGGCGACCATGGTGCGCGCGTCCGCCTCGTACCCGCCGTACCGGCCCGGCAGGCGGAGCCGGAAGATCCCCGCCTCGGTCAGCGCCTCGACCGCCGCGTCGGGCAGCCGGTCGTCACGGAGGGTCTCCTCCCTGCTCTCCAGGAGCCGCGGCGCGAGTGCGGCTGCGCGCTCCACGAGCTGCTCGCGCGTGAGTGTGTCGTCGGTGGGCATCGGGTGGACCTCCTGTGGGCGGCTGCGGCCTTCGGACAGCCCAGAGCTGACACCGGACCACCCCCCGTGCGCACCTCCCGGATTGCGCTCCCGGGCTCCCCGGTCGAACACGGAGCCAGGGGGCGCGGGCAGCGCAATCCGGAAGAACCACCGGCGGGCCGCGGCTGCCACGATGCGGGGATGACCGATGTGGGCGCCCCCACCGCCGGGGCAGAATCCGAGCCGTCCCGTACCCGCCCGCTGAACGGTGAGGAGTACCTGGAGACGCTGCGCGACGGCCGGGAGGTCTTCCTCTACGGCGAGCGGACCGAGGACGTGACGCGGCATCCTGCGTTCGCCAACCCGGCGCGGATGACGGCGCGGCTCTACGACGCGCTCCACTCGCCCGAGCACCGGGAGGTGCTGACCACCGAGGTCGACTCGGGTGGCGCCGGCTACACCCACCGCTTCTTCACCACGCCCCGCAGCACCGAGGACCTGGTGGCGCACCAGCGGGCGATCGCCGCCTGGTCCCGGATGAGCTACGGCTGGATGGGCCGCAGCCCGGACTACAAGGCGGCGTTTCTCGGCACGCTGGGGGCCAACGCGGACTTCTACGCGCCGTTCGCGGACAACGCCAGGCGCTGGTACCGCCGTTCGCAGGAGCAGGTGCTGTACTGGAACCATGCGATCGTCCACCCGCCGGTGGACCGGCAGCTCCCGCCGGACCAGGTGTCCGACGTCTTCGTCCATGTCGAGAAGGAGACGGACGCGGGCCTCGTGGTGAGTGGTGCCAAGGTGGTGGCGACCGCCGCGGCGCTGACCCACCACAACTTCATCGCCCACTACGGGCTGCCCGTCAAGAAACGGGAGTTCGCGCTCGTCGCGGCGATCCCGACGGCGGCCCGGGGGGTCAAGCTGATCTGCCGCCCCTCGTACACGGCGACCGCCGCGGCCGTCGGGACACCGTTCGACTACCCCCTCTCCTCCCGCTTCGACGAGAACGACACGGTTCTCGTCCTCGACCGGGTGCTGGTGCCCTGGGAGGACGTCTTCGTCTACGGGGACGTCGCCAAGGTGCAGATGTTCGCGGGTCACTCCGGCTTCGTCGAGCGGTTCACCTTCCACGGTTGCACCCGCCTGGCGGTGAAGCTGGAGTTCATCGCCGGTCTGCTCGCCAAGGCGCTGGAGATCACCGGGGTCCACGACTTCCGCGGCGTGCAGAGCAGGCTCGGCGAGGTCCTCGCCTGGCGGAACCTCTTCTGGTCGCTGTCCGACTCCGCGGCACGCAACCCGACGCCCTGGCACAACGGTTCGGTGCTGCCGCAGCTCCAGTCCGGCCTGGCCTACCGCTGGTTCATGCAGGTCGGGTACGCGCGGGTGCGGGAGATCGTGCTCCAGGACGTGGCCAGCGGGCTGGTCTACCTGAACTCCAGTACCCGGGACTTCGCCAACCCGGAGATCCGCCCCTACCTCGACACCTACCTCCGGGGTTCCGGCGGGGCGGACGCGGTGTCCCGGTCCAAGGTCCTCAAGCTGCTGTGGGACGCGGTGGGCACCGAGTTCGGGGGCCGCCACGAGCTGTACGAACGCAACTACGGCGGCAACCACGAGGCGACCCGGACGGAGATCCTCGCCTCGCAGAGCGCGCTCGGCATGGTCGACGACTACAAGGCGTTCGCCGAGCAGTGCCTGGCCGAGTACGACCTCGACGGCTGGACGGTGCCGGACCTCACGGACTTCGGCGGCCCCCACCCGTTCCCGCCGCCGGTCTGACCGCCGGGCCGCCGGCGGCGCGGCCCCTTCGGCGTCCGGAGGCGGGGCGGCCGGCCCGGCCCGGCGGTCAGCGGCCGGGCCGGACCAGCTCGGTGAGGAACGGTGCCACGACGCCCCCGACCACCTTGCAGTCCAGCAGCAGCGTTCCCCGGCAGCCGCGCTCCCGCCACCGGTCGACCGCCGCCAGGGCCGCGGGGGAACGCACCGTCACCGCCTCGGCGCCGAGGGAGCGTGCGACGCCGGCGAAGTCGGTGTCGGCGAACCGGACCGTGGCCGGGTCGGCCCCGCGCCGGACGTACATGTGGTCCTCGAAGCCGTAGGCGGCGTCGTCGTAGACCACCACGAGCGCCGACGCGCCGCTGCGCACGAGCGTGTCCAGCTCGGGTAGTCCCATCAACGCCCCGCCGTCCCCTGTCGCGAGCACGACCGTCCGCTCCGGACGGGCCGCGGCGGCACCGACTGCTCCGGCCAGTCCGAGCCCGACGCACTGGAACGCCGCGCCGGTGAAGACCAGCCCCTGCGGGTCGGTGGCGGACCAGTACTGCGCGGGCCAGGCGATGAAGTGCCCGCCGTCCCAGACGACGGTCCGGTTCGGCGTCAGCATCGGTGCCAGCTCGCGGGTGAGGGTCCGCGGGTCGACCCTGCCACCGCCGGTGCGATCGGTGTACGACTCGGCGTGCCAGCCGCCCGCCAGCGCGCGGCGGCGCGTCCGGCCGATCCGCTCCCGCCACCCGCCCGCACCGGCCCGGAGGGGGCCGAGCAGTCCGTCCACCGCGCGAACCGTCTCCGCGACGTCCGCCCGGACGACCAGGTCGGCGCGCGGTGCGGGAGCGGGGGCCGTGCCGCCGGTCAGCGCCACCTGCACGACGGTGGCGTCGCGGCCGAGCGCCCGGCCGCCGTGCAGCGTGAAGCGGTCGAGCGAGGCACCGAAGGCGACCACGACGTCCGCCTCCGCCGTCAGCCGTGCGGCGGCCGGGGACGAGAATCCGCCGCACACCCCGACCGACCACGGGTTCCCGGCGAAGGTACCCGCGCCCATCACGGTGGTCGCCAGCACCGCCCCGAGCCGCTCGCCCAGGCGCTCCAGCGCCGGGCCGGCCCCCGCGCGCCACGCGCCGAGTCCCGCCAGCAGCAGCGGGCGGGACGCCGAGGCCAGCAGTCCCGTCAGCCGGGCCGCCTCGGCGGGGGTCGGCCGCACCGTGACGGGGTCGTGCACCACGGCCGTGCGCCTGTGCGCGACGGTCGCCACCGTCGCCTGTCCCGCGACGCCGGCGGGGATCAGGATTGCCACCGGGCGGCGTTCGGCGGTTGCCGTGGCGACCGCATCGGTGGCCGCGTCCGATGCGTCGCCCGCGCCCACCAGGACCACCTCCACCCCCAGCGACTCCAGCAGCGCGCGTTGATCGACGTCGTGGTGCTGCCGTCCCTCGGACGCCGCGTCGCCCGACACCAGCACCAGGCCGGAGCCGTGCCGCACGGCCTCGGCCAGCGGGGTGAGCGCGTTGGTCAGCCCCGCGCCGTGCGAGGTGGTGCAGACCGCCACCCGGTCCGAAGCCCGGTGGTAGGCGTCCGCCATGGCGACGGCGCCCGCCTCGTGCCTGGCCGCCGTGTACCGCAGCCCCGCGGCGGTCATCGCGGCCACCGCCTCGACGTTGCCGCCGCCGACGACGCCGAAGGCGTCCGCGACCCCCGCCCGCGCCAGGGACCGGGCGACCGCCGCCGCTACCGTGGTCACGTGGCGGCCCTCACTCCGCCACCAGGATCGTCTCGCCGACCGTCCCGTCGATGCGGTGGACGTCCACGACCTTCCAGCCCGCCTCGGGGAGGACGGACTCCCATTCCGCGAGGGTCGGCAGGTAGGTCCCCATGAGGTCGTGGCCGAGCTCGAAGCCCAGGGTGAAGACCGGGAGCCGGTCGTCGGGGTGGTCCGTGCGGGTGGCGTCGCCGAGCAGCAGCCGCCGCGCGGCGGGGAAGACGGCGCGGAGGCGGCGCAGTGTCGCGACGGCCCCGGCCCTTCCGTCGTCCTGCCAGAAGTCGTGGCCCATCATGAAGCAGGTCAGCAGCTCCACCGCGGCGTACCCCGGCGCGGGTTCCAGCCGCAGCACGTCCCCGGTGACGAACTCCGCCCGCTCGGCGAGCCCCTCGGCGGTCGCCTCGGCGCGGGCCACGCGCAGCGGCGGCTCCGCGATGTCGATCCCGATCCCGGTCGCCCCGGGGTGGCGCCGGAGCACCTCGCGCAGCCTGGCGCCGCTCCCGCAGCCCAGGTCGGCGACACCGGTCGGCGCGAAGTCCACCTCGTCGAGGGCCCTGCGGAAGGCCGGGGCGTAGGTGACCTCGTCGATCTCCCGGCAGGCGTAGGCCACCGCCGCCGCGTCCCTGCGGTAGAAGTCGCCGGTCCGGGCGGCGACCGGGAGCACGGCGGGTATGTCCCGGAACAGCTCGCCGCTGCCGCGGGTCAGCCAGTGGAAGAAGGACTTGGTCCGGAATGCCTCGTCGAACGCCTCGCCTGGGGTGACCTCCGTCCCCTCGCGCCTGACCAGGCCGACGGCGGACAGCGCCCGGAAGAGCCCGGTGACCGACGGCCCGTCCAGCCCGTTCCGTGCGGCGAACTCCGCGGTGTCCAGGCGCCGGTGCCGGTGCATCTCGTCCAGGGCCCCGACCTCCCAGGCGGCGGCGAGCGCCCACGCGGCCACCGCCGAGTTGTAGACGGCGGCCACCGCGCGTTCCGGGCCACCCCTGCGTTCCACGTCCACGACCCGCACCCCATCCAGCTGGTCCACCGGGCCGGCGCCCGCTTGCCGTTCATGGTCGGCGGGCGCCGGGAGGGCGTCATCTCCCAGGCTGCTCGGTGACCGACCCCGGTGGCCTTCCGGGCGTGGCCGCGCCGCGCACGACATCGCTCGCCCTCGACGACGAAGAGGGCACGCCCGGAGATGTCAGCGGCCCCGCCCAGCCCCATCCTGTGAAAAACCTTTCGAACAAAGGAAATTGGCATGGGGAAGACCGCCACCGACTCCCCGGCGGAGCCACGGAGGATCGGGCGTCTCGACGGTGTCCGCGCCATGTGCGCCCTCGGAGTCGCGGCCGTGCACACCTCGTTCACCGCGGGGGTCATGGGCGCCTACGACGTCGAACCGGGGAACGAGACGCTCGCGGTCCTGCTGGCCGGGCTGCGCCCCATCGCGCTGGGGCCGTTCTTCGTGCTGTCGGGGATGCTCCTCTACCGCCAGTTCGCCCGGTGGACGCTCTACGGCGCACCGCCACCGCATCTGGGAGCCTTCTTCGCCAAGCGGGTCGCGCGGCTCTGGCCCGCCTACGCCCTGCTGGCACTGGTCTGCGTCTTCCTGCTGAACTACCGTGCCGTGGACGGCCCGTGGTATGTGATCCGGCCGCTGGTGATGCTCCAGGTGTACGACTACACGTGGATCGCCGGCATGGACCCGGCCTGGACCGTGCCGGCGGAGATGCAGTACTACCTCGCCCTGCCGCTGCTCGCCTGGTTGATGCACCGGATGGCCCGCAACGTCGACGACCTCGGCGCCAAGGTGCGCCGCATGCTCGTCCCGCCGCTGGTGGTCACCGCCGCGGCTGCCTGGTGGACCTACTACATCCACCGGCCCGAGATGGGTGTGTACCCCGAGCAGTACTGGTGGCCCTTCGCGGTGGGCGGCGCCTTCGTCCTCGGGATGATGCTGGCCGTCCTCCTGGTGGCCGCCGAGAACGGCCGCGAGCACTTCCTGTACCGGGTGGCGCGCGATCACCCGCTGCTGGTGTGCAGCGGCGCGCTCCTCGTGTACGCCGTCAACTGCACGCAGCCCTTCGGCCGCCCCGGCTACGGCGACTACGAGAGCACGGGGCTGGCGGTGACGCAGTACTTCCTGCTGCTCCTCTTCTCCTACCTGACGGTCATGCCGCTCGCCATACCCGAGGCGCGATCACGGGCGCTGGACGCGATATTCGCCAATCCGGTCGCCAGATACCTCGGGCGCATCTCGTACGGAATTTACCTGTGGCACTTCGCGGTGATGTACTTCTGGTTCCGCACGGGAAGCGTGTTCGGAACGGAACCGGCCGAGATGAATATCCTGCGCGGCACCATCAAGTTCCCCGAGCTCATGACCGCGGTCCTCGTCGGGAGCATTCTGGTGGCATCGCTGAGTTACTACCTGCTGGAAAGGCCCATCAACAACGCCACCCAGCGCTGGGCAAGGAACAGGACAGCACGGGCCGAGCTGCGCGGGACGCCGGTCGAGGGCGAGGAGCGGCCGACCGCCGGACTGCCGCGCTGAGCCACGGGACAGCGCAGCCCTGGTCGGCGCGTCGACGCCGACCGGGGCTGCTTCGGCGCCATTCGGCGGATACTCCCCTCCGGGGACCTGGGCCAAACCAGCAAGACCCGCACACGCCGACATGACCGCTCGAAGACGCAAACCCGCAGCGCCGCCCCGGCACGACAGAATCGCCGAATTCACGGAACGAAACCGCCCCGACGTGTCCCGATAAGCACTCTCGACAACCGGAACGATCTTTCACTACTGTCGCCAGCGGCTTCCGTCCCCCTGCGGAAGTACACGCATCGAAACCCAACAGGAGAGGGATGCTGAGCGTTGGCGACACTCCGGCTGAGAACGGCCCGCCCCGCCGGGCTCCCCACCACCCCCGCGGCACCCGGTCCGGCGTACGCTTCACGGACTGGCGGCGAACCGGGAGCGACACCTACCGAGTCTCCGTGGTCTGGTCGCGCGGCCATCCGTTCTCGCCCGCTCCGGGCGGAACACACGACCCCATGTTGCTCGTCGAGACCCTCGGGCAGTGTGCCGGTGTGCTGTCGCGGACCGTCTACCGGGCCCCCGCCGACCACCTGTTGTCACTGACGCGCGTCCAGTACCGCGTCAACCCGCACGCCCTGCTGCGTGTCTCGGCGGAGACCGAGGTCGAACTGCACCTCCACTGCTCGGACCTCCGCTTCCACCGGTCGCGTCCGGTGGCCATGACGCTGTGCGCGGAGGCGGTCAGGGACGGCGAGCTCCTGGCGCTCGCCACGCTGGAGGCGGAGGAACTCCCGCCCCGGCCGTACCGGGCGCCGTCCAGGGCGTCCACCGGCTCGGTCCCCCTCTACGGCGCGAGGCCCTCGGCGGCGTCCGGCCCGGGCTCGGCCGTCGGCTCGCTGCTCGTCCCCACCGCCGAGCCCCACCGCTGGCAGTTCCGCGTCTCCCCCGCCCATCCGTACGTCGCTCCGCAGGCCACGCACGTACCGAGGATGGTGTTGCTGGAGGCGCTCCGGCAGGCCGCGACCGCGGCGGCGCCGCTCGGCCGCGGGCAGTCACTGATGACGTCGCTGGACGCCTCGTTCACGCGCCTCACCGCGCTCGACGAACCCTGCTGGATCGAGGCCGATCCCGAACCGGACCTGCCGTCCCTGACGGTGCGCGCCATCCAACGGGGCGCGAGCTGCCTGGCGGGCGTCGCCGAGACGACCGCTCAGCGGCAAACGTCCCGGGCCCGGGCGCCCGCCGCCCGCCGCTGAGCGGTCGTGCGGGGCGGGGTCGCCCGGCCCGGGACGTTTGCCGCGCCGCCATCGGGTAACCCGAGACGTCACCCGCGGCCCGGCCTCCCCTCCCCCCGGCGGCCCGGGACGCGGTCCGATCGCCCCAGATGGAGAGGAGCCCGGAGCATGACCGACGACACCCTTCCCGTACCGGACTGGGACCAGCAGCCCGCGGGGTCCCTGCTCCACCGCATCCGAAGCCTGGACAGCGAGCAGCTGACCACGCTGGAGCGCCACGAGGAGACCCACGCCGACCGCCCCGCCGTTCGCCAGATGCTCGCGTCCCGGTTGGCGGAGCTGCGCGCCGGCGCGGAGCCGACCCCGGGTGGTGAGGGCGAACCGGTGGACGCCGCCTCCCCCGGCAGCCACGGTTCACCGGCCTCGCCGGCCACCGCGGCCGAGCCGCACCACCACCCGCCGCACGGCCACCCGCGCCAGCCGGGGCAGGGGTACCGGCAGGGCCCCGGCACCTGACCGGCCCGGCCGCCGGTCGGCAGCCCCACCAC
>NZ_JAAVJB010000183.1 GCF_012034385.1 Streptomyces spiramenti
CCCGTGTCTGAAGACGCTGGTCACCCAGGGGTGGTTGACCGAGGAGCCCGGAGCGGACAGCGACGAGGCGCGTGGCGCGTCCCTCGGCGGACGACTCGGGGACGTGGTCCGACGAGGGGCCGGTGCGCGATGGCTGAGACCGGAGCGGGACGCGGTGAGGGCCGCGAGCAGGAACGTCTCTTCGGCACCGGACCGCGCTCCGACGGCACCGGGCCGGGCAGCGGTGCGGAGGGCAACGCACCCGCCGGACAGGGTGCACCGTCCGGGCCGGGCGCCCCCGCCGGACCGAGTGCCGCCACCGGTGGTGACGGCCCGACCGGCGTCGACCTGGCCCGGGTCGCGCTGCGGGCAGCGCGGCAGCGGGCGCGGGAACGTGGTGCGGGGCGCACCCGGCAGAGCCGCACCCCGGCGCTGCGCTCCGGCGCCCGACCGGGCGGGCGCGACCCGCTGAAGCTGGGCGCCGCCTTCGACCGGCTCAAGTCGGAGCGCGGCTGGGAGATGCCGATCGCGGTCGGCGGGGTGTCGGGGCGCTGGCCGGAGGTGGTCGGTCCCGAGATCGCCCAGCACTGCGAGCCGGAGGGGTACGACGAACGGGAGCGGGTGCTCACCGTGCGGTGCGACTCCACGGCTTGGGCAACCCAGCTGCGACTCCTGGCACCGCAGTTGCTGGTCCGGCTCAACGGGGAGCTGGGCACCGGCACCGTCAGGCTCATCAAGGTCAAGGGACCCAGCGGCCCCGCGCGCACGCCCGGGCAGTGGCGCGCCCCCGGCAGCAAGGGACCGGGCGACACCTACGGCTGAGGGTCTCCCCCGCTGCCGGTTGCCGTCGCGCCCACCGGGCCTGCCGCGCTGTTCCGAGGCGGCACGCGCCGCCTCCGGCGACGCGGCGTCGCGCGCATCTCACCGCCGCTGTGCCCGGGGGCCCCGTCCTCCCGCGACCGGCCCCGGCCCGAAGGGGTGCTCGACGGCGGGGCGCCCCCGGACGCCGGTGTCCGATGCACCCGGGACCCGCATAGGCAACTGCCCGTAGCGGAACCGCTACCGCACCACCCGCCCCTGTGAGTGTGACGCGAGTCACGTCGGGGCCGTCGGTGCTCGCCCCGGTTGCCCGGCGGGGTGGGGCTCCCCCGCATTCCCGCCCCGTGCGGCCCGGGAACGGGCTGGGGATCGGGTGGTTCGAGGGGTATGCGGCGCATTTGTGCGCACGGAGTCGACTCGTCGCTGTGCGCCGCTGTGAGCGTTTCCTGGGGTGGGTGCCCATATGGGGAGTTGGTAGCGGCCGGTTCAGGGCATCACATGTGCCCTCAGGGCCCGGCAAAGCCCCATTGGTGTCGGTGGTGGCGGTAGAATGGGGCAACCGCCTTTTCGCGGACCCTGTCGAGTGACACGGCCGTTCCGGTGCGCCCGGAACGTCGCCGTCCTGTGCCAGAAAGGGCGCTCCGTGGCCGATTCCGGCAACCCCAACGAGAACGAGCCCGCCACCACCTCCGCGGACGCCGCGCCGGTGGTGGCCGACCATGTGGTGGAGGCGTCGTACGACGCCAGCGCCATCACGGTCCTGGAGGGGCTGGACGCGGTCCGCAAGCGGCCCGGCATGTACATCGGCTCCACCGGCGAGCGGGGCCTGCACCACCTCGTCTACGAGGTCGTGGACAACTCCGTCGACGAGGCCCTCGCGGGTCACGCCGACACCATCGACGTCACGCTCCTCGCCGACGGCGGCGTCCGGGTGATCGACAACGGCCGCGGTATCCCCGTGGACATCGTCCCCTCCGAGGGCAAGCCGGCCGTGGAGGTCGTGCTCACCGTGCTGCACGCGGGCGGCAAGTTCGGCGGCGGTGGCTACGCCGTCTCCGGCGGTCTGCACGGCGTGGGCGTCTCCGTCGTCAACGCCCTCTCCCGCCGGGTCGCGGTGGACGTGCGACGCGACGGCTTCCGTTGGTCGCAGGAGTACTCGCTCGGCGTGCCCGACGCGCCGCTGGCGAAGAACGAGGCGACCGACACCGCGGGCACCTCGGTGACGTTCTGGGCCGACGGCGACATCTTCGAGACCACCGACTACTCCTTCGAGACGCTCTCGCGGCGCTTCCAGGAGATGGCGTTCCTCAACAAGGGACTCACCATCTCCCTGACGGACGAGCGCGAAGCGGCGAAGCAGACGGTGGGTGCCGACACCGCGGGCACCGAGGACGACGACGTCGCCCGCCACGTCACGTACCACTACGAGGGCGGCATCTCCGACTTCGTGCGGCACCTCAACTCCCGCAAGGGCGAGCCCGTGCACCCCTCGGTGATCGACATCGGCGCCGAGGACAAGGAGCGGATGCTCTCGGTCGAGGTCGCCATGCAGTGGAACACCCAGTACAGCGAGGGTGTCTACAGCTTCGCGAACACGATCCACACCCATGAGGGCGGCACCCACGAGGAGGGCTTCCGCGCCGCGCTGACCGGGCTGGTCAACCGCTACGCCCGCGACAAGAAGCTGCTGCGCGAGAAGGACGACAACCTCGCCGGTGAGGACATCCGCGAGGGTCTGACCGCGATCATCTCGATCAAGCTGGGCGAGCCGCAGTTCGAGGGCCAGACGAAGACGAAGCTCGGCAACACCGAGGCCAAGACCTTCGTTCAGAAGATCGTCCACGAGCACCTCACGGACTGGCTGGACCGGAACCCGGTCGAGGCCGCGGACATCATCCGCAAGAGCATCCAGGCCGCCACCGCGCGGGTCGCCGCCCGCAAGGCCCGCGACCTCACCCGGCGCAAGGGCCTGCTGGAGACGGCGTCGCTTCCCGGCAAGCTCAGCGACTGCCAGTCCAACGACCCGGCCAAGTGCGAGATCTTCATCGTCGAGGGCGACTCCGCCGGTGGCAGCGCCAAATCCGGTCGCGACCCGCAGTACCAGGCCATCCTGCCGATCCGCGGCAAGATCCTGAACGTGGAGAAGGCCCGGATCGACAAGGTCCTCCAGAACACCGAAGTACAGGCGCTGATCTCGGCGTTCGGTACCGGTATCCACGAGGACTTCGACATCGCGAAGCTCCGCTATCACAAGATCATCCTGATGGCCGACGCCGATGTCGACGGCCAGCACATCAACACCCTGCTGCTGACGTTGCTCTTCCGGTTCATGCGTCCGCTGGTCGAGGCCGGCCACGTCTACCTCTCGCAGCCCCCGCTCTACAAGATCAAGTGGGGCCGGGACGAGTTCGAGTACGCCTACTCCGACCGCGAGCGCGACAGCCTGATCGACCTGGGCCGCCGCCAGGGCAAGCGCATCCGTGAGGACTCCATCCAGCGGTTCAAGGGCCTGGGCGAGATGAACGCCGAGGAGCTGCGGATCACCACGATGGACCGCGGCTACCGGCTGCTGCGCCAGGTCACGCTCGACGACGCCGCCGCCGCGGACGACCTCTTCTCGGTCCTGATGGGCGAGGACGTCGAGGCCCGCCGGACCTTCATCCAGCGCAACGCCAAGGATGTCCGCTTCCTGGACATCTGAGGGACGGCCCCCGGGCAGGCGCCCGGGGGCCGCCCTGCGCGGCGGGGACGGCGGTGCCGGTCATCCGGCCGCCGCCCACCGGCCGCCGGGTGACCGGCGCCGGAGTCCGTCGCTCCCACATCAGCCGTAGCCACACCAGTCGAAGTCGTAACGCCTCGCAGCTCGAACGGATCGGACGCTCACCCATGGCCGAGGACAACAACCCCACCCCGGACGGCGACGCCACACCCCCGCCCACCGGCGACATCGAGGCGCCCGTCGCGCTGCTGGCGCCCGAGGACGGGCAGCGCGTGGAGCCGGTCACGATCGAGATGGAGATGCAGCGCTCCTACCTCGACTACGCGATGAGCGTCATCGTCTCCCGGGCGCTCCCCGACGTGCGGGACGGCCTCAAGCCGGTGCACCGCCGTGTGCTGTACGCGATGTACGACGGCGGCTACCGCCCCGAGCGCGGCTTCTACAAGTGCGCACGCGTCGTCGGTGACGTCATGGGCACCTACCACCCGCACGGCGACACCTCCATCTACGACGCCCTGGTCCGCCTGGCCCAGCCGTGGTCGATGCGGATGCCGCTGGTGGACTCCAACGGCAACTTCGGTTCCCCGGGCAACGACCCGGCCGCGGCGATGCGGTACACCGAGTGCAAGATGGCGCCGCTGGCCATGGAGATGCTCCGGGACATCGACGAGGAGACCGTCGACTTCCAGGACAACTACGACGGCCGGAACCAGGAGCCGAAGGTCCTCCCGGCCCGCATCCCGAACCTGCTGATCAACGGCTCCGCCGGTATCGCGGTCGGCATGGCGACCAACATCCCGCCGCACAACCTCCGCGAGGTCGCCGCCGGCGCCCAGTGGTTCCTGGAGCACCCCGAGGCGAGCTCCGACGAGCTGCTGGACGCCCTCATCGAGCGGATCAAGGGCCCGGACTTCCCCAGCGGCGCGCTGGTCGTCGGCCGCAAGGGCATCGAGGAGGCGTACCGCACCGGTCGCGGATCGATCCCGATGCGCGCCGTCGTGGCGGTCGAGGAGGTCCAGGGCCGGCAGTGCCTGGTGGTCACCGAACTTCCCTACCAGGTGAATCCGGACAACCTCGCGCTGAAGATCGCCGACCTCGTCAAGGACGGCCGCGTCGGCGGTATCGCCGACGTGCGGGACGAGAGCTCCTCCCGCACGGGTCGGCGACTGGTGATCGTCCTCAAGCGGGACGCCGTCGCCAAGGTCGTGCTGAACAACCTCTACAAGCACACCGATCTCCAGACCAACTTCGGCGCCAACATGCTGGCGCTCGTGGACGGCGTGCCGCGGACCCTGTCGCTGGACGCGTTCATCCGCAACTGGGTCGCGCACCAGATCGACGTCATCGTGCGGCGCACCCGGTTCCGCCTCCGCAAGGCCGAGGAGCGCGCCCACATCCTGCGGGGCCTGCTGAAGGCGCTCGACGCCATCGACGAGGTCATCGCCCTCATCCGTCGCAGCCAGACGGTGGACGAGGCCCGCCAGGGCCTGATGGGGCTGCTGGCGATCGACGAGATCCAGGCGAACGCGATCCTGGAGATGCAGCTCCGCCGCCTCGCGGCCCTGGAGCGGCAGAAGATCACCGCGGAGCACGACGAGCTGCAGATCAAGATCGACGAGTACAACGGCATCCTCGCCTCGCCCGAGCTCCAGCGGCAGATCATCAGCCAGGAGCTCGCGGCCATCGTCGACAAGTTCGGCGAGGACCGGCGCTCCAAGCTGATCCCCTTCGAGGGCGACATGTCCATCGAGGACCTCATCGCCGAAGAGGACATCGTCGTCACCATCACCCGCGGCGGCTACGTCAAGCGGACCAAGGCCGACGACTACCGGGCGCAGAAGCGCGGCGGCAAGGGCGTGCGCGGCACCAAGCTGCGCGAGGACGACATCGTCAACCACTTCTTCGTCTCCACCACGCACCACTGGCTGCTGTTCTTCACCAACAAGGGCCGGGTGTACCGCGCCAAGGCGTACGAGCTGCCGGACGCGGGCCGGGAGGCGCGCGGCCAGCACGTCGCCAACCTGCTGGCGTTCCAGCCGGACGAGAAGATCGCCAAGATCCTCGCCATCCGCGACTACGACGCCGCGCCCCACCTGGTCCTCGCCACCAAGTCCGGCCTGGTGAAGAAGACGCCGCTCAAGGACTACGACTCGCCCCGCGCCGGCGGTGTGATCGCCGTGAACCTGCGGCAGATGGAGGACGGCCGCGACGACGAGCTGATCGGTGCCGAGCTGGTCTCGTCCACGGACGACCTGCTGCTGATCAGCCGCAAGGCGCAGTCCATCCGCTTCACCGCCACCGACGAGTCGCTCCGCCCGATGGGGCGGGCCACCTCGGGCGTGAAGGGCATGAGTTTCCGCACGGACGACGAGCTGCTGTCGATGAACGTCGTGCGGCCGGGAACGTTCGTTTTCACCGCCACCGACGGCGGATACGCCAAGCGCACGCCGGTGGACGAGTACCGTGTGCAGGGTCGCGGCGGTCTCGGGATCAAGGCGGCGAAGATCGTGGAGGACCGTGGGTCCCTCGTCGGCGCGCTCGTCGTCGAGGCCACGGACGAGATCCTCGCCATCACCCTCAGCGGAGGAGTGATTCGCACGCGGGTCAACGAGATCAGGCAGACCGGCCGTGACACGATGGGCGTGTCGCTGATCAACCTCGGCAAGCGGGACGCCGTGGTCGGAGTCGCCCGCAACGCAGAGGCCGGCCGCGAGGCCGAAGAGGTCGAGGCAGTGGTCGGTGGTGGCGGTGACGCCGCCGAGGCCGACGACCTCGGTACCACCGCGACCGGCGGTGACCCCGGTGACGCCGTGAACGGGACCGCGGACGACGCCGGCGCAGGCCAGTGACGCTCGCCCCGACTCGGAACCGCACCAAGGAGTAAGCCGTGAGTGGAGCCCCGGGCGCGCCCGGCCGCGGTGCGGAGGACGACAGTCCCCGCACGGCAGAACCGACCACCATCACGGACGGCGCAACGGGCGCCGACCCCGGGGGCGACCGCTCCCGGTCAGCGACGACTCGTGGGGGGACCACGATGACCAGGCCCACGGACTCCTACTCCCAAGGTGGCCAGGGAAACCCCCAGCAGGACCAGCACTACCGGCCGCCGCAGGCGTACCCCGCGCCGGCCGGTGGTGCGGCGGGCGGCGACGCGGGGAAGAGCGGGCCGCGGCCCGACGAGACCACGCAGCTACGCCCGCAGAAGCCGGCCCGGATCACCGGGCCGGGGCAGCCCGCCCAGCCGTCCCGGCCGCCGCAGACCGAGCGCAAGGCCCGGACCGGGGCCCGCGTGGTGCCCCGCGTCCGGAAGGCGCGGCTGCGCGTCGGGCGGGCCGACCCGTGGTCGGTCATGAAGGTCAGCTTCCTGCTGTCCATCGCGCTCGGCATCTGCACCATCGTGGCGGTGTCGGTGCTGTGGCTGGTCATGGACGCCATGGGCGTCTTCTCCAGCATCGGTGACCTCATCAGCGAGGCGACCGGTACGGAGGAGGGCGGCGGGTTCGACCTCCAGGCGTTCCTGTCGCTGGGCCGGGTCCTGACCTTCACCGCCGTCATCGCCATCATCGACGTGGTGCTGGTCACGGCGCTCGCGACGCTGGCGGCGTTCATGTACAACCTCTCCGCCGGCTTCGTCGGCGGTGTGGAGCTGACGCTGGCCGAGGACGAGTGACGGCGTTCTCGGAGGCGAAGCTGCCAACGGGGGGTGCGTCGGTGCGGGCGACCAACGGTGGACGGGGTGTCGTGACGGCGGCACCCCACCCGCCGGCCCGCTGAGACGGACGGCGAACGGCCCGGTTCCCCGCGAGGGGGCCGGGCCGTTCGTCGTTCCCGCGCGGTGTGCGGGGCGCGGCGTTCTTCCCGCTGTGCGCGGGTTGGGGGGCCCGGGTTGTCGGTTGGCGGGCGGCGCCGGTCGGCGGGCGGTTCGCTCTCCGGGCGGCCGTCCGGCCGAGGCGGACCGGGCGCCGGCGACGGGCCGCCGAGGGCCCTCGGACACCCCGTCCACCGGCGCATGGACGCCGTGACGGCGGCAGCGGAACCGATTTGGGGGCGGGGCCGACCATGCGCTAATCTTTCGGAGCAGCGCGGGGCTATAGCTCAGATGGTTAGAGCGCATCCCTGATAAGGATGAGGTCACAGGTTCAAGTCCTGTTAGCCCCACCAGCGCAGAAGCCCCCGACCGGGACCGGTCGGGGGCTTCTGACATCCACGGCTGACGCCAGCGGTGCCTTCGGCGTCGGGAGCGCTCTGCCTCCGGGGCCGTGGGGCGGCCCGGCCGCTCGGGAGGGGGAGGGCCTCTCTGGAGAGTTCCGGTTCAGCTGGGTACTGTCCGGCTCGGGGTGGGCGACGGTCGCAGGTCCGACGGGGCGTCGGACCACACGGACCACGTCGGCTACTGCACCGAAGCGCCGGGCGACCCTCTGGGCACGGCGGCAGGGCTCTACGGGCCGGTCCGGACGAACCGGGTGTCGTTCGCCATGGAGCCGCAGGAAGTGCGCTGGGTGTTCCGCGTGCGCGGCTCGCAGGTCGACATCGTGCGTGGGGCGGGGTGACGGAGGTCACCGTGTTGTCGTCCGGTGGGCCCCGCCGGCCGCCGGGAAGGTCGTGCAGGTGGTTGGGGCCCAGTGCGTCGCGGTCGGGGTGGCCGGTCGGTCCGTGGAGCTGTCTCTCCGGGGCCCGGCGCGCCGGTAGGGCGGCTGCGGGGCGCGGAGGGGCTTGTCGCGACCGGTCCGTCGGTACGGGCGCCGGGGCAAGCCGCCCAGTCCGTCGGCCGGTTGGGGGCGCCGGGGGGGCGGCGGGGGGCCGGAACGGCCCGACGGCTGCGGTGGTGCGGCGAATCGCGTCAGCCGGGTGGGTGCGCGGGTGTGGCCGGGGCGGGTTCGGGGGCGTGCTTTCGGTATCATCGGGCGCCAGATGGTCCGATCGTCGAAGAAGGATGAGGTAGCGCGGTGAAGAAGCTCCTCCTGGTCGCACTGGTCGCCGTTGGCGGCGTCCTGGTGTACCGCCAGATCCAGACGGACAAGGCCGACCAGGACCTGTGGATGGACGCGACTGACACCGTGCCCCCCACTGGTTCCACTGGCGCCTGAGGTCCCGCAGACCCCCCCCGGAGGGCTCCCGGCCGTTCCTCGGCCCGGGGGCCCTCCGGTGTTTGCCGGAGAGGTGATGCCGGTGGGGCGCCCGCACAGCGCGGGTGTCCCACCGGCATCGTCCGCTGTGGCGAGACCGTGACACCACTCCCCCTTGTCGTGTGCTCCAGCAAACTCATACCGTGGCTCCCGTACCTGGTCACAGCGTTACCGAGGGGGACGGGCCGATGCGGGACGGGGGCGCCGCCGGCGCGGTCGGAAACGGGCGGGCCGGCGTGTGGAGGGTCGCGGTCGGGTTGGGGGCACTGCTCCTGCTCGCGCCGACCGCCGGTGCGGCGCACGCCGCTCCGACCGAGCGGCTGCTCCCGGCGCAGCAGGCCGACGGAACGGCGGGCTCCGGTGACGCGACCGGGCTGCTGATGGTGCTCGACGCGTCGGGGTCCATGGCGGAGGACGACGGATCGGGCGGCACCCGGATGGAGGCGGCCCGCGAGGCCCTGTCGACGGCGGTGGACGCCCTCCCCGACGGACATCCCACCGGGCTGCGGCTGTTCGGCTCCGAGAGCAGCAGCTGCACCGACACCACGCTGGTCCACCCGGTGCAGCCGCTGGACCGCGACGCCCTGCGGGAGGCACTGGGCGACACCGGCCCCACCGGCAACACCCCCACCGGCCTCGCGCTGGAGAGCGCCGCGGACGACCTGCCCGACACGCCGGCGGGCGCCCTCGGCCGCCGGACGATCCTGCTGGTCTCCGACGGCGAGTCCAACTGCGACGGGCCGCCTCCCTGCGAGGTGGCCGCGGAACTTGTCGGCAACGGCGTGGGGTTGCGGATCGACACCGTCGGCTTCCGTATCGGTGAGGAGGGTCGTGCCGAGCTGGAGTGCATCGCCGAGGCCGGGCACGGCACCTACTACGACGCCCCCGACGGCGAGGCGCTCGGCCGTGAACTGGAGCGCGCTGCGCGGCTCTCCGCGGACGGGTACCGGTTCGAGGGCGACGCTGCCGAGGGCGGCGCCGACCCGGACGCGGCGCCCCTGCTGGAGCCCGGTCAGTACCTCGACACCATCGGCCCGGACGAGACCCGCTGGTACGCGGTCGAGCTGGACGCGGCCTCCGCCGCCGACCTGTCGGTGACCGCGGTGCCTCACCCCGGTGTGACGGTCGACCGGAGGGACGGTCTCGCGCTGCGTCTGGAGGACACCGCGGAGAGCCCGCGGCGGTGCGACAGCGCCGATGTCGCCTTCGGCAACGACGAGGGTGCCATGGTGCTGACCCAGTCGGTGGGCCGCATCCCCTCCCCGGCGGGCGGATCCGCCTGCGACGAGGCGGGCCGCTACGCGCTGAGCGTGACCCGGTCGAGCGAGTCCGACTCCGACACGGCCCACTGGCCGGTGGAGCTGCGCTTCGCCGTGGAGGAACCGCTGGCGGCGGAGGTGCGACCGGCGGCGTCCGCGACCGACTACGGCGCGGCGGGGGCGGCGGCCGAACTCCCCACCGCCGGGCCGGAGGACGTCACCGGCGGCACGGGCTTCAACGACGCCGCCGAGCTCGGTCCGGGCGCCTGGCGCGACCAGTTGCTCCCCGCCCAGACCCGCTGGTTCAAGGTGCCGGTCGGCTGGGGGCAGCAGCTGCGCTATCGGGTCGAGTTCGGGAACGAGCCGACCCAGCAGTCCGGTTCGGCCTCCTCCTACGTCAGTACGGCCGCCTACGCGCCCCACCGGGCACCGATCGGGCGGGGCGGGTTCACCGTCGACCGCGCCTACCGCGGCGAGCCGCTGGCGGTGGAGCTGGGCACCGTCCCCGTGACCTGGACCAACCGGTACGAGTCCGCCGCCGCCGCGTCCCCGGTGCGGATCGGCGGCGACTACTACATCGCGGTCTCGCTCGGGCCGGAGGCGGTCGCCGTCGCGCGCAACGCGGCGATCGGAGTGGTGCTGCGGGTGGACGTGCTCGGCGAGGAACTGAGCGGTCCCGAACACGGCGCGCCGCCGCTCGCCGGGGGCGACGGCCGTGACGCGTCAGCGGACGCCGACGCGTCCGGGGCGGGTCCGGACGACGATTCGGTCACCGCCGCAGACAGCGCCGAGGGCGACGGTGCAGGATGGACCGCGCCGCTGCTGGCCGCGCTCTCCGGCGCGGCCGGTGTGCTGCTGGTCGCAGCGGCGGTCGTCGGCACGTCCCGGCTGCGGCAGCGCGGCGGCCCCGGCGGCGGGGCGGCTGGTGGAGCAGTTGCTGGACCTCTC
>NZ_JAAVJB010000184.1 GCF_012034385.1 Streptomyces spiramenti
GTCGTGCGACGACCGCGGCCCTGGTGCTCCCGGTCGCGCTGCTCGCCGTGGTCGCCGTCCACCTGGGTCTCGGCGCCTCCGGCGTCGGAACGGGCGACATCATCGCCCATCTGTTCGGTCGCGGTGATCCGTTCACCGGTGACGTGCTGGTCGGCAGCCGGCTGCCGCGCACCCTCACCGGGCTGGTCGTGGGCGCGGCGCTGGGTGTCGCGGGGGCCCTGCTCCAGGGCGTGACCCGCAACCCGCTCGCCGCCCCCGACACGCTCGGTGTCAACGGCGGCGCCTACCTGGCGGTGGTCGCGGTCGCGTTCACGGGCGTCAGCCTGGGGCCGCTGCCGGCCGGGGCAGCCGCCTTCCTCGGCGGTCTCGCGGCCATGACGGTCGTCCACCTCCTCACCCGGGGCGGGGTGCTGACCGCCGGGCGGGTCCTGCTGGCGGGGGCCACCGTCGCGCTCGCCACCACCGCCTGCGCCGCCTTCCTCCAGATCCTGGACACCCAGGCCACCCAGGGACTCTTCTTCTGGGGCAACGGCACCCTCCTCCAGTCCGATCTGACGCGCCCGCTGGTGGTGGGCGCGCTGGTCGCCGTCCTGGCGTGCTGCGCACCGCTGCTGGCGCGCCCGCTGGACCTGCTGGCCCTCGGCGACGAGACCGCGCGGGCGATGGGCGTCCGGGTGGAGCGGATACGCCCGGCGACGCTGCTGCTCGCCGTGGTGCTCTCCGCCGCCGCGGTGTCGCTGGCCGGTCCGATCGGCTTCGTCGGGCTGATCGCCCCGGTGGCGCTGCGCTCCCTCGGCATCCGCAACCACGCGGCGCTGCTGCCGTTGTCCGCGCTGCTCGCCGCGGTGGTCGTGCTCTCCGCCGACAGCGCCGCGCAGGTGGTGTTCCCGGCCTCCGCCGGCCACGGCGAACTGCCCGTGGGCATCGTCACCGCCCTGATCGGAGGCCCGGTCTTCATGCTCCTGGCGCGGCGCATCCGTACCGGCGACGCCGACACCGGCGCCGCGGTGGTCGTCGGTGACGGCCTGCGGCGCGGTTCCTACCGGCTGTTCCTCGGCGGAGCGCTGCTGACACTGCTGGGCGCCGTCCTCCTGGGGCTGCGCATCGGCGACGCCGACGTGGGCTGGGCCGACATCGGCGCGTTCGTGGTCGGCATGGGCCCGGACGGGGCCTCGGGCGTGCTGGGGTACCGGCTGCCCCGGGTCCTGGTGGCGGCCCTCGCGGGCGCCTGCCTGGCGCTGGCCGGAACCGCCGTGCAGTCGGTGGTCCGCAACCCGTTGGCCGAACCCTCGCTGATCGGCGTCACCGGCGGCGCCTCCCTCGGCGCGGTGTTCGTCATCGCGGCCGTCCCGTCCGCCCCGCTCGTGGCGCTGCCGCTGGCCGCCGCGGTCGGCGGTGTGGTCGCACTGGCGGTGGTCGTGGCGGTGGCCCGCGGTCCGCGCGACGAGCGACGGGGAGGCGGCCTGGACCCGACCCGGGTGGTCCTCGTCGGCCTCGGGGCGTCCGCAACGGCGACCGCCCTGGTCAACGTGCTGGTCGTCGGCAGCCAGATGAACATCGCCGGTGCGCTCACCTGGCTCGCGGGGAGCACCTACGCCAAGGACACCACGGCGCTCGGCTGGCTCGCGGTGCCCGCCGCGGTCGCCGTGCTGCTGGTCCTGGCGGCGCGTGCCGTGGACCTGCTGGCGCTGGGCGACGAGTTGCCCCGCGCGCTCGGTATGGACCTGGGCCGGGTGCGGCTGCTGGTCCTGGGAGCCGGGGCGGTGATGGCGGCGGGTACCGCCGCGGCGGTGGGCGCGGTGGGTTTCGTGGGGCTGCTCGCCCCGCACCTGGCGCGGCGCCTCGTCGGTACGGGGACGCTGCGTGTCGCCCCGGTCGCCGCGCTGCTGGGCGCGACCCTGGTGGTGGTGGCCGACGCGCTGGGCCGGTGGCTGCTGGCACCCGTGGAGATCCCCGTGGGGATCGTCACAGCGGTCATCGGCGCCCCCTACCTGATCTGGCTGCTGCGTCGGCGCGGGACGCCCTGAGTCGGCACCCCGACCCCTCCCGTCCGCGGCGACATGCCCCGGGCCCGCAGACGGCGTCGCCGCCGTTCAGGGCCCGGGGCACGCGCCGTCGGCGGCCCGCGCGGCTCGGCGGCGGGGGAGCGGTGGCCCGCCCGGCGGGCGGCGGTCGTCCGTGCCACCGCTCAACCCACGCTCGGTCAGGGCCTCTTGACGCGGCATCCGGGAGCGGGATAGCGATACGTCGTAGAACGAACGCGGACTGTTGCGGAATTAGGTAAGCCTTGCCTAAGCTGTGGGGCGCGTGCGGGTCCCCGTACGTCTCGCACGCCCCCCACGTCCCTTCCGTCTCCCGGAGCGACCACATGCGCGCGCCCCACGACCACCCCGTCCCCCGGCTCGACGCCGTCAGCCCCGCCTCCTGGCGCGAGGCCGGCCGCCGGCTCCTCGCCAAGGCCCTCGGCGAATGGTGCTTCGAGGACATGCTCAAGGCCCTCGACAGCGGGGACGGCACCTACCGCGTCGATCTCGACAGCGGGATCACCTACCAGTTCAGTGCCACCCCCGGGGCCTTCGGCTGGCTCCGCGTCGACCCCGGCTCGGTCACCCGCACCGGCACCGGGATGCTCGGCAACAGCATCGCCGAACCCGCCTGGGACCCGCAGCGGTTCCTCCTCGACGCAGTCGGCAGCCTCGGCACCGACGCCTCGACCGCCGCCACCTACTTCACCGAACTCTCCGCCACCCACGCCGTGGACGCCGCCCGCCTCGAACACGGCGGCACCTCCGTCGCCGCACTCCGGACCCTCGGCCACGCCGAACTCGAATCCCACATGACCGGCCACAACCTGCTGGTCGCCAACAAGGGCCGGGTCGGCTTCTCCGCCACGGACGTGCGCGCCTACGCCCCGGAGTCCGGCCGACCGGTCCACCTGACCTGGCTCGCCGTCCACCGCGGCCTCGCCGACTTCCGCGGCACCCCCGAACTCTCCGAGCGGGAGATCCTCCACCGCGAACTCGACGCCGACACCCGCGCCGCCTTCACCGCACGCCTCACCGGCGCCGGGCTCGACCCCGACGGCTACGTCTGGCTGCCCGCCCACCCCTGGCAGTGGGACAACACCCTCCAGACCCTGCACGCCGCGGACATCGCCCAGCGCCGCATCGTGCCGCTCGGGGACAGCCCCGACGCCTACCTGCCGGGCCAGTCGATCCGCACGATGACCAACGTCACCACGCCCGGCCGCTACGACGTCAAGCTGCCGCTCCGCATCCTCAACACCCTCGTCTGGCGCGGGATACCGCCGCACTGCACCGCCGGTGCCCCCGTCGTCACCCAGTGGCTGCGCGGGATGCTCGACACCGACCCCTACCTCACCGACGAGACCCGGACCGTCTTCCTCGGCGAGGTCGCCTCCGCCACCGTCCGGCACCCCTACCTCGAAACGCTCCCCAACGCCCCCTACCAGTACCTGGAAACGCTCGGCTGCATCTGGCGCGAGCCGGTGGAGTCCCGCCGGGACGCCACCGAACGCGTCCGCACCTTCGCCTCGCTGCTCCACACCGACACCGCCGGGGACGCCTTCGTCGCCGAACTGGTCCGCGCCTCCGGGACCGAGCCGATCCTCTGGCTGCGCCGCCTCTTCGACACCCTGCTCCACCCGGTGCTGCACGTCCTCCACCGCTACGGGCTGACCTTCAACCCCCACGGGCAGAACACCCTCATCGGCTTCGACGAGAACGACCTGCCCGCGCGCCTCTACCTGAAGGACTTCGTGGACGACGTCTGCGTCTCCTTCACCGACACCCCCGAGCGGGGCCCGGAGCCCGACGGCCACGACCACGTGCTGCCGCGCAAACACCCCTCCGTCATCCGCCAGCACGTCATGGACCAGATCTTCGTCGGCCACTTCCGCTACCTGGCGCCACTCTGCGCCGATCAACTCGGCATACCCGAGCAGGATTTCTGGCGCACGGCCCGCGAGACCGTCCTCGCCTCGCGCCGCCGCACCCCTGAACTCGCCGACCGCCACACCGCCTACGACCTGCTGACCGAGCAGATCCCCCGCTACGGCCTCAACCGCGACCGCATCGTCGTCACCCGCTACGGCGACCGCGCCCTGCGCCACGCGCTCCACCCCAACGGCACGCTGCCCAACCCGCTCGCCGCCCACTGACGCCATCCGGCGCGCCCCGCCCGCCCCGAAGGGCCGGCGGGAGCACCCCCCGCGAGCCCCACTCGCACGCAGCCACCTCACCACGCAGCCACACCGGGCGCGCCCGCGCCCGAGCCCTCGCACGACCGCGCCCCGGCCCGGCGCGCGCGCCCGCGCGCCGACCACTGCCGGGGCGCCGTCCGGCCGTGCCCACGACCCACCCCGTGGAGAACCCGTGACATCCCTGGCCGAGGTCCCCCTCGCCCCCGCCGACACCACCCCCGCCGCGGTCCGCCTCGCCGGAACCCGCGCCGGGCTCGCCGACATCTCCTCGCTGCTCGCCGGCGCCGTCGGCACCTCGCTCGCCCACCACGCCCCCGGCCCGCTGCCCGCCGGAACCCCCGCGGAGGTGCTCGCCGCGGCCTCCCGGGCGCTCGGCCCCGCCGCGCTCCCCGAACGCGGCGCCGGCGAGCTGCCCGCGCTCCAACTGCTGGCCCGCGTCATGAGCGAGTACGGCGTCAACCTCGCCCACCCGCACGCCGCCGCACACCTCCAGCCCCCCACGCTGACCGTCGCGGTCGCCGCCGACGTCCTCGCCTCCGCCGGCAACGGTTCCCTCGACACCTACGACTCCGGACCCGCCGGCATAGCCGTCGAACGCTGGCTGATCGGAGCCCTCACCCGCCTCGCCCGCCTCGGCCCCGACGCCGACGGCGTGCTCACCCCCGGCGGCTCCCTCTCCAACCTCCTCGGCCTGCACCTCGCCCGCGACGCCGCTGCGCTGCGCCGGGGCGTGGACGTCCGCCGCCACGGCGTCGCCGCGCTCCCCGGCCCCCGCGTGCTGTGCAGCGAGATCGCCCACTTCTCCGTCCACCGCGCCTGCGCCGCGCTCGGCCTCGGCGAGGACGCGGTGATCCCGGTCGCCACCGACCGACGGCACCGCATGCGCCCCGACGCCCTCGCGGCGCGACTCGCCGCGCTCGGCCCCGATGAGACCCCCGTCGCCGTGGTGGCCACCGCGGGCACCACGGACTTCGGCACCGTGGACCCGCTCCCCGCCATCACCGAGATCGCCGCCGACCACGGCGTGTGGACCCACGTGGACGCCGCCTACGGCTTCGGCACCCTCTTCTCGGACCGGCTCGCCGGTCGGCTCGACGGCATCGAGGCCGCCGACTCGATCACCCTGGACCTCCACAAGATCGGCTGGCTGCCCGCCGCCACCAGTGTCCTGCTCGTCTCCGACCCCGCCGGCTTCGGCGCCCTCGACCGCCAGGTCGCCTACCTCAACCCCGCCGACGACGCCGACGCCGGGTTCGACGGCCTCCTCGGCCGCAGCCTCCAGACAACCCGCCGCGCCGACGCCGTCAAGGCCGCCGCCGCCTTCCTGGCCCACGGCCGCTCCGGCCTCGGCGCCATGGTCGACCGTTGCCACGACCTCGCACGCCACGCCCAGACACGCATCGAGTCCGAGCCCGCCCTCGAACTCGTCGCCGGCGCCGACCTCACCACCGTCGTCTTCCGCTACCGCGGCGCCGACCCCGCTCACGACGACCGCCTCAACGCCGAGCTCCGCCGCTCCCTGCTGGAGAGCGGCACCGCGCTGATCGGCCGCACCGAGGTCCCCGTACCCGCCGTCGGGAACGCCGCCGTTTCCGCCGCGGGCGGTGCGCCCGGCCGGGTCTGCCTGAAGTTCACCCTCCTCAACCCCGCGACCACCACCGACGACATCGACACCCTCGTCGCGGCCGTCCTCGCAGCCGGACGCCGCTGCGACCACCTCGCCCGGGAGCGCACCGCATGAACGCCACCCCCACGACCGGGTACGCCCCCGCACCCGGCACCCCCGCCGCGGTCCCCGACCCGCTGCACGGCGCCGAACCGCGCGCCGCCGCCGAGCACGCGCATCTGGAGGCGCTGCTGCGCTGCTGGCTGGCCGAGACCGGCCACCCCGTGGCGGCCGGGCCGCTCACCGTGCGGCTGCCGTCCACCGGCACCACCCTGACCACCGAGGTCACCCACGCCTCCGCCACGGGCTGGCACCGCTTCGGCCCGGTCCGGCTCCACGGACCGGCCGGGCCGCTCGGCGACACCGCCGACCCGGTCACCGCCGTCGCCCTCGTCGCCGCGGAGGCCGTCCACCGCGGCGCCGCCGCCGGTCGCACCGCCCCCGCCGCCGCGGAGAACGCCGACCTCGTGGAACGCACCGCCGAATCGGTGCGACGCGTCACCGGGTTCCTCACCACCCGGCGCGACCACCCCGAACCGCCCGCCGGCACCGACGCGTTCCTCGACTCCGAACAGGCGCTGCTCCTCGGCCACCTGCGCCACCCCGCGCCCAAGAGCCGGGACGGCATCTCCGAGCCCGACTGCGCGCGGTGGTCGCCCGAGACCCGCGGCTCGTTCCCGCTGCACTGGTTCGCGGCCGACCCCTCGGTCGTCTCCCACGACGCCGTCGCCGGCGCCCCCGCCCTCGGCGGCCGGGACACCCCTCGGCTGCTCGCGGACCTCGCCGGGTTCGACCCCGGCGGCGGCCGGATCCTCGTCCCCGCCCACCCCTGGCAGGCCGCCGACCTCCTCGCCCGGCCCCGGATCGCCGCGCTGGTCGCCGACGGCCTCCTCGAACCCCTCGGCCCCGCCGGACCGCACTGGTATCCGACCTCCAGCGTCCGCACCCTCTACCGACCCGGCTCGCCGGTCATGCTCAAACTCTCGCTGGGGCTGCGGCTGACCAACTCGCGGCGCGAGTCCACCCGTACCGAACTGCTCCGCGGCGTCGAGGTCAACGAACTCCTCGACCTCGGTCACGCCGACGCCACCTTCGCCGCCCACCCGGGGTTCGCCGTCACCCGCGACCCGGCCTGGCTCGCCGTCGACGAGCCCGCCGCGACGGGAGGCCCTGCCGCGACCGGGCTCGACGTCTCCGTCCGCGAGGTCCCCGACGGCGTGGACCGGCTCCGCTGCCTCGCCGGACTGGTCGCGCCCCGTCCCGGCGAGGGCCCCAGCCGACTCGCCGCCTTCGTCGCCGGGCTCGGGCCGAACGCGGCGCCGCGCTGGGTCGCCGAGTACACCGACAAGGTCCTCGTCCCCATGCTCCACCTCTACGCCGCCACCGGCATCGGCCTGGAGGCACACCAGCAGAACACCCTCGTCCGCCTCGACGCCGCCGGCCGCGTCACCGGCGCCGCCTTCCGGGACAACCAGGGCTACTACCTCGCCGCCTCGCACTTGCCGCCGCTGCTGCACCGACTGCGCCGGGACACGTCCACCCTTGCTCTCGTCGACGACGAGCTCGCCGACGACCGGCTCTCGTACTACCTGCTGCGCAACCAGGCGTTCGCCGTCGTCGGCGCCCTGGCCGTCGACGGTCTCGGCGGGGAGGAGGAACTCCTCGCCGCCATGGCGGCGAGGCTCCGCGCGGCCCTCCCCGCGCTCGCCGCGGCCGGCCCGGACGGCGACCGGCTCGCCGCCCGCTGGCTCAGCGCCGCCACGCTTCCCCTCAAGGCCAACCTGCTGACCCGCCTCCACGGCATCGACGAGGTCCTGGCACCGCTGGACTCCCAGTCGGTCTACCTCGACGCGCCCAACCCGCTGAGCGCCGCCGCCGGCACGGGGGAGGGCCGGTGAGGGCCCCGACCGCCGGGCGAGGGGCCGAGTACACCCCCGCCACCCCTGACACCCCCGCTACCCCCGGCACCGTCCCACCGCCGCCGCTCCCGCCGGTCGACGTGCCCTGGTCGCTGCGCCCCGCCGACCCGGACGGCGGGGACCCGGCGACCCTGGCCCGGTGGATGGCCGAGCCCCACGTCGAGGCGTTCTGGCACCAGGCGTGGCCCCGCGACCGCTGGGCCGCCGAACTCACCGCGCAACGCGGCGGCGACCACAGCCTGCCCTGCATGGTCGCCGAGGACGGCCGGGACCTCGCCTACGTGGAGATCTACCGCGTCGACCGGGACCGCCTCGCGGGCCGCTACCCGCACGACCCCCACGACCTGGGGGTGCACATCGCGGTCGGAGCCACCGGCGACACCTGCCGCGGCGTCGGCCGTCGGCTCCTCGGCGCGCTCGCCACCGCCCTGCTCACCGCTGACCCGGCCTGCCGCCGGATCGTGGCCGAGCCCGACCTCCGCAACGCGCCGTCCATCCGCGCCTTCACCGCCGCCGGCTACCGCCGCTGCGGTGAGGTGTTCCTCCCGGAGAAGACCGCAGCCCTGCTCGTCCACCCGCGCAGCGACAAGGACCTGCCTCGATGAGTCGACCCGCTCCGGAAACCCCGGACGCCCCCGACGCCTCCCGCGCCCCCGGCCCGGCCGCCGTTCACGACGTGATCGCTGTGGGCTGCGGGCCCTTCAACCTCGGCCTCGCCGCGCTGGCCTCCACCGTGGACGACCTCGACCTGGTCGTCCTGGAGGAGACGGCGGAACTGCACTGGCACCGCGGGATGATGTTCGACGACGCGTCGATGCAGGTCAACTTCCTCGCCGACCTCGTCACGCTGGTGGCGCCCACCCATCCGCTGTCGTTCCTCGCGTACCTCCACGACCGCGACCGGCTGTACCCCTTCACCGTCCGTGAGAACTTCTTCCCCAGCCGCGTCGAGTACGAGGACTACCTCCGCTGGGCGGCGGCCCGCCTCCCCTCGGTCCGCTTCTCCCACCGGGTGCTCGCCGTCCGGCGGGACCCGGCCTCGGGGCTGTTCGTGACGGAGGTCGAACGAGCCGACGGCACCCGCCTCCGTCTCGCCGCCCGCCACCTCGTCGTCGGCACCGGGACCGCGCCCCACCTGCCCGACGCCCTCACGGAGCTGCCTGAGGAGCGCCTGCTCCACACCGGGGAGTTCCTGCACCGCGGCGCGGACCTCGACACGGCCGACCACGTCACAGTCGTCGGCTCCGGCCAGTCCGGCGCCGAGGTCGTGATCCAGCTGCTGGAGCGGAACCTCGCGGGCGGCCCCGCCGTCTCCTGGCTCTCCCGCACGCCCTCCTTCGCGCCGCTGGACTACACCAGGCTGGTGCTGGAGATGACCACCCCCGACTACATGCGGTACTTCCACGGCCTGCCCGAGGCCACCCGCGACCGGCTGCTCGCCGAGCAGTGGCAGCTCTACAAGGGGGTCTCCGCCGACACCCTCGCCGCCGTCCACGAACTGCTCTACCGCAGGCAGCTCCGCCACGGGCTGCGCCCGGTCGAGCTCCGGCCCGGCGTCAGCGTCCTCAGCGCCGCGACAGACGCCGGGACGGGGACCGACGGCGGGACCGCGCCGGACGGTGCCCCGGCCACCGCCGGCGTGCTCCTCACCTGCCGACACCGCGACACCGGACGCACCTTCGAGCACCGCACCGATCTCGTCGTCGCCGCCACGGGCTACCGCGCCCGGACACCCGCCTTCCTCGCCGCTCTGGAGCCGCTGATCCGCCGTGACGCCGCCGGTCGCCCCGTCGTCGGCGCGGACCACGCCGTCGCCCTCGACACGGGCGGTGCGGGGAAGCTGTTCCTGGCGGGGACCGAACTGCACAGCCACGGCGCCTCCGCCCCCAACCTCGACATCGGCGCCATCCGCAACGCGACCATCCTCAACGCCGTCACCGGCAGAGAGGTCTACCGGCTTCCCAAGACCACCGCCTTCACCGACTTCGCCCCGCCCCCGGCGGCGCCCGCCGACTCCCTCCCCGGCACGGGGACCGCGGCCGACGTCTGACACCGGTCGCCCCGCCGCCCCGCGACCTGCGCCCGGGCGACCGACCACGCCACGAACCGCCGCGCCCTCACCCACCTCCGTGGGGTGGGGCGCGGCGGTCGTCGCACGTTTGGCCGCATCCCGCCGGGCAAGGCGATCCCTCCGGCGGGCACCCGCCACTCCCGGGCCGGGGGAGCCGCAGCCAGGGCACCCGTCCGCCGGACGGCTCCGCCGCCCGTTCCCCGTGGATGCCGCAGCCGAGTGAGCAGGCCGACAACCTGGTCTGAAACCGCAGGATCGGGTAGGAGAAAAGCGGAGATACCCGCACAGAACGGAGCGTCATCATGGCTGCCAGCGCCAACCCGAAGTACACCGTCCCCGGCCTGACCGTCGAACAGGCCGGCGAGCTCATCGGCATCCTCCAGATGCGGCTGCACGCCCTGAACGACCTCCACCTGACGCTCAAGCACGTCCACTGGAACGTCGTCGGGCCGCACTTCATCGCCGTGCACGAGATGCTCGACCCCCAGGTCGACCGGGTGCGCGACATGGCGGACGACGTCGCGGAGCGTGCCGCCGCCCTCGGCGGCGTCAGCCACGGAACCCCCGGCGCGCTGGTCGCCGCCCGCTCCTGGGAGGACTACAGCGTCGGCCGCGCCGGCGCCATCGCCCACCTCGGTGCGCTGGACCTGGTGTACTCCGGCGTCGTCACCGACGTCCGCAAGGCCATCGAGCAGGTGGGCCCGATCGACCCCGCCACCGAGGACCTCCTGATCGAGCAGCTGCGTGATCTGGAGCAGTTCCAGTGGTTCGTCCGCGCGCACCTGGAGACCTCCGGCGGCGAGCTGCGCACCGCGGACGCCGCCACCGAGGTCGAGGCCGCGCGCCGCGCCGGCCAGTGAGACCCGGGCCCGCCGTCACCGAGCGCCCGGCCCCCGCAGCACCGCCTCACCGGGGAGGACGCGGCGGTTCCGCGGCC
>NZ_JAAVJB010000185.1 GCF_012034385.1 Streptomyces spiramenti
GCTCGGCGGTCCGCGCGGGCCGGGTTCAGCCGGCGGGGGGCGCGCCCTCGCGCGGGCGGCCCAGCGAGCCGGTCGTCCCCTCCGGGAGGTGGGCGCGCTGCCAGGGGAGGGGGCCGCCGGGTGGCCGGTACTCGACGCCGAGCGCGTCGAGGCGGGGGTAGTGGTGCGCCATCCGGCGGTCGAGCTCCGCGGTGTCCCGTTCGGCGGGCGGCGGCAGCTGCGACCACACCACCTCGGCGAAGGCGCAGAGCCGGGGGAACGCCTGGTAGTCGGCTCGGCGGCGGTCGCGGACGACCTCGGTCCACAGGTTCGCCTGGGCCCCCAGGACATGGCGCTCGGCGTCGGTTCCGGCCAGTTCCGGCGGGAGCGGCTCGAAGCGGTAGACGTCGTGCAGGGTGCGGACGTAGGCGATGGGGAACGGCTCGTCGCCCTCGGCCTGGCGGTAGTCGAGGTAGACCTGCTGCTCCGGGCACATCACCACGTCGTGACCGGCCCGCGCCGCGGCGAGGCCGCCGGCGTACCCGCGCCAGGAGCAGACGGCGGCACCGGGCGCGAGCCCCGCGGCCACCGCGGCGGCGGCGGGGTCGTCCGGGTCGGCGGGCCGGAAGGGTCCGCCGGCGTGCTCGGGCGCGCTCTCCAGGATCTCGTCCCAGCCGATGAGGCGGCGGCCCCGGTCGGCCAGCCAGCGGGAGAAGTGCGCGATGAACCAGGGCTGGAGGTCGGCCACCCCGTCCAGTCCCAGCTCGGCGGCGCGCGCGGCGGCGGCGGGCGACCGCTCCCACTGGTCGCGGGGGCACTCGTCGCCCCCGAGGTGGATGAACTCGCCGGGGAAGACCTCCAGCAGCTCGGAGAAGACGTCCTCGAAGAAGCGGACGGTCTCCTCGCCGGGGAAGAGCACCCGGGGGCTGATGCCCCAGTCGGTCCAGACCTCGGTGCCCGTCCCGTCGGGGACGTCGGGGACGCCGAGCTCGGGGTAGGCCGCGATGGTGGCCTGCGAGTGGCCGGGGATGTCGACCTCGGGGACGACGGTGATGTGCCGGTCCGCGGCGTAGGCCACGATCTCCCGGAGGTCGTCCTGGGTGTAGAAGCCGCCGTGCGGCTGCTCGTCCCAGAGCGGGGAGTCCCGGTGGCCGAACCGGCTGCGGGGGCGCCAGGCGCCCTGCTCCGTCAGTCGCGGCTTCGACCGGATCTCCACCCGCCAGCCCTGGTCGTCGGTGAGGTGGAGGTGGAAGACGTTCATCTTGTGCGCGGCCAGCAGGTCGAGGTAACGCAGGACGCCGTCCTTCGGCATGAAGTGCCGGGAGACGTCGAGCATGAACCCGCGCCAGGCGAAGCGGGGGCCGTCCTCGATCTCGACGGTGGGCAGCCACCACCGCGCCCCGGGCAGGGGGGCGCGCCGGTAGGCGGGCGATCCGAGCAGCTGGCGCAGGGTGTGGCCGCCGTGCTGCACGCCCGCGCTCGCGCCCCCGGTGACGACGGCCTCGTGCGGCGTGACGACGAGGGTGTAGTCCTCGGGGCCGCCGACCGCGGGGTCCACCCGCAGCCGGATGGCGGTGGTCGGGGTCCCCGTGCCGGGCGGCGGGAGCGGCAGCCCTGTGGCGGCGCTCAGCTCGGCCCGCAGCAGGCGGGCGGCGACACCCGTGCCCTCACCCGCGTCCAGCACGGTCGCGTCGTCGAGGGTGAGGGTGCCCCCGGTGGCGCGCTGGGCGCGCGGGGCGGGGAGCAGTCCCGGCAGGGGGTGCGGGGCATTCTCGGTTCGGGGCGACGTCATGCGGGCCACCGTGCCGTGTGCGAGCGCACGACGCAACGCCCGTTGCGTCGCACGCAACGGGCGGCCGACGACTACTCGGCGGCGGACGGCGGCAGGGGCCGCACGACGCCCGTGGACGGCTCGGCGTGCCCGCCGCTGCGGGCGGGCACCCGGGGCGGGAGCGGGGCGCGGGCCCCGCTCACCGGGAGCGGCTACTTCTTGCCGTCGCCCTTGCCGTCCTTGCCCTTGCCGAAGGAGCTCATCGACTCGTAGATCTCCTTGCACATGGGACAGACCGGGTACTTCTTCGGGTCCCTGCCGGGTACCCACACCTTGCCGCAGAGCGCGACGACGGGACTGCCGTCGAGCGCGCTGGCCATGATCTTGTCCTTCTGCACGTAGTGCGCGTAGCGCTCGTGGTCGCCATCGCCGTGCGTGGTCTGCGGGGTCGGCTCGACCAGGGTGCCGGTGCCCGCCCCGCGCTCGGGCTCGAGAGTGCTCATGGTCACCAAGCCTAATTGAGCGACGCGTCATCCGGATATGTGGCCAGCATTGCGAGGTTTCCGCCCTGGCGGCGGAGCACGGCCCGCCAGAGCGAACCGGGGCGGTCGGTGAGGAGGTCGCCGGGTTCGGCGTCCACGACGTGCCACGATCCCTCGTCGATCTCCTCCTCCAGCTGGCCCGCGCCCCAGCCGGCGTACCCGACGAAGACCCGCACCCCGCGGACCGCGTCGGCGAGGACGGCGGGGGGCGTGTCGAGATCGACGATGCCGACGGAGCCGCGGACGCGCCGCCACCCCTCCGGCTCACCGCGCGGGACCACGCCGACGGCGAGAACGGCGTCGAGGGCGACCGGGCCCCCGAAGAAGGCGACGGGCGGGTCACCGGCGAGCGGCGCCCACTTCTCCAGGATGTCGGCGACCGGTGTCTCGCCGGGGCTGTTGAGCACCACGCCCACGGCCCCTTCCTGGTCGTGCTGGGCGACCAGCACGACGGATCGGCGGAACGTGGGGTCGGTGAGGGCCGTGGCCGCCACCAGCAGGCGGCCGGTGGCGGTGGTCGGCGTGGGCTCTGCCATGGCCTCATGATTCCGCACGGGGGTGGCCCCCGGGAAGCCGCGGGCGGTACCGTCGACGGCCCCGGAAGGAGCGTGCGCCCGGCGGACGGGCGCCCGCGCGCGGTGCGTCCACCGGCACGTCGCGAGCGCGACCGGGCACGTGGTGCGCCCCCGTGCCGCGGACGCCCCGAACGGGGTCCGGTTACCGCCGCCCGGTGCGCGCGGGGGGCGGGAGGACGGCTCGCTCACCCGTACCATCGGATACGGCCACCTGTCCGTATTCGTCTGCCCAGATCGCGAGTTCCATGACCGACGACGTTCTGCTTGTGCACGGAGGCACCCCGATCTCGGGTGAGATCCGGGTCCGCGGCGCCAAGAACCTGGTACCCAAGGCAATGGTCGCCGCGCTCCTCGGGAGTGCCCCCAGTCGCCTGCGCAACGTGCCCGACATCCGCGACGTCCGCGTGGTGCGTGGACTGCTCCAGCTGCACGGGGTGACCGTGCACAGCGGCGAGGAGCCGGGCGAGCTGGTGATGGACCCCTCACGGGTGGAACGCGCCAACGTCACGGACATCGACGCCCACGCGGGGTCCTCCCGCATCCCGATCCTGCTCTGCGGCCCGCTGCTGCACCGGCTCGGCCACGCCTTCATCCCCGGGCTCGGCGGGTGCGACATCGGCGGGCGGCCTGTCGACTTCCACTTCGACGTGCTGCGGAAGTTCGGCGCCACGATCGACAAGCGCGAGGACGGCCAGTACCTCACGGCGCCCCAGCGGCTGCGCGGTTGCAAGATCCAGCTCCCCTACCCCTCGGTGGGGTCGACGGAGCAGGTGCTGCTGACCGCGGTGCTGGCCGAGGGTGTCACCGAGCTCTCCAACGCCGCGGTGGAGCCGGAGATCGAGGATCTCATCTGCGTGCTCCAGAAGATGGGCGCGATCATCTCGGTGGACACCGACCGCACCATCCGTGTCACCGGTGTCGACCGTCTCAACGGCTACACCCACCGCGCGCTCCCGGACCGCCTGGAGGCGGCGTCCTGGGCCTCGGCGGCGCTGGCGACCGGCGGCAGCGTCTACGTCCGCGGCGCCAGCCAGCGGGAGATGATGACCTTCCTCAACACCTTCCGCAAGGTCGGCGGGGAGTTCGAGGTCGACGAGGACGGCATCCGCTTCTGGCACCCCGGCGGGCCGCTGAAGGCCATCGCCCTGGAGACGGACGTGCACCCCGGGTTCCAGACCGACTGGCAGCAGCCGCTGGTCGTGGCGCTCACCCAGGCGTCCGGGCTGTCGATCGTGCACGAGACGGTGTACGAGTCGCGGCTCGGGTTCACCTCGGCGCTCAATCAGATGGGTGGCCACATCCAGCTGTACCGCGAGTGCCTGGGCGGGACCCCCTGCCGGTTCGGTCAGCGCAACTTCCTGCACTCCGCAGTGGTTTCGGGCCCGACCAAGCTGGAGGCGGCCGACCTGGTCATCCCCGACCTGCGCGGCGGCTTCTCCTACCTGATCGCGGCACTGGCGGCACAGGGCACCTCCCGGGTGCACGGCATCGACCTGATCAACCGCGGCTACGAGAACTTCGAGGAGAAGCTCGTCAGCCTCGGCGCGCGCGTGGAGCGGCCTCGCGCCTCCTGAACCACCCCGGCCCGCCCCGTGGCGACGGGGCGGGCCGGGAACGCCGAGAGGGGCGGCCGTCCGGATCGGACGGCCCCCCCTCTCGGTTCGCCTGCGGGCGCCGTGACGCGTGTGTCGCGTCGGCGCGGGCGGCTTACTTGCCCTTGGCGGCTTCCTTGAGCTTGGAGCCCGCGGAGACCTTGACGCTGTAGCCGGCCGGGATCTTGATGGGCTCACCGGTCTGCGGGTTGCGCGCGGTACGGGCGGCACGGTGGGTGCGCTCGAAGGTCAGGAAACCGGGGACGGTGACCTTCTCCTCGCCCTTCGCGACGACCTCACCGGTCACCTCGGCCAGCGCTGCCAGAACGGCGTCGGCGTCCTTCCGGGTCACCTCGGCGCGCTCGGACAGAGCGGCTACCAGCTCACTGCGGTTCATAGTTCGTACTCCCGTGTTCTTCTTGCCGATGAGGCGTGAGATCGAAGCCGATGCTGCCAGGGTCCTCGGACATTCCTGGACCCGGGTCAAGTTTCGTGAACCCTCGCGCCCAGGTACGCATCCTGCCCCCAGCTGGGGCGCTATGGCCAATCCGGCGCTGTCTCTGGCCTGCGAGTAACCCTAAAGGGCGGCCGTGGGCGACGGGCAACCCGACGCGCCGCCGTGAGAAGAGCCACCACCGGCCACCGGCGCTCACCGGCACCCGCGCGCCCCACCGACGGACGTGAGCCGGGCGCACGGGGACGTGACACCCGCGGCGCCCGTGGCACCGGGGACGCGGCGGGCGACGGACGGTCGGCGGGGCGTACGGGACGCCCGGGGGCGCCCCGTGGGGCCTCCCGCGGGCACCGGGAGCCCGGGCCCGCGGGAGGTCTGGCTCAGTCGCCCTGGGACTGCTGGGCGGCCTGGCTGACCGCACCGGCGACCGCGCCGGAGACCTTCTCGTTGAAGACGCTGGGGATCACGTAGTTGGCGTTGAGCTCGTCGGCGAGCACGACGTCGGCCAGCGCGCGGGCGGCGGCCAGCATCATCGACTCGTCCACGGTGCGCGACTGGGCGTCGAGCAGACCGCGGAAGACCCCCGGGAAGACCAGCACGTTGTTGATCTGGTTCGGGAAGTCCGACCGGCCCGTCGCGACCACGGCCGCGGTGCGGCGGGCCTCGGCCGGGTCGACCTCGGGGTCGGGGTTGGCCAACGCGAAGACCACCGCGCCCTCGGCCATCGCCGCGACGTCCGAGGCGTCGAGGACGTCGGGGGCCGAGACGCCGATGAAGACGTCGGCCCCGACCACGGCCTCCTTCAGCGTCCCCGTCATGTTGTCGGGGTTGGTGTGGTCGGCGATCCAGCGCAGCGGGGTGTCGGCGTCGGCGTCCGCGAGGTCGGCGCGACCGGAGTGGACGACACCGTGGATGTCGGCCACGACCGCGTGCTCGACGCCCGCGGCCAGCAGGAGCCGCAGGATCGCGGTGCCGGCGGCGCCCGCGCCGGACATCACGACGCGGACGTCGCCGAGGTCCTTCTCCACCACGCGCAGCGCGTTGTGGAGCGCGGCGAGGACGACGATGGCGGTGCCGTGCTGGTCGTCGTGGAAGACCGGGATGTCCAGGGCCTCACGCAGCCGCGCCTCGATCTCGAAGCAGCGGGGGGCGGAGATGTCCTCCAGGTTGATGCCCGCGAAACCGGGGGCGATGGCCTTGACGACCTCGACGATGGTGTCGGTGTCCTGGGTGTCCAGGCAGATCGGCCAGGCGTCGATGCCGGCGAAGCGCTTGAACAGCGCCGCCTTGCCCTCCATGACGGGGAGGGCGGCCTGCGGGCCGATGTTGCCGAGACCGAGGACGGCCGAGCCGTCGGTGACCACCGCGACGCTGTTCCGCTTGATGGTCAGGCGACGCGCGTCCTCGGGGTTGGCCGCGATCTGGGTGCAGACGCGGGCGACACCGGGCGTGTAGACCATGGAGAGGTCGTCACGGTTGCGGATCGGGTGCTTGGAGCTCATCTCGATCTTGCCGCCGAGGTGCATCAGGAAGGTCCGGTCGGAGACCTTGCCCAGCGTCACCCCTTCGATCTCGCGCAGCTTGCGCACGATCTCGTCGGAGTGGTCGGTGGAGTTGGCCGCGATCGTGACGTCGATCCGCAGCTTCTCGTGGCCCGAGGCGGTGACGTCGAGGCCGGTGACGTGGCCACCGGACGACTCCACCACGGTGGTGAGCTGGCTGACCGCCGTGCCGCTGGCCGGGACCTCCAGCCGGACGGTCATCGAGTACGAGACGCTGGGGGCCGTTGCCATGCCGACTTCCTTCGTTCTTCCCTGTGGTTCCGGGTACTGCTCCGGAATGGTCCCACCTACCGACTGGTACGCGGTAACCGCCCCCCTGTGATGAAAGTATCTTTCCGCGCTGCGAGAGAGGGGTGGGCCACCGGCGCGGGCCCGCGACGACACCGCCCGGACGGCTCACCCCGCCGCACTCCCCCGAACGACGCGCCGAGGAGAACCCCCTCACCGAGAGCGGGCGGCTCCCCCGGGACCGCGGCGGGGACGACGACGCGGGGGCCGCGGACCGCAGGGTGCCGGCGCGCACCGCACCGCGGCCGACCGGGCACGCCCGTTCCGGCGCGCGCCTCGCAGACCCCACCACCCCATGGGCCGTGCACCCCGGGGCGCACGCCGCGCAGGAGCGGGTGGCGTAAGCCGATCACCTATCGCCTACTACCCGCTAGCTGACGCCAACGTCAAGAAACCACTCACCCTTTGGAGTGAAGTACGAAGAGCGGAGCATGTGGCCGATGATGACCGATTAGCCGGATTCAACCCCATCACTCACTCACGTGAGCGCCCGCCTTATCACTCCATCAGGTGACATCCGCGCCGCGAGTAGTCCCTCTGAGTCATTTGAGATTGCACCCAGTGGGGGTGTCGCGGTCCCCCTACCTTCCGTAACGTCCTCGACCGGCAAGGGTGAATATGCCACTTGCCGCCGTGGGGGAGCCTCGATTCGGGAGAGGACGGCACCGGCATGAGCTGGGTAACGGACTGGAACACCAAGGCGGCCTGCCGCACCACCGATCCGGACGAACTGTTCGTCCAGGGAGCCGCGCAGAACCGCGCCAAAGCGGTCTGCACGGGATGCCCCGTCCGGACGGAGTGTCTGGCCGAAGCACTGGACAGCCGAATGGAGTTCGGCGTCTGGGGCGGCATGACCGAGCGGGAACGGCGGGCCCTGCTGCGCCGCCGCCCGACCGTCACGTCGTGGCGCATGCTGCTGGAGACCGCCAAGACGGAGTACGAGCGCGCGATGCGCCCGGAGGAGGACGAACGAACATCTGAGGCAGCCTGAGCGAGGGCCCACCGCACGGGGCCGCCGACCGCCCGACCCGCGGCCGGCGAGTGCCACCCGGAGAGGTGGAGACGGTGGACGGACACGCCGACGGCGCCGCGTCCCGCACAACCGCGGGCGCGACGCCGTCGGCCGGTCGTGTCGGATCGCAGCAAGCGATCCCGGCGACCGGAAGAAGAAGGTGGCACCGACCCGCCAGCTCGCCTCGCGGCAAGTGGTCGCTCGTAGCGACGATGGTTGGGCCCGGGGGCATGGATCGGGCCGGTGCCTCCACCACGGTAACAAAGACCCGCCGCAGTTTCATCGCACGTCGCGGATCCGTTCCGCCTACGCCCCCCACCCCGCGCCGACCGGCCCCGTCGCGGGGCGGCCTGGCCGGGTCGGCCGGTCAGCCCAGGTCGGCCAGTTCGCCCAGACCCGCCAGGAGCGAGGGCACGCCCTCGGCGTCCGGTTCGTCACCCGGGCCGGCGACCACGGTGAGCCGCTGCGTGGCGCGGGTGAGCGCGACGTACAGCACCCGGAGCCCGGCCGGCGACTCGTCGGCGATCTCCGCGGGGCGCACCACCAGCGTGGCGTCGTACTCCAGGCCCTTCGCCTCCAGGCTGCCGAGCGTCACGGCCCGGTCCCCCAGGTCGGCGATCCACCGGGCGGCCTCCGCGCGGCGTCCCATCGCGACGATCACCCCGACGGTCCCCTCGACCTCGGCGAGCAGGCGTTCGGTCTCCTCGCGCACCACCGTCGCGAGACCGGCGCCCGCGCCGGGCCCGCCCGGAGCGGCGGGTCGCTCCGCGCCGCCCGTCCGCTCGGCCTCGCCCGCCCGCTCCGCTCCGGCGGCCCGCGCGCCGGGCCAGACCCGGTAGCGAGGCACCAGACCGGTCGAGCGCACGGCGCGCGGCGGGCTCGCCGAAGGCATCGCGAGCGCGAGCACCCGGTCGGCCACCTCGGCGACCTCCGAGGGGTTGCGGTAGTTGACGGTCAGTTCGAACGGGCGGCGCGGACGGGTGCCGAGCACGGCTGACCGCTCTGCCGCAGCCTCCTCCGGGTCGCTCCAGGAGCTCTGCGCCGGATCGCCGACGATCGTCCAGGTGGCACGTCGGCCGCGACGCCCCACCATCCGCCACTGCATGGGGGTCAGGTCCTGGGCCTCGTCCACGATGACGTGGGCGTAGTCGGTGCGGTCGCCCTCGTCCTCGATCGGCCGGGAGGCGCGTGCGGAGCGGTCGGCGTAGGTGGTGACCTCGGCGACGCCGAGCTCCGCGAGCAGCGCCTCCTCGGTGGGCGGCTTGGGTCGCGCGGGGGTGCCCAGCAGGGTGCGCAGTTCGTCGAGAAGGGCGACGTCGTGCACGGACAGCCCCCGGCCGTCGGCGGTGACGCGACGCAGGGAACGCGACAGCCTCCGGATGTCGCCCTGGGGGACGACGCGGCGTGCCCAGCGGCCGAGTCTGCGCTCGTCGGCCATGGCCCGCAGCGCGTCCATCGGGGTGACCTCCGGCCACCAGGCGTCGAGGAATTCGGTGAAGTCGGTCTCGTCGGCGACGTCCTCGCCGAAGGCCTCCCGTGCCTCGGCACGCATCCGGGGGTCCTCGTAGCCGCGTGCGCCGCCGGCGACCTCCCACAGCGCGTCGATCAGCAGCCGCCGTGCGCGGGGCCGCAGCAGGTTGACCGGTGCGGTGCCGCCCAGCACGGCCTGCCGGAGCTCGGCCAGCCGCTCAGGACCCACGGTGAGGCGGCGGCCGAGCGCGACGACGGAGAGCTGCTGCGGTTGGCCGTCCCGTTGCAGGGCACCGCGCGCGGCGCGCGCCAGGACGCGCGCCATCCGGGCGGAGCCCTTGACGCGGGCGACCGCCGGCTCGTCGTAGGAGTCCGCGGACGCCCCTTCGACGAGGCCCCCCAGCGCGCGGATGGCGACCTGGCCCTCCTCGCCGAGGGAGGGGAGCACGCCCTCGGTGTAGGAGACGAGGAGCGGCGTGGGGCTGACGACGAGGATGCCGCCGGCGTAGCGCCGCCGGTCCTTGTAGAGGAGGTAGGCGGCGCGGTGGAGGGCGACGGCGGTCTTGCCGGTGCCGGGCCCGCCGAAGACCTCGGTGACGGCGGCGGCGGGGGCGCGGATCACCTCGTCCTGCTCGGCCTGGATGGAGGCGACGATGTCACGCATCGCGTGGCCCCGGGCGCGGCCGAGCGACGCCATCAGCGCGCCGTCACCGACCACGGGGAGCTCCTCGCCGCCGAGCAGGGCGCGCAGCCGCGGGCGCAGCAGGTCGTCCTCGACCCCGATGACGCGCCGCCCCTTGCTGCGGATGACGCGGCGGCGCACGACCCGCCCCGGCGTCACGGGGGTGGCGCGGTAGAAGGGCGCCGCGGCGGGAGCGCGCCAGTCGATGACCAGCGGCACGTACTCGGTGTCGAGGACGCCCATCCGGCCGATGTGGAGGGTCTCGGCGATGTCGGCGACCGCGCCGTCCCCCTCCTCGCGCACCGCGTCGTCGGAGGGTTCGACGGAGGTCTGGGCGCCGTCGGGGCCCCGGACGCCGTCCTTGCCCCGGAGGAGGTCGATGCGGCCGAAGAGGAAGTCCTCGAACTCGCTGTTGAGGCGGTTGAGGTGCCGACCGGCACGGTAGACCAGGGCGTCCCGTTCGGCGAGCGCCCCGGGGGTCCCGACCTGAACGCGCTCGGCGGCGTCGTTCACGAGGAACTCCGCCTCGTGGATCTTCTCCTCGAGTCTCCGGTAGACGGCGTCCAGGTGACCCTGTTCGCCGCGGATCTCCCGCTCCCGGACGTCCAAGCCCCTGCCCCTTTCGCGCGGTCCTTCGGGCAGCGGCCAACCGTACACCCACGGCGACGGGCCGAGTTCGCCGCGCACCGGTGGCGTCGGCGGCCGTTCGCCGTTTCCGGCCATTCGGCGGTGGCAGGACGGCCTTCCCGCGGCGGCCGGGCGGGGCGGCGGGGGCGCCTCGGCGGCCATGCTCCGGAGGCCACCAGCCGGGTCGCCGGACATGGCGTCATCACCGCGACCTGTTCCACCCCCCAGGAAG
>NZ_JAAVJB010000186.1 GCF_012034385.1 Streptomyces spiramenti
GGCCGGTCCCGGCGGCGGTGGCCGTCCCGGTGGTGGCGGCGGCTTCGCCGGTCGCCCCGGTGGTCCCGGCGGTGGCGGCGGTGGTCGTCCCGGTGGTGGCTTCGGCGGTGGCCGCCCCGGCTTCGGTGGCCGCCCCGGTGGCCCCGGTGGCCGTGGTGGCACCCAGGGAGCCTTCGGCCGTCCCGGTGGCCCGCCGCGCCGTGGTCGCAAGTCGAAGCGGCAGCGCCGTCAGGAGTACGAGGCCATGCAGGCCCCGTCGGTGGGCGGCGTCATGCTGCCGCGCGGCAGCGGTGAGACCGTGCGTCTCTCCCGCGGTGCCTCGCTGACGGACTTCGCGGAGAAGATCAACGCGAACCCGGCCTCGCTGGTGCAGGTGATGTTCAACCTCGGCGAGATGGTCACGGCGACCCAGTCGGTCTCCGACGAGACGCTGCGGCTGCTCGGCGACGAGATGAACTACACCGTTCGCATCGTCAGCCCGGAGGAGGAGGACCGGGAGCTCCTGGAGTCCTTCGACATCGAGTTCGGTGAGGACGAGGGCGACGAGGAGCAGCTCGTCGCGCGTCCGCCGGTCGTCACCGTCATGGGCCACGTCGACCACGGCAAGACCCGTCTGCTGGACGCAATCCGCAAGACGAACGTCATCGAGGGCGAAGCCGGCGGCATCACCCAGCACATCGGTGCCTACCAGGCGTCGACCGTGGTCAACGGCGAAGAGCGCAAGATCACCTTCATCGACACCCCGGGTCACGAGGCGTTCACCGCCATGCGTGCCCGTGGTGCGAAGTCGACCGACATCGCGATCCTCGTGGTCGCGGCGAACGACGGCGTGATGCCGCAGACGGTGGAGGCGCTCAACCACGCCAAGGCAGCCGGCGTGCCGATCGTGGTCGCGGTCAACAAGATCGACGTCGAGGGTGCCGACCCGGCCAAGGTCCGCGGTCAGCTCACCGAGTACGGTCTCGTGGCCGAGGAGTACGGCGGCGAGACGATGTTCGTCGACGTCGCGGCCAAGCCGGGCACCAACATCGAGGGCCTGCTCGAGGCCGTCGTGCTGACCGCCGACGCGACGCTGGACCTGCGTGCCAACCCCAGCCAGGACGCCCAGGGCATCGCCATCGAGGCGCACCTGGACAAGGGTCGCGGCGCCGTCGCGACCGTCCTGGTGCAGCGCGGCACGCTGCGGGTCGGCGACACCATGGTCGCCGGTGATGCCCACGGCCGTGTCCGGGCGATGCTCGACGACACCGGGAACAACGTCGAGGAGGCCGGCCCGTCCACGCCGGTCCTGGTGCAGGGCCTCACCAACGTGCCCGGCGCCGGCGACAACTTCCTGGTCGTCTCCGAGGACCGGACCGCCCGCCAGATCGCCGAGAAGCGTGCCGCTCGTGAGCGGAACGCCGCCTTCGCCAAGCGCACCCGTCGCGTGTCCCTCGAGGACCTCGACAAGGCGCTGAAGGCCGGTGAGATGGAGCAGCTGAACCTGATCATCAAGGGTGACGCCTCCGGTTCGGTCGAAGCCCTGGAGTCGGCGCTGCTCCAGCTCGACGTCGGCGACGACGTGGAGCTGCGGGTACTGCACCGCGGTGTCGGTGCGGTCACCGAGACCGACATCGACCTGGCGACGGGTTCCGACGCCATCGTCATCGGCTTCAACGTGCGGGCCGCCGGGCGCGCCACGCAGATGGCCGAGCGCGAGGGCGTGGATGTCCGCTACTACTCGGTCATCTACCAGGCGATCGAGGAGATCGAGGCTGCCCTGAAGGGCATGCTGAAGCCGGAGTACGAAGAGGTCGAGCTCGGTACCGCGGAGATCCGCGAGGTCTTCCGCTCCTCCAAGCTGGGCAACATCGCGGGTGTTCTCATCCGCTCCGGCGAGGTCAAGCGGAACACCAAGGCCCGTCTCCTCCGCGACGGCAAGGTTGTCGCGGAGAGCCTCAACATCGAGGGTCTGCGGCGCTTCAAGGACGACGTCACCGAGATTCGTGAGGGCTACGAGGGCGGTATCAACCTCGGCAGCTTCAACGACATCAAGATCGACGACGTCATCGCCACCTACGAGATGCGGGAGAAGCCCCGCGGCTGATGCCGCTGTGGTGACACCGTGCCCGGGGGGCCGGTCGACGGGAAATCCGTCGACCGGCCTGCCCGGGCGGCACTACGATCACCCGCATGTTTGTGGGAACAGCCTCGTTCGACCTGCTCCTTGGCGATGTCAGGTCACTGAAGCAGAAGCGATCCGTGGTCAGGCCCCTCGTCGCCGAGCTGCACCGCACGTACGCGGTCAGCGTGGCGGAGGTGGGAAACCAGGATCTGTACCGCCGCGCCGAGATCGCCGTCGCGGTGGTCTCGGGGGACGCCGGTCACCTCACCGACGTCCTCGACCGGTGCGAGCGGCTGGTGGCCGCCCGGCCGGAGCTGGAGCTGCTGTCCGTCCGACGGCGGCTCCACGGTGACGACGACTGAACGTCGTCGTCCGCACGGCATTCGCACGAGAAGGAGACGTGACCGTGAGCGGCAGCGCGCGCGCCGACAACCTGGCGAAACTCATCCGCGAGGTGGTCGCCCAGAAGATCCAGCGAGGCATCAAGGACCCGCGGATCAACAACCATCAGGTCACCGTGACCGACACCAGGGTCACCGGCGACCTGCGTGAGAGCACCGTCTTCTACACCGTGTACGGCGACGACACCGCCCGCGCGGAGGTCGCAGCGGGGCTGGAGAGCGCCCGGGGCATGCTCCGTACCGAGGTGGGACGGGCTGCGGGCATCAAGCACACGCCCAGTCTCGCCTTCGTGCCGGACGCTCTGCCGGAGAACGCCCGCGCCATGGAGGAGCTCTTCGACGCCGCGCGCATCCGCGACGCCAAGCTCCGCCAGGAGGCCGAGGGCGCCGAGTACGCGGGCGACCCCGACCCCTACGGTCGCGGCCCGGCGGAGGAGGAGGACGGTGCCCCCGAGGGCGCCGACGCCGCCGGTGACGCCGACGAAGGCCCCGCCGGCGGTGAACGGGGCGGGGAATCAGCTCGCTGATGGCCCGTCAGAGCAACGGCCCCGACGGGCTTCTTGTCGTGGACAAGCCCGCCGGTTTCACCTCGCACGACGTCGTGGCCAAGCTGCGGGGCATCGCGCGGACCAGGCGGGTCGGCCACGCCGGGACCCTGGATCCCATGGCGACCGGCGTGCTCGTGATCGGCCTGGGTCGGGCAACCCGCCTCCTCGGCCATCTGGCGCTCACCGAGAAGGAGTACCTCGGGACCGTTCGACTGGGTCAGTCGACGGTCACCGACGACGCCGAGGGTGAAGTGACCTCGTCGGCCGGTGCGGCCGACGTGGCCAGGGCCGACCTGGACCGCGAGGTCGCACGCCTGACCGGCGACATCCTCCAGGTCCCGTCCAAGGTCAGCGCGGTCAAGATCGACGGTAAACGCGCCTACCACCGGGTACGCGAGGGCGAGGAGGTCGAGATCCCGGCACGGCCGGTCACGGTCTCCTCGTTCGCGGTGCACGACGTGCGGACCGCGACGGCGGAGGACGGTACGGCCGTCATGGACGTCGTGGTGAGTGTGGTGTGCTCCTCCGGCACCTACATCCGCGCGCTGGCGCGGGACATCGGCGCCGAACTGGGGACGGGGGGGCACCTCACAGCGCTGCGACGCACGCGGGTGGGGCCCTACGGCATCACAGCCGCCCGCACCCTGGAGCAGCTCCAGGAGGAGCTCGACCCGGTGCCGCTCGCGGACGCGGCGGGTACCGCGTTCCCTCGGTGGGAGCTCGACGGCCGCCGGGCGGGCCTGTTGGCCAACGGCGTGCGCGTCGACATGCCACCCGAGCTGCCGTCCGGGCCGATCGCCGCGCTGAGCGGCGACGGCAGCCTGGTCGCGCTGGTGGAGCGGGACGGCCACCGGGCGCGCATTCTCGCCGTCCTCGCGAGGCCCGAGGGCTGACGGGGCGGGGTGGGGCGGCGGCAGGGCGGGGTTGTCCGAGCCGCGACTCCCCTCGTCCATCGATCGGGCGGGGCCCGGGGTGACGGCACGACCGTCACCCCGGGCCCCCTTGGCGTGCGGGGGAGCCCCCGCTGTTCGACTGCGCCGTGCCGCTGGCCGTCGTCATGGTGCCTCTCCCGTCGGTGGCCCGTCGCGACCGCCGGGCATGGCGCCACCCGCGGTGCGTGGGGCCCCGCGCCGTGCTGCCCGTCGCGTGGATCCCGTGCTCTGCACGCCGGGCCCCGTGCGCCCGGCGGGGCGCTTCGCCGGCCGGTCACCGGTGTGATCATCCCTCCGTCGAGCCGCCCCGTGCGGGGCGATCCCCACCCGTTCGAGGGAGCGTGAACGGCTCGGTACGCGGCGCGTGCCGCCGCGCTGTGGTGAACGACGGGCAGCACCGTCGCCTCTGGGCAGAACCTCGCGGTACCCGTCCCGCAGGGAGGCGACGACCTTGGATGAGCCCCGCCCCGACGGCCCCGTGCTGCCGGCACTCCGCGACCTCGCCGGACGCCCCCGGGGCAGGGGGTTCCTCGCCGACGACCAGGGCACCGTCATCACCAGCCATGAGGCGGTCGACGGCCTTGCCCGCGTCGTGGTGCACCCGCCCGGTGGCACACCCTGGGTGGTCTCCGCGACGGAGATCACCCCACTGCCGGAGTGGAACCTGGCACTCGTCAGGACGCCGGGGCTGGCGGGTCGTGCCCCGCTCGTCGTCGGCTCGGCACGGGCCGAGCGCCGTCGGCACCGGCTGCTCCTGCCGCTGGACGTCTGGACCGAAACGGCGGTGATCGGCGCCGGCCCCGCGACCTACACGGCGACGGACCGGTTCCATCCCCTGCCCCGGGTGCTGCACCTGGACGTTACCGAGTCCCGAGGCCTGCGGCTCCGCCTCAACGCCGAGCTGACGGGCGGGCCGGTCCTGGCCGTCGACACCGGGGCCGTGGTCGCCGTGCTCGGCACGGCGCTGCACAGCGGCGAGCACGGCGGGGCGTTCGCCGTGCCGTTGGCGGAGGCCGCGGAGGCACGCCCCGGCGGAGCACTCGCCGCCGTACTGGAGCGCAACGCCGCGGTCGTACCCGGGCACGGAGCCGACCTCAACATCGCCGGGGCGCTCGCGCTGTGCGCCCGCACCGTGCCGCCCCACCGCCACCCGCCGACCGGCCCCGGGACGGGCGCCATCCGACGGCCCGAGGCCGCCGCCGAACTCCGTGAGTTCGACACCTCCGACCACACCGTGCTCGCCCTGGTGGGCGCACCCGGCACCGGGCGCAGCACGGTACTGGCCGCCCACGCGGCGCACCGCGCCGGCGGCGAACACCGCGCCCCGACGGTCTGGCTGCGCGGCGCCGATCTGGAGGCGGACGACCGGAGCGTCCGGGATGCGCTGCGCCGGGTTCTCGGTGCGGCGGACACGGAGCCACGGCGAGCGGACCTTCGCGCCGACCTGCCGACCCCGCGGGAGGCAGGGCGGACGGCACCCGATCCGGACGTGCTCGCCCGTGTGGCGCGTCGTGCGGGGCGCCCGCTGCTGGTCGTCCTCGACGCCCCCGAGGAGATGTCGACCGCCCTCGCGCCCGACCTCACGCACTGGGCCGCCGCCTCCGCCGCCTGGCTCCGGGCCGCCGGGGCCAGGCTCGCCGTCGCCTGCCGCCCGGAGTTCTGGGAGCACGCCGGGCCGCACTTCCCCACCGACAGCACGCACGGAGGCGCCGAGACCGGCGCCGCAGCGGGGATCGCCCTGCCGCCGTGTCTCTGGCTCGGCGACCTCCCACCCGTGCAGGCCGCAGGGGTGCGTGAGGCGCTCGGGATCGGCTCCGCCCTGGACCCGGCCGAGCGTCGCCACCCGCTCTCGCTCCGCATGCTCGCCGACGTCCGCGCGGCTCAGCACGGCACGGGACGGGGGCAGGGAGCCCCCGATCGGCAGCAGATCTTCGCCGCCCACCTCGACCTGGTCTCGCTACGGGTCGCGGAGCGCCTCCCCTCGCCCACAGGGGGGCCGGCCCTGCGGCGGCGTGCCGCGCAGGCCCAGGGACGCCTCCACGAGGCGGCTCGCGGCTCCCTCGGGCCGGTCGTGCTGCCCCGCACGGCTTTCGAGGCGCTGTTCCCCGAACCCGACGGATGGGCGCAGGCGGTACTGGCCGCAGGGGTACTGGTACCGGCCGGAGCAGGATTCCGGTTCGCGGACGAGGAGTTCGCCGACTGGCTCCAGGGGCGCCATCTCGACCTGGACACCACTCTCGACACCCTGCTGGCGGCCCCCGACCCGGGCGCCACCGGGCCCGCCCCACCGCCGATTCCCCGTCACCGGATCGGCCCCGTGGTGTTCGCGCTGCTCAGACTCGACCACGATCTCGGCGCCGACGCCCTGCGGCGCCGGTTGAGCCGGCTCGTCGTCGCCCTCGCCGGGCGCGAGGCGAGGGCGGCGACCGCTTCGTACCCCGGCGGCTCCGGTACCCCCGCGCACGGCGCGTCGCCCGCCCCGTGCGCGAGCTCGTCGAACAGCCAGGGGCCGGACCGCGACGCCCACTGGTGGTGCGCCCACCTGCTCGGGGAGACCCTGCTGCGGCTCTCGGACGCGACGGGGCAGCTGGACACGGCCCGCAGACTGGCCACGCTGGTGGGGGAGGGGCGGGCCTCCGCCGCCGACTTCCCGGCCCCGTTCTGGCGGCGCATGCGCCTGACCACCGGAGACCGGATCGACCTGCTGCGCCTCGTGCTGCCGGCCGGCGGCCCCCACCGCGCGTCGGCGCCGCCGTCGGGCGCGCCGCAGACGGTCGCCCCGCTCGGGAGGGCGCCCGAACGGAACCCGTACGCGGCCACCGCCGCAGAACTGCTGGCCACGGACACCGGCGGCGCACAGCGTGCGCTGTGCCGGTGGCTCGACGACGAGCGCGTGCTCCCCGTGCCCGCCGGCCCCATCGGCACCGGGGCGAGCGCCCCGTCGCGCACCGTCGCGGACGTCGCACGCCACCTGCTCACGAGCCGGCGGACGATCGACCCCGGCGCTTTCGCCGAAGCCCTGGTGGACGCCGCACACCCGCACGCCCATGAGCTGCTGGCGGAGCTTGCCCGACGCGAGCCCGCCGCCCTCTGCCCGGTGGTCTCCCGGTGGGCGGAGGACCCGCTTCCGCACCGCCGTGCGGCAGCCGCGACCCACCTCGGCTGTCTGGACGGTGCGCCGGCAGGCTCTGAGCCGACCGCGCGGGAGCACCTGCGCCGGGCCGCGCGAACCCTGCTGCGCCGGACCCGGGAACCGGAACTCCACGGCCCCGCGTACCGCCTTCTCGTCGGCGACCACGCGACCCGGACCGAGTACCTGCCCGGAGCTCTGGCCCACCTCGCCGGCGGAGCCCACGGGCGCCGCGGCGACCGACTCCTCGCCGCGGCGACCGCGCACGCCGCGCTCAGCGACCCGAGGGGGGTGTTGGCGGCGTTCCGGCGCCAGCTGAGGCGCTCCCAGGCCGACCCGGTCGCCGTCGCCGTCATCCTCGGCACGCTGGCGACGATCGACACCCCCGCCCTCGCCCGTCCCGTCGCTGCGGTCGTCGCCGAGTTCGCGACCCTGTCGGCGCCCCACGCGGCGGAGACCGTCGCCGCGTTCGTTCGAGCCCGGCTCGACCAGGGCAACGGGAGCCGCGGCACCCTGACGTACCTCGTCGAGCGCCTGGCACGCACCGCGCCCCGCGCCACCCGGGCGATCGTGGCCCGATCACTCGCGGAGGCGGGCGACCCCTACGCCGCGTACCTGGGCCGCCTGCTCGTCCACCCCCGGCAGGGTCCGGCTGTCCCGCCCCGTGCACGCCACGGCGAGACGGCGGCGCCGGACAGCGCCGGGGACGCGACGAACGCGAGCCGTCGCGCGGCCACGGCGCTGCCGTCGCCCCGTCCGCCCGACGCGCCGCAGGCGGAACGGCTCGCCGCGGAGCGTGGGCCGGGGCGTCCGCGCTCCGCCGGCGCACCCTTCGCCGCACCGGTCGACGGCGTCGGGACGCCGTTCGCCCACCCGGCGGACGGTCCCGCCGGCGCGGCCGACGGCCCTGCTCAGGAGGGCACCGGACTGCCCGTGCACGGGAGCGTTCCCCCGCACACCGGTCCCCGCCGTGTCGAGGCGCCGGGCGGCCGGTACTTTTGACGCGGCAGTAGTCCGGGAGACGACGAGGAGATACCGGTGCGACGCTGGGGCGATTTGGCGGACATCCCGGGGGACTGGGGGCGGAGCGTCGTCACGATCGGCTCCTACGACGGGGTCCATCGAGGACATCAGCTCATCATCGGCCGAGCGGTGGAGCGCGCCCGCGAACTGGGCGTCCCCGCCGTGGTGGTCACCTTCGACCCCCACCCCAAGGAGGTCGTGCGCCCGGGGAGCCACCCACCGCTGCTCACCACCCACGCGCACCGGGCCCGGTTGATGGGCGAGCTGGGGGTGGACGCCGTGCTGGTCCTGCCGTTCACCACCGAGTTCTCGCAGCTCTCGCCCGAGGCGTTCGTCGAGCGGGTACTGGCCGGGACGCTCCACGCGCGCACCGTGGTCGAGGGCCCGAACTTCCGCTTCGGCCACCGCGCCGCCGGGACCGTCGAGACCCTCCGGGAACTCGGAGCGGCCCACGACTTCGACGTCGAGGTCGTGGACTTCTACACGCCCGGGGCGAGCCGCCACCCGGACGGTACCCCCGCTCCGGAGCCGGACCGGTACTCCTCATCGTCGGTGCGGCGCCTCGTCGGCCAGGGCGAGGTCGCCGCCGCCGCCGACATGCTCGGACGCCCCCACCGGGTCGAGGGGACCGTGGTGCACGGGGCACGGCGCGGCCGTGACCTGGGCTACCCGACGGCCAATCTCGACACCGTCGCCTACTCCGCGGTCCCCGCCGACGGCGTCTACGCCGGCTGGCTCACGATCGGCGAGCAGTCGCTGCCGGCGGCGGTCTCGGTAGGCACCAACCCGCAGTTCGACGGGAAGAGCCGCACCGTCGAGGCCTACGCCCTCGACCGCGACGACCTCGACCTCTACGGCGATCACGTCGCCGTCGACTTCCTGGCCCGCTTGCGGGGACAGGAGACCTTCTCCTCGCTCGACGCGTTCATCGAGCGGATGGCCGGCGACGTGGAGCGCAGCCGGGAACTGACCGCCGGCACGGCCCCCACCGTCGCCGTCGACGCCGGCTGAGACGTCGCACCACGGCCTACCGCCCCGCCCTGTGCGGGCGGTTGGCCCGGGAACGAGAGACCCGGCCGCCCACCCCACCGCGCGAGGCGGTACGGGGCGGGGCGGCCGGGTCAGTGGTCGGGCCCGACCGGCCGGATCACCGCCCGGGGGGCCGCTGCCACCCCGGACCGGCCTGCGGCGGCTGACCGTACCCGCCCGGCTGCTGGGGCGGGTAGCCGTAACCGGCATCCGACGGCGGATAGCCGTAGCCGGGCTGCCCACCCTGCGGGTAGCCGTACGCCGCGCCACCTCCCGGGGCACCACCACCGGGCAGCGGCGGCGCCATGTGGGGCGGCATCGACCCGTCGGGCGTCCACAGCCCCTGTTCCTGCTGAGCTCGGGTGAAGTCCTCCGCGATCAACGCGGCCAGGTCGAAGTACGCCTGTCGCGTCCGCGGGCGCATGAGATCCAGGTCCAACTCGGCGCCCGCCGAGAGGTGCTCGTCGAACGGGGCGACCACGACACCTCGGCACCGGGTGCGGAAGTGCGCCACGATGTCCTCGACCTTCACCATCCGCCCCGTCTCGCGCACTCCGGAGATCACGGTGACACTGCGCTGCACGAGGTCGCCGTAGCCGTGGGCGGACAGCCAGTCCAGCGTCGTGGACGCACTGCTGGCCCCGTCGACGGACGGGGTGGAGACGATGATGAGCTGATCCGCGAGATCCAGGACGCCCCGCATGGCGCTGTAGAGCAGACCGGTGCCCGAGTCGGTGAGGATGATCGGGTACTGCTTCCCCAGCACGTCGATGACCTGCCGGTAGTCCTCGTCGTTGAAGGTCGTCGACACCGCGGGGTCCACGTCGTTGGCGAGGATCTCCAACCCCGACGGGGCCTGCGAGGTGAACCGGCGGATGTCCATGTAGCTGTTGAGGTACGGGATCGCGCTGACCAGGTCACGGATGGTCGCACCCGTCTCCCGGCGCACCCGGCGGCCCAGCGTGCCGGCGTCCGGGTTGGCGTCGATGGCGATGACCTTGTCCTGCCGCTCGGAGGAGAGCGTCGCGCCGAGCGCGGTCGTGGTCGTGGTCTTCCCGACGCCGCCCTTGAGGCTGATCACGGCGATCCGGTAGCAGGACAGGACGGGCGTGCGGATGAGCTGCAGCTTCTGCTGCCGCTCCGCCTCGGCGGCCTTCGCCCCGAACTTGAACCGCGAGCTGGGCCGACTCGCCGGCTGTGAACGCTGCTTGTTGCGGCCCCTCTCCTGGAGGAGGCGGTCCGAGGAGAGCTCGACTGACGCCGTGTAACCCAGCGATCCCGGCTGCGGCGCGGACTGCTGCAACGGCCACCCGGCGGGCGCCGGTGGCTCCTGAGCCGTCGGCGCACCCGAGGCGCCCGCCGCGTTCGGGCCGGCCTGCCCCGCAGGGCCGGGAGCAGCGGGTGGATTGGGCCGCCCTGGCGGGGCGGCGGTGCCGAGCAGCGACCGACGCCCGGGGGCG
>NZ_JAAVJB010000187.1 GCF_012034385.1 Streptomyces spiramenti
ACGCCGGGACGCCCGCCGGCCCCGGGGCCGGCGCCCGAACCGCCGCGCACGGCGGCCCCGCGCACCCGGAGGCGGGCGAGGGCGACGCCGCCTACCTCATCTACACCTCCGGTTCCACCGGCCGACCCAAGGGCGTGGTGATCGAGCACCGCGCCATCGTCAACCGGCTGCGCTGGATGCAGGACGAGTTCGCCATCGGCGCCGGCGACCGTGTGCTCCAGAAGACACCCATCGGCTTCGACGTCTCCGTCTGGGAACTCTTCTGGCCGCTGACCGCGGGCGCCGCCCTGGTGATGGCGCGGCCCGGGGGCCACCGCGACCCGGCCCACCTCGCCGAGGTCATCGCTTCCGAGGGGATCACCACCCTCCACTTCGTGCCGTCGATGCTGCGTGCCTTCTGCACCACCCCGGCCCGGGAGGACGCGCCGCTCACCTCGGTCCGCCACCTGCTGTGCAGCGGTGAGGCGCTTCCCGGCGACCTCGTCGCGGACGCCGCCCGCCGGTTCCCCGTCGCCCCCTACAACCTCTACGGGCCGACGGAGGCGGCCGTGGACGTCACCGGCACGCCCTGCGCCCCGGGCCGGCGCGTCACCATCGGCCGCCCCATCGCCAACACCCGCGCCCACGTCGTGGACGACGCCCTGCGCCCCGTCCCCGTCGGCGTGCCGGGCGAACTCCTCCTCGGCGGCGTGCAACTGGCCCGCGGTTACCTGGGGCGGCCCGACCTGACCGCCGACCGGTTCGTGCCCGACCCCTTCGGCCCGGCCGGCGGCCGGCTCTACCGCACCGGCGACCTGGCGCGGTGGCTGCCCGACGGCAGCATCGACTACCTGGGGCGGCTGGACGACCAGGTCAAGATCCGCGGACAGCGCATCGAGCTCGGCGAGGTGGAGGCGCGGTTGCGCGAGCACCCGTGTGTCGGGGACGCCGCCGCGGCCGTCCGCGACGGCCGACTCGCCGCCTACCTGGTCCCCGAGGCGGACACGGGGGCGGACCCCGACCCCGCCGCCGTCCGAGCCTGGTTGCGCGAGCGGCTCCCCGAGGCGATGGTCCCCGCCGACTGGGTCGTCCTGACGCGCCTCCCGCTGTCCCCCAGCGGCAAGACCGACCGCCGCGCGCTGCCGGCGCCCGACCGCGCGGGCGCGCAGGCGACCGCCGGTCACGTCGCCCCCCGCACCCCCGTCGAAGAGGTGCTCGCGGAGGAACTGGCGCACGCCCTGGACCTGGCGCGGATCGGGGTGACCGACCGCTTCTTCGACCTCGGCGGCGACTCGATCCGCGCCATCCGCGCCGTCGGCGCGCTGGCCGGCCGCGGAGTGGCCCTCTCCGTCCAGCACCTCTTCACCCATCCCACCGTCGCCGAACTGGCCACGGTGGCCGTCATGAGCGACGACACCCCGGGCGCCGCGCTCGTCGAACCGTTCGCGCTGCTCACGGCGGACGAACGGTCGGCCCTGCCCGACGGACTCGCCGACGCCTACCCCATGGGCGAGGTGCAGGCCGGCATGGTCTACGAGCTGCTTGCCGATCCGGGCGCCAACTCCTACCTGAACGTCAGCAGCTTCCACTTCACCGACGACGGGCCCTTCTCCGAGACGGCCCTCCGCGCCGCGATCGACCGTACCGTCGCCCGCCACGAGATCCTGCGGACCTCCTTCGAGCTCACCGGTTACGCCCGCCCCCTGCAACTCGTCCACCGCGAGGCGCCGGTCACCGTGGGCGTCACCGACCTGCGGCCCCTGTCCCCGCGGGAGCAGCGCGACGCCATCGGCTCCCACCGCGCCGCCGAGGCCGGCACCCCGTTCGACCTCGCCACCGCGCCCCTGGTCCGCTACCACGTCCACCGCACCGGCGACCGGGCCTGGACGCTCACCCATACCGAGTGCCACGCCGTCCTCGACGGCTGGAGCCACCACTCGGTGATCCAGGAGATCCGCGCCGGGTACGGCGCGCTCCGCGAGCGGCCGGACCACCCGGTCGACCCGCCGCCCCGGGCGCGCTACGCCGACTTCGTCGCACGGGAGCTGGCGTCACTGGCCTCCGACGACGACCGCGCCTTCTGGCGCGGCCGGCTGACCGACTACCCCCGGCTGGAGCTGCCCGCCGCCACCGCGCCCGCCGAACGAGACGGCCCCGCCCACGAGGTGCGGGCGCCCTGGCACGACCTCGCCCCCGAACTGCGGGAACTGGCCTCCGCCACCGGGACCTCGCTGAAGACCGTCCTGTACACCGCGCACCTCGCCACCCTCGGCGCCCTCTGCGGCCAACGCCGCTTCCTCGCGGGCGCCGTCTGCAACGGCCGTCCCGAACTGCCCGACGGCGACGACACCCGCGGCATGTACCTCAACACCGTGCCGTTCGCGGTGGACCTCGACGCCCCGAGCTGGCGGGAGCTGCTGCGCGCCGTCTTCGCCGAGGAGGCGGCGGTCTGGCCGCACCGCCGCTACCCCCTGCCCGCCATGCAGCGGGAGTGGGGCGAGGGCATCCCACTGGTCGACGTGGTCTTCGGCTACCTCGACTTCCACGTGCTCGACCAGTCGGGCGCCGCGCCCGACGAGGTCACCGACAGCAGCCCCAACGAGTTCACCCTCGACGTGTGGACCTTCCCCGGCGACCTGCGGATCACCTGCCGCCCCGGCTGGGCCGACCGGTCCCGCCTGGAGGCGTTCGCCGCGGTGTTCCTCCGGGTGCTGCGTGCCATGGCCCGGACCCCGGACGCCGACCCGCGGCGGTTCCGCCCCCAGGAGCTGACGGCGCCCGCGCGGCCGGCGGCGGTGGCCGACCCGCTCCCCGAACTCACCGTGCCCGAACTGGTCCTGCGCGCCGGAAAGCCGGGAGCGGTGGCGCTCACCGCTGACGGCGCCGAGGTCACCCACGAAGAACTCGGCCGACGCGCCGAGGCGTTCGCCCGACTGCTGCGCCGCCGCGGAGTGCGCGCCGAGACCCCCGTCGCCGTCTGCCTGGAGCGCGGTCCCGAGACCGTCGTCGCCCTGCTCGGCGTCATGCTGGCCGGTGGCACCTACCTCGCCGTCGATCCCGACTACCCCCAGGACCGCGTCCGCTACCTGCTGGAGGACTCCGGCGCCTCACTGCTGGTGACCCGCGCCGCCCTGGTGGACCGCCTGGCAGGCGCGGGCGGCCCGGAGCGCCTCCTGCTGGAGGACGCCGAGCGCGACATCCGCGAGAGCGGTGCCCACGCGACGGGCGAGCCGCTGCCGCGCGTCGCTTCGCCCGACTCCGCGGCCTGCCTCATCTACACCTCGGGTTCCACCGGCCGGCCCAAGGGCGTCCAGATCACCCACCGGAACATCGTCCGCCTCGTCCACGACGAGAACCACGCCCGCCTGGGGCCGGACGACGCGGTACTGGTGGTCTCACCCCTCGCCTTCGACGCCTCCACCTTCGAGCTGTGGGCGGCCCTGGCATGCGGCGGGCGCCTCGTCCTGTGCCCGCCGGGCACCCCCACCACCGACACCCTCGCCGAACTGCTGACCGCGAACGGTGTCACCGTCGCCTTCCTGACCACCAGCCTCTTCCACCTGATGACCGAACGCCGCCCGGAGGCGCTGGCCGCCCCGCGCTCGATCCTCACCGGTGGCGACGTCCTCTCCCCGTCCCACCTGCGGGAGGCACGGGCCCACGGCGTCGCGGTGAGCAACATGTACGGGCCGACCGAGTGCACCACCTTCGCCACCGCCCACCACGACGCCACCCCCGACCCCGCGGGCGGCGCCGTGCCGATCGGCCCTCCGATCGCCAGGACCACTGCCCTGGTGGTGGACCCCGGAATGAACCCGGTGCCCCACGGCGTCGCGGGCGAGCTGCTGCTCGGCGGACCCGGTGTGGCCCGCGGCTACCACGGGCGCCCGGAGCTGACCGCGGAACGCTTCGTCCCCGACCCCACCGGCACCACCCCCGGCGGCCGGCTCTACCGCACCGGCGACACCGTCCGTCAGGACCCCGACGGCACACTCCACTTCCTCGGCCGTCGCGACCACCAGGTCAAGGTGCGGGGCCACCGCATCGAGCTCGGCGAGGTCGAGTCGGCGCTCGCCGCCCTGCCCGGCGTCTCGGCGGCGGCAGCCGCCGTCTGCCGTACCGGGGCCGACGGCGACAAGGAACTCGTGGGCTACGTGGTGGGACGCCCCGACGCCGACGCCCTGGACCGCGCCGCGCTGCGCGCCGCGCTCCGCACCCGGGTGCCGGCGTTCCTCGTCCCGACCGCCTGGGTCGAGCTGCCCTCGCTGCCGCTCAACGGCAACGGCAAGGTCGACCGCGCGGCCCTGCCCGCGCCCGACCGCACCGACGCCGGCGACGCCCACCGGGCGCCCCGCACCGCCGCCGAGCGGGCGATGGCGCAGGTGTGGTGCGAGGTGCTCGGCCGGGAACGCGTCGGCGTGGACGACGACTTCTTCCTGCTGGGCGGCCACTCCCTGCTCATCCTGCGCGCGGTGGCGCTGCTGCGGGAGCGGCACGGGCTCCAGTTGACGGTCCGCGCCTTCGTGGAGCACCAGACCCTGGAGGCGGTCGCGGCGGTGGCCGAGCGCGGAACCCCCGCGGGCGCCACCGCCCCCGCCCTGATGTGGCTGCGGGAGCAGGGCGACCGGGCGCCGCTGTTCTGCGTGCACCCGGGTGGCGGCAGCGCCCACTGGTACCGGCGGCTGGTGCCGCACCTGCACCCGGAGCAGCCGGTGGCCGCGCTGGAGTGGCCCGGCCTCCAGGCCGGGCCCGGCGAACCCGTCCCGACCGCGGCCGAGATGGCCTCCCGGTACCTCGGGGAGATCCGGCGGGCCCGGCCCCAGGGGCCCTACCGACTGCTGGGCTGGTGCGGAGGCAGCGGCATCACCGCCGAACTCGCGGACCGGCTGCGGGCGGACGGCGAGGAGGTGACGTTCGTCCTGCTCGACCCCGGGCTGGACAGCCACGACCGGGAGGGCCTGTGGGAGGAGTTCCGCCTCATCGAACGGTGCACCGAACTGCTGTCGGAGCTGGAGCGGCGGGAGGCCGCCGCCGACCCCGGCGACGTCACCGCGCTGCGTGCGGAGATCCTGCGCCTGCTGGAACACCTGGTGGACGACGCCGACCCGGAGACGGGCATCACGCTGCCCGAGGAGAGCGGGGCGGCGGTCTGGTTGCCCTCCGCGCTGATCTGGCGCGAGGTCATGGAGATGACCCTGACCTACCGCCACCGCTACTACCCCGGCACCCTGCACCTGATCGCCAGTGACGAACTCGTCGACGGCGAGCACGAGGTCGCGTCCGGGCAGGACTTCCGCGGCTACGTGGCGCGGTGGCGGGAGCTGACGGGCACGCTGGAGGTCCACCGGGTACCCGGTGACCACTTCGGCGTCATGCGGAAGCCGCACGTGGACACCCTCGCGGTCACGTTGGACCGGCTGCTGGCCTGACACCCGCGCCCGGACGGGCAGCGAGCGGCGGTGGCCCCGGACCGGAAGGTCCGGGGCCACCGCCGCGTCCGCGTGGCCCTCGTGCCCTCTTCGACGGGGGCGCCGCGTGGACACGGCGTTGACGCGGCACCGACGGACCGACCCGGGCGCGCCGAAGCCGCCGGCCCTGGTCGGGGCCGGCGGCGTCCGGGATGTGCGGGGTGGGCTCCTCAGCCGGGCGGGAGCTCCGTCCGCTCCTGGTCGACGGCGACGAAGCGGAGTTCGGAGGTGTAGGTGTTGTGGTGTTCGTCGGTGAGCCAGGTCTGGTCGGGGGTGGGGAGCATTTCGGTGAGGGTGAGGGTGGCGCCGGGGTTGTTGCGTGCGAGGCGTCGTGCGGCTTTGGCGAGGATGTTGATGTAGACGGGGGCGTCGAAGTCGACGTAGAAGGGGCGGGGTTCGGTGGGGGAGACGATGAAGGCGTAGCGGGGGAGGTCGTGTCGGGTGCGCCAGTTGCGTGCGCGGATCCAGCGGCGTGCTTCGTTCTTCTCGTCGGCGAAGTCGAGGTCGTCGCCGGTGAAGCGCCAGGACTCGCGCTGGACGGTCATCCGGTCGATCGTCACCCGCGGCACGTGGTCCGCCTCGGGGAAGAGGCGGAACAGGTCCATGGCGAGGGTCGTCAGCACATGGCCGAAGACGTCGAGGACGTCGAACTCCGCACCGTCGGGCAGCACCGTGAGCAGCCGGCCGCCGCGCCGTACCACCGAGGCGTCGGCACTGAGGACCGTCCGCGGCCGGTAGGGGTCGGCCGTCTGGTCGCGCAGCGCCACCAGGTAGTCCTCGGGTCGCACCAGCACGTTCTGCACCCGCACCGAGAGTCGGGAGGAATGCTCCTTGGGCAGCATCGGCAGCAGTCGGGGAGTGGGGTGGTCTCGGTCGGTCATGGCGAACAGCTGGGCGGGATCCGGATGTTGGCTGACGAAGAGCGAGGCCGCCATCGTGTTGGTCGCCAGGTGCATCTCGCCGAGGACGAGGGAGAAGTCGCCGCGGGCCACGGCGTCGGTGCTGTCGGCGACGACGAGGACGTCCGGGCTGACGTAGCGCGCCGCCGTCCATCCGGGGGCCGCCGCGGGGAACTCGGCCGCGACACCCGCGGCCAGATCGCTCCCGTCGATCCGCACCCGTCGCGTCCCGGTCGGGAGCGGCAGCAGACGCGCCCACCGCCGGCGGAACTCCGCGGCCACCTCGTCGGCGGCCGTCCGTGCGCCGCCGTGCAGCACCGGCATGCATGCCAGCCAGAACGCTCCGAGGTCGACCTCGTCGTCGGCCGTCGCCGCGAGCCGGTCGAAGACCTCGTCCGCCTGCCGCCGCACGACGGTCGCCAGCTCGGCCATCAGCCAGGCCGCGCTGTGCAGGAGCGGGTCGAGGGTGGCCATCGCGTCGAGGATGGTGTGGCCGATGGTGGCGGTGGTGGAGCGGCGGGTGTCGGTGTAGAGGAGTGAGCGGTTGGGTGCGGTGCGGGTGCTTTTGTTGCGTTGGGATGCGGTGTGGGTGATGTCGGTGAAGTGGGTTTCGAGGGTGTGGAGGGCTTGGGTGAGGTGGTGGGGGTTGCGGTCGGCGTTGTGGACGGTGGTGCGTTGGGTTTCGAGGGTGTTGAGGTGGGTGAGGGTGTGGTTGCGGAGGTGGGGGTCGTGGATGCGGTTGAGGATGGTGCGGAGTTGGTGTTCGGGGTGGGGGCCGGAGGGGATGTCGAGGCGCCAGGTGATCCAGCGGTGTCGGGTGAGTTCGGTGAGGTGTTGGCGGGTTTGGTCGAGGGTGGTGTGGGTGGTTTCGGCGAGTTGGTGGGGGGTGGTGGTGCCGTTGATGTGGGTGAGGAGTGGTGTGAGGTGGGGTGGGACGGTTTTGGGGGGTCGTCCGGGGATGGTGACGGTGGTGTGGGTGGGGTGGTGGGTGATGCGGGCGAAGGGGGTGCGGCGTGGGGGGATCCAGTCCATGAGGCCGGGGTGGGTGGTGAGGGTTTTGGCGAGGGCGTCGATGGACCAGCTGGAGAAGAAGGTGGTGGTGTTGCTGGTGAGGCCGGTTCCGTGGTGGGTGTGGATGCCGGTGGTGGTGGGGTTGATGGTGCCCCAGCCGACGGGGCCGAAGAAGCCGATGGTGTCGTTCTTGACGCAGAAGCGTTGGCGGTAGTGGGCGACGAGTTCTTCGCGTTGGCGGGGCATGGAGGAGCGGTTGGTGGGGGTGGGGGTGCGGTCGAGGAAGGGGCGGATGCCGGTGCGCAGGACGGTGCGGTTCTGCCAGGCGAGGGCGGTGGTGAAGTCGTCGGTGGCGGCGAAGGCCTGGAGTTTGCGGGCGGTCTGTGCGGCGGTGTCGGCGAAGGTGGTTTCGAAGGTGTCCCAGTCGGGGCCGTTCAGGGGGTGGGTGTGGTCGAACTTCTCGGCGTGGAGGGCGAGTTCTGCGGGTGCGAGTTCCTTGACGCCGTCCACGGGGAACCCCGGGCCACGCAACGAGAACTGCTCCCACAACCGCCACCGACCACCCGGAAGCCTGACGTCCTGACGATCTTCCGCGCTCATGGCTCAGTTCCTCTCGGCGGTCGGGTCGGCGCACCACTCCAGAACGGCGCGTGCGCTGTGGAACTTGTTCTCCGCCTGGTCGAAGGCGATCGAGGCGGGTCCGTCCAGCACGTCGCCGGTGACCTCCTCGCCGCGATGGGCCGGCAGGTCGTGCATGAACACCGCGTCCCCGGCGGCGGCCAGCGTCTCCTCGCGCACCTGGAACGGCGCGAACGCCTCCCGCCAATCCGCGGTGGGCTTCGCCGTCCCCGTCGTCTGCCAGCGCGTCGTGTACACCACGTCGGCCTCGGGCAGCTCCGCCATGTCGTGGCGCTGCTCGACCACCGCGCCGCTGCGCGCCGTGTACACCGCGGCCCGCTCCAGGTAGTCGGCCGGCACCCCGTACCCCGGCGGGGTCCGCAGCGTCAGTCGCACCCCGCGGAAACGCGCCAGCGCCAGCGTCAGGGCGGTGGCGGTGTTGTTGCCCTCGCCCACGTAGACCACGTGCAGGTCCTCGATCCGACCGAACCGCCGCAGCAGCGTCGTGAGGTCCGCCAGCGCCTGCGTCGGATGCTCGGTGGCGCTCATCGCGTTCACCACCGCCATACGCCGCTGCGCCGCGTACGCCCGCAGCTCGCTCTCCGGCCCCGCGGTGCGCGCCACCAGGACGTCCAGCACCCGGGAGAGGACGGCGGCGGTGTCGGACACCTCCTCGCCGGTGTTCTCCTGCAGGTCGCCGGGGCCGTAGGTCACCACCCCGCCGCCCAGCCGCAGCGCACCCGCGGAGAACGCGGTGCGGGTGCGGGTGGAGGTCTTGCGGAACAGCACCCCCACGACCTGGCCCCGCAGGCCGTCGGCCTCGGCCCCCGCGGCGAACTCCGCGCCGCGCGCCGCCAGATGGCGCAGCTCGGCGCCGGAGAGGTCGTCGATCGAGATCAGATGGCGCCGCTCCGGCCGAGGCCGGGCGGATCCGGAACGGCCGGGGAGCGCCCCCGCGGGCCGTGACTGCGTTGACTGTGGCATGGTCCCCTTCTCTCTCAGGTCCGGTCCAGCAGCGCGGCGCGCAGGACGCCGATGCCGTCGGCCAGTTCGGCCGGATCGATCGTCAGCGGGGGCATGACCTTCAGGACCTCGTCCTCGCGTCCGGCGAGTTCGACGATCAGCCCGTGGTCGAAGGCGTACCGCTGGATGTGCGCGGCCCGCGCGCCGCCGCCGCTCCCCGCGAGGTCGATGCCGAGCACCGCGCCGCGGCCCCGGACGCGGACCGCCGGGTCGCGGCCGGCCACCTCGGCGCCGAACTCCGTGAGCGTCCGCGCGGTCCCCGCCCGGACGCGGTGGAACGCCTCGTCCGACCACAGCCCGGCCGCCGCCGTCGCAGTGACGAACGCCAGCTGGTTGCCGCGGAAGGTGCCGGTGTGCTCCCCCGGCTCCCACACGTCCAGTTCGGGACGGAACAGCGTCAGCGACATCGGGAGTCCGTAGCCGCTGAGCGACTTGGAGACGGTCACCACGTCCGGCACGATCCCGGACTCCTCGAAGGCGAAGAAGTCACCGGTGCGACCGCAGCCCGACTGGATCTCGTCGCAGATGAGCAGGATGCCGCGCCGCTCCGTGGCCTCGCGCAGCCTCCGCAGCCAGGCCGCGGAGGCCGGACGCACACCGCCCTCCATCTGCACCGGCTCGACGATCACCGCGGCGGGCGTCTCGACCCCCGAGGAGGGGTCGTCCAGCAGGCGCTCGATCAGCCCCACCGAGTCGAACGGCCCGCCGGGGCCGTCCTCGAACGGTACGAAGGTGACGGGGTCCTGCCCGTGCACCCCGCCCGCCCGACGGGCGCGCCCGCTGCCCGTCACCGCCAGTGAGCCGCGGGACATCCCGTGGAATCCGCCGGAGAACGCGATGACCCCGCTGCGTCCGGTGGCCTTGCGCGCGACCTTCAGGGCCGCCTCGACCGCGTCGGTGCCGGTGGGGCCGGGGAACTGCGCGGTGTAGTCCAGACCGCGCGGCTCCAGGACGTGGGTGCGGAAGGCGGTCAGGAACTCCCGCTTGGCGACGGTGTACATGTCCAGGCCGTGCGCCACGCCGTCCGCGGCCACGTAGGCGGCGAGCCCCGCCTTGAGCACGTCGTTGTTGTGGCCGTAGTTCAACGACCCGGCGCCGCAGAAGAAGTCCGTGAAGACCCGTCCGTCCTCGGCGAACAGCCTCGCTCCCTTGGCGCGCCGCAGGACGACGGGGAAGGTGCGGCAGTACAGGCGGACCCGCGACTCACCGCGGTCGAACACCTCGGTGTCGGCGGGGGGCGCCGGCGGGTCCGGCGGCGCCGGGGCGGTCGCCGCCGTGCTCCGGATCGGCGCGGTCGGGGCCGCCGCGGGAGCGGCGGGGGTGAGCGCTGTGGTCATGGTGGGCTCCAGGGACGAGGTGCGCTGATGGGGAAGCGGCGGCGCGGCAGGGCCGGGGCCCGGCGGCTCACTGCCGGGGCGGGGTGGTGCCCGCCGGACCGGC
>NZ_JAAVJB010000188.1 GCF_012034385.1 Streptomyces spiramenti
GGCGGCCCTGGGCGGCTGAGGGCCGCGACCGGTGCGGGGCGCCGGGGTGCGACTCCCCGACGCCCCGCCCAGTCGGGCGTCGCTCACATCGGGCGGCACCGGTACCCGGGCAGTTCCAGCGCCGTGCGGTGCACGACCGCGGCGCCCACCGGGTCGGGGCTCCCCGATGCCTCTCGGGCGTCGACCGGCGCGGCACAGGCGACCGCGACCTCGGTGGCACTCAGCGCCCGCACCCTGCCGCCGTGGACCTCCCACCCCCGCAGTTCCTGCGGCGGGGGCATTTCCCGCGGCGGGGTTGCGGGGACGGTCCGCAGCAGCAGTCCGGCGTCGCCGCCGGTGGCGAGCGCGGCCGAGAGCACCATGCACAGGAGCAGGCCTTCGGGGCACGCCAGCGGGGAGGGGCGGGCGCCCCTCGGTTCCGATGACGCGGCGCCGCCGGTCTCCGGTCGTCCGGGGTCGTCGCCGTGGCGCATCGCCGCGCTCAACGCCTCCGGGGTGTCGCTGAGGGTGCAGACCAGCCGGCTGCCGGGGCCGGCGCGGCGGAGCAGTTCGGTGACGGTGTCGGCGGCCTGCTGGAACGCGCACTCCGCTCCGGGGCCGCCGCACCGCGGGCAGCGGTCGGCGGCGGCCAGGAGGTCGGCGCACCGCTCCCAGGTGCGGCGGGCGCCTTCCGCCGCGGCCAGTTCGGCCAGGGCGCGGTCGACGGGCTGGCCCCGGTAGGGGACGGCGGCGGTGTCCGCCACCCGTTCCCCCGCGTAGGCGGCGCGGACGGCGTGCGCGCCGGGGTCGGCGCCGGTGCGGTGGCAGTGGTCGAGGTAGTCACCGGTGTCGAAGGCGGCGAGGCGGACGGGTCCACCGCGGCGGGCGAGCCCCCGCAGGTGCCGTTCGAGGCCGCGGAGGTAGGCGGCGCGCGCTTCCGGGCCGCCGCCGGGGCCCGCCGGCTCCCTGCCGTGCCCCTCGGGACCGGCCGGGCCCCCGGGGACCCCGTCGGGTGCGACGAGTACGGTGCTGACGGTCAGCCGGCGGTAGTTCGCGGCGTCGGTGACGCGCCCGCCGGACGGACGCGACGACGGTGTCCGCTGCATGGGACCTCCTCCGTGGGCCGTGGCCCTCGACAACAATCATCACGCAGCGTAACGACAAGCACTGACAGTCACTGTCCGAGTGGTTCGGAGGACACCCCGCCGGGACCGGGCAACCGGCTGCTCGCCCGGCCGGGTCCCGGGGTCGGTTCAGCCGCGCCCGGCCCCGCGCGGTTCCTCGTCGCCGCCGGCTGACACCGCCCTACGGGCTCCCAGTTCGGCGAAGGACGCCAGCAGCGCCACGTCGTCCACGGAGCCGGGGTTGACGGCCTTCTCCAGCGCGGTGCCCTGGAGGAGCCGCTTGACCGGCACCTCCAGCCGCTTGCCGGTGAGGGTGTGGGGGATGCCCGGTACGACGATGATCGCGTCCGGCACGTGACGCGGTGACAGCTCGGTCCGCAGCGCGGTGGTGATCGCGGCGCGCAGGGCTTGGTCGTCGGCCGCCGCCGCGGCCAACCGCACGAACAGCGGCATCCAGTAGCCGCCGTCCGGGAGTTCGACCCCCACGACCAGCGACTCCTGCACCTGCGGCAGCCGTTCGACCACCTCGTAGATGTCGGCGGAGCCCATCCGGACGCCCTGCCGGTTCAGGGTGGAGTCCGACCGCCCGTGGATGACCACGCCCCCGTGGCCGGTGACGGTGATCCAGTCGCCGTGCCGCCAGACCCCCGGATAGCTCTCGAAGTAGCTCTCGCGGTAGCGCCGGTCCTCCGGGTCGTTCCAGAACCGCACCGGCATGGACGGCATCGGGTTGGTCACCACCAGCTCGCCCACCTCGTCGACCAGTGGCTTCCCGGCCGGGTCCCACGCCTGGAGGTCGGTGCCCAGACACGGCGCCTGCAACTCGCCGACGTGGACCGGCAGCGTGGGGACGGCACCGGCGAAGCAGCTGCAGACGTCGGTTCCGCCGCTGACGGAGGCGATCCACAGGTCGGCCCCGACCTCCTCGTGCAGCCACCGGAACCCGTCCGGCGGCAGCGGGGAGCCCGTGGTGGCGACGCAGCGGGTCGCGCCGAGGTCCATGTCCCGGGCGGGGTGCACGTCCTTCTTGGCGCAGGCGGTGATGTAGGCGGCGGAGGTGCCGAAGAGCGTCGCGCGCGTGCGCTCCGCGATCCGCCACTGGGCGTCGGTCGCGGGGTAGGCCGGACTGCCGTCGTAGAGGACCACGGTGGTGCCCACCAGCAGTCCGGAGACGAGGAAGTTCCACATCATCCAGCCGGTGGAGGTGTACCAGAACAACCGGTCGCCCGGCCCGAGGTCGCAGTGCAGGCCGAGCTGCTTCAGGTGCTCCACGAGAATCCCGCCCTGGGACTGCACGATCGCCTTCGGCAGGCCGGTGGTGCCCGAGGAGTACAGCACCCACAGCGGGTGGTCGAAGGGGACGCGCCGGTACTCCGGCGCGGGCGGGGCGGCTCCGGGCGTGGTGAGGTCGTTCCAGGCCAGGGCCCCGGCGGGCGGCTCCGTGCCCAGCAGCGGAATGTGGACGGTCGCCCGGAGCGTGGGCAGTTCCCGCCGCAGCTCCGCGACGGTGGCCGTGCGGTCGTGCTCCTTGCCGCCGTAGCGGTAGCCGTCGACGGTGAAGAGCAGGACCGGCTCGACCTGCTGGAACCGGTCCAGCACGCTGCGGGCCCCGAAGTCCGGGGCGCAGGAGGTCCACACCGCGCCCACGGCGGCAGTCGCCAGGAATGCGACGACCGCTTCGGGGATGTTGGGCAGGTAGCCGCTGACCCGGTCGCCGGGGGCCACCCCGAGCCCGCGCATCTCCTGGGCGAGCACCGCCACCCGGTCGCGGAGCTCCCGCCAGCCGATCGGACGCGGCTGCTGCCCCTCGTCCACGGCGAGCAGCGCCGGTTCCTCCGCGCGCGCCGGGTCGTCGGCCCACCGCAGCGCGTGCGCGGCGTAGTTGACGGTGGCTCCGGGGAACCAGCGCGCCCCGGGCATGGCGGCGTCGGCGAGGACACGGTCCGGCCCGTCGCCCAGGGAGACGTCGAACCAGCGCGTCACGGCCTCCCAGAACCGCTCGGGTTCCGCGACCGACCACCGGTGGAGCGCCGCGTAGTCGCCGGCGGGGCCCGCCCCGGACGGCGCCGGGGCGCCGAGCGCCTCGGCGGCGAACCGGTGGAACCGGGTCAGGTGGGCCGCCTCGACCCGCTCCGGGGACGGCCGCCACAGCGGCTCGGGCGCGGCGGGGGTGTCGGCGGATGTCGTGGTCATGGTCGGCTCCCGGTGAGATACGCGTCGTGTGCGTGGCCCCGCGCACGTGCGGGGGTGTGCGCGTGACGCGGTCCAGCGCGACACTGCCACGTCACGTCCGACCGCACCAGGGTGGGTGACCGCTGCGCCGTCCCGCCACCCGGGTGGCGGGACGGCGCGCCGAGCGGCGGCCCCGGCGTCAGGTCATGGCGCTGCGCGCCGCGGCCGACCGCCGCAGGGCGTGCTCGACCACGGCGATCAGCGCCTCCCTCGCCGAGGAGCGCACCCGGGCGTCGCACAGCACCACCGGGATGTCGGGATCGAGGTCGAGCGCGGCCCGTACCGCCTCGGGCGGGTAGCGTTCGGCCCCCTCGAAGCAGTTGACCCCGACGGCGAACGGCAGTCCGCGGCTCTCGAAGAAGTCGATGGCGGCGAAGCTGTCGGCCAGTCGTCTGGTGTCGGCGAGCACCACCGCACCGATCGCACCGTTGGCCAACTCGTCCCAGAGGAACCAGAAGCGCTCCTGCCCGGGAGTACCGAAGAGGTACAGCACCAGGGCGTCGCTGATGGTGATGCGGCCGAAGTCCATGGCGACCGTGGTGGTGCGCTTGGCCGCGACCCCGGTGGTGTCGTCCACCGGCCGACCCGCCTCGGTGAGCCGCTCCTCGGTCTGGAGCGAGCGGATCTCGCTGACGGCGCCGACCAGGGTGGTCTTGCCGACTCCGAAGCCGCCCGCGACCAGGATCTTCAGGGCCAGTGGGTCGGGGGCCGCCGTTGCTATGTCAGAGGGCCCGGAGACCATCGATCACCTCACGCAGAATGTTCTCGTCCGGTAGCTGAGCGGCCGGTATCGGGTGGCTGACCCGGACCAGGCCGGCCTCCAGCAGGTCGCTGATGAGGACCCGGACCACGCCCACGGGGAGGTCCAGTCCGGTCGCGAGCTCCGCGACGGACTCGGACACCCGCCGGCAGCGGTACAGGATCTCGCCGTGCTCGGGTGCGAGGCCCTGCCCGCCGGGGAGCGTGGCGTCGGCGGGCAGCTCCTGGCCGCCCCCGATGAGGGCCGTCACCAGGGCGATCAGGTCGAGGCGCTCTCCCCCGGCGACCCGGGTGCGCCCACGCGTCATCGCGTAGGGGCGCACCACCGGCCCCGCGTCCTCGTCGAACCAACCCTGGGTCATCGCACCGCCGGCCTCACGCCGGGTCGGTCGCGCCGAGGCGAGGAGCCGTGCCCAGGTGGTCGCCGACCCGGCGCACCAGCAGCGTCATCTCGTAGGCGACCTGGCCGACATCGGCGCCGGGTCCGGTCATGACGGCCAGGCAGCTGCCCGAGCCGGAGGCCGCGACGAACAGGAAGGCCTCCTCCAGCTCGACCATCGTCTGCCGGACCGAACCGACCTGGAATTGGCGGCCGACGCCCTTGGCCAGGCTGTGGAAGCCGGAGGCGACCGCGGCCAGGTGTTCGCCGGCCTCGCGGTCCAGGCCCTGCGAGGAGCCCCGGGCGAGCCCGTCGCCGGAGAGCACCAGTGCGTGCTGGATGCTGCCGACCCGTGAGACGAGGTCGTCCAGCAGCCAGTCGAGCTCCGCGCTGCGGCCGGGCCCCCTGTCGTGTTCGGTCTGCGGTGCCGTCATGGCTGTCGTCCCTCACGTCCGTCGGTACCGGGCGGGTTCTCCCGTGACCGGCTGTCCATCTCCTCCCGCCCCCGCTCCCAGCCGCGCTGGAGCGAGGACATCCGCTGACGCACCGTCTCGGCGTCGGCGTCCGGCGCCGGGTCCCAGCCGCCCGAGGGCGGCGGGGCACCGTGGCGCAGCTGCGGCGCGAGGCCGGCCTGCCTCACCCGGCGGGGCAGACCCGCCGTGGTGCCGTCCGTGGCGGCGTCGGCGGGGTGGGCCGCCGGTACGGGCCCGGTCACGGGAAGGTCGGGTTCGTCCGCTGCGCCCGGCGCCTGGTGCAGTCGGCGGCCGTTCTCGGCGATCAGGACCGGGGTGCGGCGGCGCTGCGGGAGCGGGGTCAGCGGGGAGTCCTCGCGGGGGGCGCCGTGTTCGGAGCCCTCCCCGGTCGGGTCGTCGACACCGTCCGGTGCGCGGTGGCGGCCGACGCCGGGGACGTCGGTGGCCACCGGGGCCGCGGCGCGGGGCAGGAGCGGGACGTCAGCCTCGGGGCGGCGGCGGGAGGGCGGGGCCTCCTGCTGCTCGTCCGGGCCGGGTACGGAGACGGGGGCGTCCAGCTCGACCGGGCCGTCGACGGGGCCGTTGAGCAGGGCCGGAGGCGAGGGGCGGTCGGGCAGCGGCGCGCGGTGGTCCGTGTCGTCGGCGACCGCGTCGCTCAGCAGCTCTCCGGAGAGCAGGACCACCGCGGTGGTCCCGCCGTACGGGGACGGCGCGAGGGTGACCCGCACGTCGTGCCGGCGGGCCAACCGCGACACCACGAAGAGACCCAGGCGGTCGGTGTCGGAGAGCTCGAAGTCCGGGGAGTTGGCGAGGGTGTCGTTGGCCACCGCGAGGGCGGCGGGGGTCATGCCGAGTCCGCGGTCGTGGATCTCCAGCGAGAAGCCCTGCGGCACCCGTTCGCCCTGCACGTGCACCGCGGTGTGGGGCGGGGAGAAGACGGTGGCGTTCTCCAGCAGTTCGGCCACCAGGTGGCTGAGGTCGGAGACGGCGTTGCCCGCCACCGAGAGCCGCGGCATGCGCCGCACCTCTATTCGCTCGTACTGCTCCACCTCGGCCACCGCGCCGCGGACGACGTCCATCAGCTGCACCGGCTTGCGCCACTGCCGCGGCGGGGCGGCGCCGGAGAGGATGACCAGTCCTTCGGCGTGCCGCCGCATGCGGGTGGTCAGGTGGTCCAGGCGGAACAGGTCGGCGAGCTCGTCGGCGTCGTCGGTGCGGCGCTCCATGGTGTCGAGCAGGCTGAGCTGACGGTGGAGCAGCACCTGGTTGCGGCGCGCCAGGTTCACGAAGACGTCGGAGACGCCCCGGCGCATGTCCGCCTGCCGGACGGTCGCCTCGACGGCGGCCCGCTGCAGCGTGTTGAGGGCGCGGCCGACGTCGCCGACCTCGTCCCGGCCGTACTCCAGCCGGGGGACCTCGGTCTGCACGTCCACCGTCTCGCCCTCCCCCAGCCTGCGCATCACGGCCGGCAGCCGGACGTCGGCGGCCTCGTGGGCCTCACGACGCAGCGCGCGCAGGTCGCGGACGAGGCCGCGGCCGACGCGGATGGAGACGAACACCGAGACGAGGACGGCGGCCAGCCCCGCGACACCGGCGACCGCCGCGCGGGTGAGCACCGCCGTCGCGGCGGGCGAGACCTCGTCCTGGTACCGGTCGGCGGCGGCGTCTGCGAGCGAGCGCAGCTCGGTGGCGGCGGCGGAGGTGACGTCCTCCCAGCGTTCGGGGCCGATGGAGTCCTCGCCGTGGGCGACGAGGTTCTCCTCGGTGACGGTGAGGGTGTGCCCGAGCCCGACCTGCCAGAAGTAGTCGTGGAGCTGCCGGTCCTCCAGCGGGAGGTCGGGCAGGTAGGTCGCGAACGCCTGGCGCCGCTCGGCGGCGCCCTCGGTGAGCCGCCGCTGCTCGGTCTCGGTGACCCGGCCGGCGACCAGCGCGCCGGCGATCAGGGCGTCGGTGCGGGAGAGGGACTCGGCGGCGTGGCCGAGGCCGGAGACGGCTCGCCCGTGGCGGTCCAGGGCGACGTTCTCCAGCAGGTGCAGCGCGGAGAGGAAGCGGACGCCGGGCTCCGCCATGCCGTTGTACGCCTCCAGCGCGCTGGTGCGCGTGGTGGTGTTGGCGTCGACGTTCCCCCGGATCTGGTCCAGGCGGTCCAACCCGTTGAGAAGGCTGTCCAGTCGCTGCTGCGCGCCCTCGTTGAGGTCGGCCCGCGCGCCGGTGTCGGCGGCGGCGGTGAGTCGGCTCACCGCCCCGTCGGTGGCGGTGCGGGCGCGCCGCAGGTCGGCCTGGTTGCGTGGATCGGCGAGGTACACCATGGTCTGGCGGCGTTCCTGCTGGAGAGCCTGCACCGCGGCCTCGGCCGGTCGCCCGAGGCTGTCGGAGACCGCGGAGACAGCGAGCAGTTCGCGGGCCTCCTGTGCGGTGATCGCGACCGAGAAGGCCCAGAGCGCGACCAGCGAGGTCAGTGGCACCAGGAGCAGCGCCGTGATCTTCCGCCGGACCGACTTCCCCCGAAAGCGCATGACCTCCCCTAAGTCCGTGGCGAAACCGAGTCGTTGTGCCGGACAACATCCTCTCTCCCCGGGCCCGGATCGGGAACGGCGGGGGCCGGTGGATGTGCGGCGCGCCTCATCCTTACTGTTCACATGCGGGCGTGCAAGGCGTTCTAACATGGTCGCGCGTGACAATTCCGCGCATCCCGTCGTTCATCTCGCCGTGCAGGGAGCGCAGGAGGATGGACCCAAGACCCCGTATGCCGGACCCGGTGCGTGACGCCGCGGTCCGGGCGGTGCTGTTCGTGGCGGTGACGCTGGTTCAGCTGGTGGTGTTGGTGCTGAGCGCGCTGGCCGGCTCCTGGCTGGCGGTGCCGATGGTCTTCAGCACCCTGTTGAGTGTGATCCTCTCCACATGGGGGGTGCTGGACATCTGGATCACCCGTCAGATGTGGCGGCAGCGGCACGGGGTGGTGTCGCTGCCGAACAGCGTGGCCAGGCGCCGGGCGCTGGGACGCGAGGGCTGAGCGGGGCGGCCACGCGCCGCCCCGCACGGCGTCAGCCCTGGTCGGCGCCGGGCGGCGCCTCCTCGCGCGGGCCCGCGCCGGTCGCCGTCGCGGCCGGCTCCGCCGCACCCGTGCTCTGCGCCGGGACGGCCGCCCGCGTCCGGGCGGCCTCCTGCTCGCTCCGCGGCCGACGGTACATGCGGGTGGCGGTGATCTCGCTGTGGGTGCCGTCCTCGCCCTCCGCCGCCGCGGGCAGGCCGGGCCGCAGGTGCTCCTCGACCCGGATGTACTTCAGTCCGGCCCGCAGGTCGGCATCGTTCCGCAACCGGATGACCAGCGGGAACTCCGCGAGCGCGGTGGTGTCGAACAGGCCGGTGGTGTACAGCAGCTGCACCCCGAGCGCGTCGGAGACCGCCCGCTGGAGCTCCAGCAGGTAGGTGGCGTTGGCGCGGCCGATGGGGTTGTCCAGGAAGAGGGTCCCCGCGTGGCGGTGCTCGTCGCGGCCCCGGTCGTTGCTGCGCAGCGCCGCCATGGTGCAGTACAGCGCGATGGCCGCCGTCAGCAGCTGTCCGCCGGAGAAGACGTCGCCCATCTGTCCGACGGGAACGCGCTCGGCACGGAGCACCGCGTCCGGCTTGAGGATCTCCACCGACACTCCGCGGGGCCGCAACGCGGCCTCCACCCCCCGCAGCAGCAGCGACATGCCGTCGCGTCGCAGATCGGTGTTGCGGCGGACCGCGGCGCTGGTCGTCTCGTCCACGACCTCGCCCAGCCGCTCGGTGAGCGTGGCGGGGTCGGGGTCCTCGAAGCGGATGCGCACGAACTCCTGGCCCGACCACTCGCCCAGCCCCTCCGGCAGCCGGGAGAGCCGCTGCGCGGACCGCAGGGTGGCGAGCGAGGAGTCGACCAGTCCCCGCAGGCGGGCCACGATGGACCCCCGGTTCCGCTCCAGCTGCTCCAGCTCGTCGGTGAGCACCCGCAGCCGCGGGGCGAACGCCTCCGCCCAGGCGGCGGCGTGGTCGGGGAGAGCGGCGGCGGGCAACTCGCGGATCTGCTGCCGGGCGGGGGTCCGCACCTGCTCGTAGCGGGTGGCGTTGGCGTGCCGGACCAGCTGGTCGGACGCCTCGCGGACCGTGGACTCCGCCGCCGAGAGGTCGGCGGCGCACCCCCGCAGCGAGCGGCGGGCCTCGGCCGCGGCACGCCGGGCCTCTTCGGGGCCGCCGGGATAGGGCTCCGGCGCCTCGTCCTCCTCCTCGCCGGTGCCGGGTTCACGCAGCAGGTCCCGCAGCTGGGCGGCGAGTTCCTCGAAGGCGCCCGTGGCGTCCTGTGCTGCGCGGTGGTCGTCCTGGAGGTCGGCGTGCGCCTCTCGCGCGGTCTCCAGGCTCTGGCGGCAGGCGGCCTCCTCCGCGCCGGCGGTGCGCAGGAGTTCGCGGGCGTGGTCGGCGTCGCGCGGGACGAGCTGCTCGGGGAGGTCGGTGTGCTGGCCGCCGTCGGAGGGGGCGTGGCGCTCCGCCTCGCCCCGCAGCCTGCCGAGCTGCTCGCTGGCGGCCGAGGCGCGGGACTCGACGAGCTGGACCTGCGCCTCGGCGCGGGCCGCGGCGGCCTGACGGGAGGGGCCGTCGGCGCCGTCGGTGGTCTCCAGCAGCTTGGCGGCCCGCGCCCGGACCTTGGCGCCGAGCCGGTCGAGCGCGGTCTGCGCGGCGCTGGCGTCGCCCTCGGCCCGGGCCTGCTCCGCACGGAGGTCGGCGTCGACGCCGACCTGGTCGTAGAGGCGGGCCGCGGTGCGGTACTGCTCGCGGAGCGCGGGGAGGGCGGCCTCGGGCGGGGTGTCGGCGTCGTCCTCGGCGTCGCCGGGTTCCGTCGGCCCCCCGATCTCGGCACGCTCGGCGCGCAGGACACGTGCCGTGCGGCGCGCGTCGTCCGCGGTTCGCTGCGCGGTGCGGCGGTCCTCGTCCGCGGCGCGGGCGCGTTCCAGCAGCACCTCGGCGCGGGCGGCGTCCTCGGCGGCGTCCTCGGCGCGTTCCCGCAGCGCGGACTGCCAGCGCGAACGCTCCCGCAGCCGGAAGGCGAGACCGGCCAGGGCGTCGGCGCGCCGCCGGGCCCGCTGCAGGGCCTCCTGCCGTTCCTCGCGCAGCCGCAGCGCCTCCGCGCCGGCTTCCTCCGCCTCGGCGCGCAGGGCGGTGGCGGCGGCGAGTTCGTTGTCGGCGGCCGTGACCGCCTCGCGACCGGCGGTGGCGGTGGCGGTCAGCTCGGCGAGTCGACCGGCGGGGCAGCCCGCGCGCCAGGAGGCGAGCCGGGC
>NZ_JAAVJB010000189.1 GCF_012034385.1 Streptomyces spiramenti
CGCTCGACGGCTGAGCCGCCACGTCCGCGCCGGGCGGGCTCAGCCGCGCCGTGCGAAGGCGCCGAGCCAGCGGCCCCGCAGCCCGAACAGCACCGCGCCCGCCACAGCGAGCAGCAGGAGCGAGACGGCGGTCGCACCCTCCGGGTCCTCCTGCATGAGCAGGTACACCTGCAACGGGAGCGTCTGCGTCACCCCGGGGAGGTTCCCGGCGAACGTCAGCGTCGCGCCGAACTCGCCCAGGGCGCGCGCCCAGGTCAGTGCGGCCCCGGCGAGCAGTGAGGGCAGCACCATCGGGAGCGTGACATACCACAGGGTCTGCAGCGTCCCGGCGCCCATGGTGGCCGCGGCCTCCTCGTAGCGGACGTCGAGCCCGGTCAGCGCGCCCTCCAACGTGATCACCAGGAACGGCATCGAGATGAAGGTCGCGGCGACCACCGCGCCCGCCGTGGTGAAGGGCAGCGTCACGCCGAGCATGCGCAGCTCCTCACCGACGAGCCCCGCGCGGCCGAACCCCTGGAGGAGCGCCACCCCCGCCACGGTCGGCGGAAGCACCATCGGCAGCAGCACCAGCGACCGCAGCAGCGCCTTGCCGCGGAGACTGCCGCGGGCCAGTACCCAGGCCAGCGGGATGCCGAGGAGCAGCGAGAGGAGCAGCGCCCACCCCGACACCAGCAGCGACAGGCCGAGCGCCTGCGAGACCCGGGGGCTCGCCAGGCGTTCGCCGAGGTCGCCCCAGGGCGCCCGCGTCACGATCCCGGCCAGCGGCACGGCGAGCAGCAGCACCGCCGCCGCGGCCGGGACCAGCAGCACCGGGGGAGTGCCGCGGGTCACCCGGGGGGCGCCGAACCCGCGCGCCGACGTCCGCGCCACCGCCCCCGCGGGCGTCCCACGGCGCCGCGGGGGCGGTTCGGTGACGCGCCGTCGGTCACGGGGCGCGGAAGCCGGCAGCGGTGAGCAGCTCCGCCGCCTCGGCGGAGCGCAGCCAGTCGACGAAGTCGGCGGCCTCCTCCGGGTGGGGCGCGGCGTCGAGCACCGCCGCCGGGTACTCGGCGAGGATGTTCCGCTCGGCGGGGAGCGGGACGGCGGTCACCCGGTCGCCGACCGAGGCGGCGTCGGTGGCGTAGACGATGCCGGTGTCGGCCTCGCCCAGCGCGACCTTGGTGAGGACGGAACGCACGTTGGTCTCCAACGACGCCGGTTCGACCTCGACCCCGGCGTCGGCGAGCACCTGCTCGCCGTAGCGGCCCACGGGCACCTCGGGCGCGGCGAGCACCACCGTCAGGTCGTCGCGGGCCAGGTCCGCCAGGTCGGTGACGTCCTCGGGGTTGCCGGGGGAGGTCACCAGCGTCAGCTCGTTGGTGGCGACGACCACCGGTTCCGCCGTCCGGTCGCGCACGTCGGCCATGGTGGTCGTGTCGGCGGTGATGAGGACGTCCGCGGGGAGCCCCTCGCGCACCTGCGCGGCGAGCTCCTGCGAGCCCGCGAAGGAGAACCGCAGCGCGACGCGGTCGTTGGCGGCCTCGTACCGGGGCCGCGCCTCCTCCAGCACGTCGGTGAGGGACGCGGCGGCCAGCACGGTCACCTCCGCCACCGACCCGCCGTTCCCGCCGTCAGTGCCGCCGCCCCCGCCTCCGCAGGCGGCGAGCGGCAGGGCCAGCAGTGCGGCACCCGTCGCGGCGCGCAGCCGTCGGCGGGGGAGCGGGGGGCGGGCGGTCACGGGAGGTCCCTCCGGTCGATGTGGACGCTGGTCGCCTTGACCCGTGCCACCGCCTCCATGCCGATGGTCAGGCCGAGTTCCTCCACCGCCTCGCGGGTCAGCAGGGAGACCAGCCGGTGCGGGCCGGCCTGCACCTCGACCTGCGCGGCGACGTCCCCGAGCTTCACGGCGGTGATGATGCCGGGGAAGGCGTTGCGGGCGCTGGTGAAGGGCTCGGAACCCTCGCCCGCCTCGCCCGGGTCGGCCGCGAGGGAGACGGCGAAGGCCGCCAGGTCGGTCCCGTCGATCAGCCGCTTGCCCGCCGGGTCGCGAGTGGTCGGCACGCGCCCGGCGTCCGCCCAGCGCCGCACCGTGTCCGGACTGACGCCGAGCAGCCGAGCCGCCCGGCCGATGGAGTAGGAGCGCATGTGCGGGATGGTAGGCGTGGTGGGCTCGCAACTGCAAGGAGGTGCCGGGGTTGTGGGTGGCATGTACGGGGAGCGCTGTGTGTCCGGGTGTGCCCGTCGTGCGACGCTGTCCGGTGAGGGAGCGGCCCGGCGTGGCCCCCGTGCCGAGGAGTGACACGGCCCCGGCGGTCGGAACCGCCGGGGCCGCACACGCGCGTCGGGAGCAGGGGCCCGCCGGGGCCGCCAGCTCCGGTACTCACCGCCGACGGCGGCTCACAATGCCTCTTCGCGGGTCAGCGCGGTGAACGCCAGCCACCCGGGCAGCACCGGCAGCCAGAAGGTGACCAGCCGGAACAGCAGCACCGCGGCGCCCGCCGTCGCCGGGCTCAGCCCGAACGCCGTCAACCCCGCGATCAGCGTGAACTCCACCGCGCCGATACCGCCCGGGGTCGGCGCCGCCGAACCCAGCGCGTTGCCGGCCAGGAAGACCACGGCCACCGTCGCGAAGCTCAGGTCACCGCCGAACGCCTGCACCGAGGCGCTCAGGCACAGCACGAACGACAGGGTCATCAGCACCATGCCGCCGATGCCGTTGAGCAGCTTCCGCGGCTGCTGCACCACGTCCAGCATCCGCGGCACGACCCCCGCGAACAGGACGGACACCCGCTCGTGGATCGCCTTCCGCAGCGCCGGCACCGCCGTGACGATCAGCGCCAGCACCGCCAGTGTCAGCACCACCGCGATCATCGTCGGCGAGGTCGGCACCGACGGGGTGTGCTGGCTGCCGGTGATGTAGCCGAACACCACCAGCATCGCCACCGCCGAGCCCAGCGAGAACAGCTGGTTGGCGCCGACACTGGCCACCGCGTGGCCCGGCCTGATCCCCGAACGCTGGAGGTAACGGGTGTTCAGCGCCACGCCGCCGATCGCGGCGGGCGCCACCAGCTTCACGAAGGACCCGGCGAGCTGCACCAGCACGGTCCGCAGGTACGGCACCCGCTCCGGGACGAATCCGAGCAGGCTCATCGCCGCCGCGAAGTACGTCAGCGAGGCGAACACCAGCGCCACCAGCGCCCAGCCCCAGCTCGCCTGGTCCAGGATCTGCGCGAAGTCGATGTGGACCAGCTGCGTGATCAGGAAGTACGCCGCGAAGACCGCCGCGATCACCATCACCAGCGTCCGCGGCCTCACCCGCTCCAACCGCGCGTGCTGCACCGGCGCCTGCGGCCGGACCTGCAGCACCTGGCTGCGGATCTTCGACAGGAGGTCCGGCTCCTTCGCGTTGGAGAGGGCCTCCTCCATCACCTGCTTCTCGGCCTGCTTGGCCGCCCGCACCTGCTTGCGGTCCGCACCCGCCGGCAGCGAACCGCCCGCCTCCCGGTAGTTCTTCGACGCCTCCAGCACCACCTGGCGCTCCCGCTGCGCGCGCTCCCGGCCCAGCTGCCGCAGCACCTGCCGCGTGCCGCGGCTCAGCGCGATCGGCTGCAGCAGCGGCAGCGAGTCGGCGACCGTGTCCGGCCCCAGCACCGCCGAAGCCGCGCTGACAGCCCGGCGCGCTCCCACCCGCAGACCGAAGGTGGTCAGCAGCTGCGCCACATCCATGCGCAGCAGGAGCTCACCCGCGGCGATCTCACCGCCCCGCAGGTCCGTCAGGTACACCGAGCCGGCACCGTCCACCAGCAGCGACCGGCCCACCAGTCGCCGGTGCGCGATCCGCCGCGACTGGAGCGCGCGCAGCTGCCGCCACGCCGACTCCATCAGCTCGTCGGTGATCTCGTCGTCCGGGACCGCGTCCAGGTCCCGCCCGGGGGTGTGCTCGTAGATGAGCATCACCGCGTCCGGCCCCAGCTCGGCCGTCGCGATCAGCGGGGGTGAGTTGGCGCCCGCCGCTATGGCCGCGTAGGCCAGCAGGGCCTCCTGCTCCAGCGCCTGCCGGAGCGAGGGCAGCGACCGCTGCTGGTGGATGCCGCGGAGCGCCAGCCGGCGCCACACCCGGTAGAAGAATCCGCGCGCCTGCTGCTCCCGGTCGACGACGGTCACGTCCAGCGGCGGGCCGGACTCCAGCGTCACCAGGTAGCGGCGGCTCACCTCGCCCCGCTCGCTGCGGCGGTCCTCCGCCCGCAGCGCCGCCACCGGCAGGAACCCCACGTGCCGCAGCCCCGCCAGCAGTTGCTGCCCGGTGGGCCGGACGTTGGGCTGCCCCACCGCGTACAACGTCCCGTAGGCCACGGTCCAGCCGATCAGCACCGTCACCAGGATCGAGAACGGCGTCGTGTACCCGGCGACCAGCACCGACACCGCGTCGAGGATCAGCACCGCCCACATCAGCACCCGCCACCGCGGGCGGTGCGCCATGCCGACGGCGGTCATGTAGGCGATCACCGGCGCCAGGTAGGCGTGCACCGCGTCGGTGGTGCCCATCCCGCCGGGGGAGCGCGTCGTCAGCGCGTCCTGGAGTTCCAGCGGCGCGAACCGCGCCACCCACAGGCTGAACGACAGCGACACGCCGTGCGCCAGCACCGCGGCCAGCACCCCGTCCGCGATCCGCAGCCCGTCCCGGCGGATCAGCCGCTCCACCGCGAACGCCACCGGCACGATCAGCACGGCGATCGCCGAGATCATGCCGGCGAACTCGATCAACAGCGGTGGCGCCGAACCCGCCGCGTCCCCGATGTCGGTCTCCAGGCCCTTGGTGGTGCCGATCGCGAACGTCGCGATCGCGAGCACCACCGCGATGCCCAGCAGGCCGAGCAGTACCCGGACCAGGTCCGACGGCCGATGGACCCGAGCCGCGAGGATCGGCTCGTCCACTTCCAACTGCTCACTGCCCGGCGGCTGCTGCGGCGCATCGCGGGAAGCGGGGTGAGCGTCCCGCTCAGCCCGCTGCTCGTGTGGTCGTGCCGACTCTTCGCCCCGTATCACCTGTCACCGCCGTGACGATACTGGCATGGGTGCCCGTATCCCGGGGCCGAACCCCCGCAACGGCCAGTCTCGCTTACGGCACCATGGACCGCATGGAGCGCCCCGCTGATCACGCACTGCCCGACTACGCCGACCGGGTGCTGACCTGGGCGGAGGCGGTGCCCCCCGGACGTGTCCTCACCTACGGCGACATCGCTGCCCTGGTCGCCGAGGGCGGCCCGCGGCAGGTCGGCCGGGTCATGGCCACCTACGGCGCCGCCGTGCCCTGGTGGCGCGTGGTGCGCGCCGACGGCCTGCCGCTGCCGGGCGGCGAACGACGCGCCCTGGAGCACTACCGGGCCGAGGGGACGCCGCTGCGCGACGTCGTCCCGGGCAGCCCCTCCCGCGTGGACATGCGCAGGGCCCGCTGGCAGCCCGACCCGGGGCAGGGGCCGGACGCGGCCGAACCGCGGGACTGACGCCGCGTGGCCCCGCCCCGCCGGGACGGACCCCGCCGGGACGAACCCCGCGTGGGCCGACGCCGCCCGTGGGGCCGGAGCACGTCGGCCGCCGCACGCCGGGGCCGGTGTACCGCTTCTCACATCGACCAGCTTCCGTCATCCACCGGGTGCACGACCACCCGGACACCGCCGCGCGCCGTGGCCGCCGTACCCCGCCGCGACGCCGTCCCGCGCAGCCGACCGCACCGCTCGCGTACCGTCTCCAGCACAGCCCTGTTGCCCGCCCCCGCGTCCATGGGGCGCCCCGAGAACCTGCGATGCACGTGAGCCTCTCCGTTCCAGCACCCGAACCGCCCGCCGGCCGGGCCGCCGGGCACCCCGTGCCCACCGACCCCGGCGCGTACCGCCTCGTGCGCACCCCGCCCGAGACCACGGGCCTCCCCGCCATGGACGCAGCGCAACGCGCGGTGGTTGAGCACGGCGGCGGGCCGCTCCTCGTCCTCGCCGGACCGGGAACCGGCAAGACCACCACCCTCGTGGAGGCGGTGGCCGCCCGCGTGGCGCGCGGCACGCCCCCGGAACGCATCCTGGTCCTCACCTTCAGCCGCCGCGCCGCCACCGAGCTGCGCGACCGGATGTCGGCCCGGCTCCACGGCCGCGCCCCGCTCGCCGCCACCTTCCACTCCTACGCCTACGGCCTGGTCCGCGCCCACCAGGACCGCGAGCTGTTCGCCGAACCCCTGCGACTGCTGTCCGGCCCGGAACAGGACCTCTACCTGCGGGAGCTGCTCCAGGGCCAGCTCGCCCTGGAACCGGCCGGCCGCGCCGTGCGGTGGCCCGGCGACCTCCGTGCCTGCCTCACCACCCGCGGCTTCGCCGACGAACTGCGCGCCGTCCTCGCCCGCAGCCGCGAACTCGGCCTGCCCCCGCACCGGCTCGCCGAGTTCGCCGAACGGGACGGCCGCCCCGACTGGCGTGCCGCCGCGCACTTCCTGGCCGAGTACCTCGACGTCACCGAGGCCCAGGGAGTTCTCGACTACGCCGAACTGGTGCACCGCGCCGCCCGCGTCGTCGAACGCGCCCGCGAGGGCCGGCCGCGTCCCGACGCCCACCGCGAACCGCCCCACACCGCCTTCGACGCCGTCTTCGTCGACGAGTACCAGGACACCGACCCCGCCCAGCTGCGACTCCTCTCGGCGCTCGCGTCCGGCGGCCGGGACCTCACCGTCTTCGGCGACCCCGACCAGTCGATCTACGCCTTCCGCGGCGCCGACGTCGGCGGCATCCTCGACTTCCCCGACACCTTCCCCACCGCCGACGGGAAGTCGGCGCCGGTGGCGGTGCTCCGCACCGGCCGCCGCAGCGGCGCCGGACTGCTGGCGGCCACCCGCGAGATCACCCGCCGGATGACGCTCAACCGGCTCCCCGCCGAGAAGGTCCGCGCCCACCGCGACCTCGCCGCCGACCGGCCCGGCGGCGCCGCGCGCGTCCTGACCTTCCCCACCCCCGGCGCCGAACTGGACAACATCGCCGACCTGCTGCGGAGGGCCCACCTGGAGGACGGTTTCGCCTGGCGCGACATGGCCGTCCTGGTGCGTGCGGGAGGCCGCTCCCTGCCGGGCATGCGACGCGCCCTCACCGCCGCCGGCGTCCCCCTCGACGTCGACGGCGACGACCTGCCGCTGCGCCACGAACCCGCCGTCGCGCCGCTGCTGACGGCGCTCCGAGCGGTCGCGGACCCCCGCACCCTCACCACCGAGACCGCGCTGTCGCTGCTGACCTCCCCCCTCGGCAGTCTCGACGCCGCGGACCTCCGCCGACTGGGCCGGGCGCTCCGCGCCGAGGAACGCGCCGCCGGCGTCGACCCGCCGCCCTCCTCCGACGCGCTCGTCGCGCGCGCCCTCGCGGAGCCGGGACGCCTGGTGGCCCACGACCCCGCCTACGCCGGCGGCGCGCTGCGCCTGGGCCGGCTGCTGGCCCGGACCGGTGAGCTGCTGGCCGGCGGCTCCACCCCGGAGGAGGCCCTCTGGGAGCTGTGGGAGGGCACGACCTGGCCCCAGCGGCTGGAGCGCGCCGCCCGGCGCGGCGGGGTGCCCGGCCGCAACGCCGACCGCGACCTCGACGCGGTCTGCGCCCTCTTCGACGCGGCGGCCCGCGCCGAGGAGCGCACCGGCGGCCGTGGTGCCCTGAACCTGCTGGCCGAACTGGAGGCGTACGACATCGCCGGGGACACCCTCCTCCCCGGCGGCACCCGCCCCGACGCGGTGCGGTTGATGACGGCCCACCGCGCCAAGGGGATGGAATGGCGCCTGGTCGTGGTGGCCGGGGTGCAGGAGGGGCTCTGGCCCGACCTGCGACGCCGCGGTTCGCTGCTGGAGGCCGACCGCATCGGCTCCGACGGCATCGCCGAGCCGCTCAGCCCCGGCGCCCTCCTCGCGGAGGAGCGCCGACTGTTCTACGTGGCGGCCACCCGCGCCCGCGACCGGCTGGTCGTCACCGCGGTCCGTGCCGGGGACGACGGCGACCAGCCCTCCCGCTTCCTGCGGGAGCTCGGGGTCGAGACCGAGGACGTCAGCAGCCGGCCGCGCCGCCCGCTCTCCGTCGCCGCCCTCGTCGCCGAGCTCCGGGCCACCACGGTCGACCCCGACGCACCCGACGCGCTGCGGCACGCCGCCGCCCGCCGGCTGGCCCGACTTGCCGCGCAGCGCGACGGCGACGGCGTGCAACTGGTGCCCGCCGCCCACCCGCAGCGCTGGTGGGGACTGCGGGAGGAGACCGCCGCCGGCACGCCTGTCCGCGACCCCCGACGACCCGTAGCGCTCTCCGGCAGCGCGCTGGACCAGCTGGTCAACACCTGCTCGCTCCAGTGGTTCCTCGGCCGCGAGGTCTCCGCGGACGCCCCTGCCACCGCCGCCCAGGGGTTCGGCAACGTCCTGCACGTCCTCGCCGACGAGGTCGCCTCCGGCTCCACCCCCGCTGACCTGTCCGTTCTGCTGGAACGGCTGGACGGCGTCTGGGACGCCCTCGCCTTCGAGGCGCCGTGGCACTCCCGGCAGGAACGCGAGGAGGCCCGCACCGCCCTGGAGCGGTTCCTCGCCTGGCACGCGGCCCAGGACACGCAGGGCCGCACGACGGACGGCAGCGAGCGCGAGTTCGACGTGACGCTGCGCGCCGGCGGGAGCGGAGTCCGCATCAGGGGCGTCATCGACCGGGTCGAGCGGGATGCCGAGGGCCGCGCCTACGTCGTCGACTTCAAGACCGGTACGACCCCGCTGAGCAAGGGTGACGCCGAGTTGAACCCGCAACTGGCCGTGTACCAGCTGGCGCTGCGCCACACCGGCTCGCCCGACGACAGCGCCGACCGGATCGGCGGCGGCGAGCTGGTCTACCTCCGGAAGGGCGCGCCGAAGAAGGAGGGCGGGGACGCCATGCCGCTGCTGCGCCCCCAACCGTCCCTGGACGGTGCCTCCGAACCGTCGGCCGCGGCCGGTCCGGAGGCTCAAGCGGCCGGTGGCGCGAGCGCGCCGGACGACGGTCCGCGGGAGAGCGGCGCGCCGGTGGTCGGCGACTGGATCGGCGGCCTGCTGGCCGAGGCCGCCGGCCGGGTCCTGGACGAGCGGTTCTCGCCCACGCCCGGCCAGCACTGCGGCACCTGCGGGTTCCGCGCCTCCTGCTCCGGCCGTCCCGAGGGGCGGGGCGTGCTGGAGTGAGCCGCACGGCGGTGCCACCCGCACCGGTGTCCGGGAACCGCACGGCGCCGGAAGGCGTCCCCGAACAGGGACGGAGCACGGCGGGTCCGGTGGAGAGACCGGTCCTCGTGCGACCCCGCGGGGCGCGACCGCGCCCCGTCGAGCCCGGCCCGCAGCGGCGGCGACCGACGGAATGCGTCGCACGCGGCGGATCGGGCAGGAGGACGGTCATCCGCATCTCCGCCAGCGAGACCACACCCGAGGAGCAACAGACGTGACACCGAAGAAGAGCGTCCTGACGGCAGCAATGGTGGGCGCGTTCGTCCTCGGCGCCACGGCGTGCGGCAGCGACTCCGGGCACTTCGACGGCAAGGCGCCGGAGGAGATCGCCGAGGAGGCGCGCCAGGCGATGGTCGGCCTGGAGTCCGTCACCATCTCCAGCGACCTGGTGAGCCAGGGCCAGGAGGTCTCCCTGCAGGCCAGCATCGCCTCCGACGGCTCCTGCGAGGGCAGCTTCACCGCCGAGTCGATGTCGGCGGAGTTCATCAGCGTCGACGGCTCCGAGTACCTCAAGGCCGACGAGGAGTTCTGGCAGGGCGAGGGCATGGACGCCGCCGAGGTCGGCGGCAAGTGGATCAAGGGTCCCGAGGGCGAGATGAGCCTCACCGGGCAGTTCTGCGACCTGGAGCAGATCCTGGGCGAGATGTCCGAGAGCGACATCGAGTCCGGCGACTGGGAGTCCGTGGACGGCGTGACGATCGACGGCACCGAGACCGTCGGCATCCGCAGCACCGAGGACGAGGAGGCCGGCACCACCGACCTCTACATCGCCGACTCCGAGGACGCCCACGTGCTCCGCTCCGTCCGCTCCGGCGAGGTCGAGGGAACCGTCGAGTTCTCCGACTTCAACTCCGACTTCGACATCTCCGCGCCCTCCGACGCGGTCGACATGTCCGAGATCGGCTGAGCCCGGCGCTCCTTCCGCGGCGGCGTGCCACCGGCGCACCCCGCCGACACGCGCCCGGCGCCCCGGGGCCACGGCCCGCGGCGGCGC
>NZ_JAAVJB010000018.1 GCF_012034385.1 Streptomyces spiramenti
GCCCCCCCGCCCGCCCGCCCGCCCGCCCCGCACGCTGCCCGGCCTGCCGGGGTGCGCTCGTCGTCCCGCCCCGTGCGGTCCCCCGTCCGGCAGCTACTCGGCCGCGGCGAACGCGGAGCGGCCCCGCCGGGCGCTGTCTCCGGGCCGAGGCGACCCGCCGTGCAGGCGGGGCGGGCCCCGCATCACGACCCCGTCACGGCCCGGCCACGCTTCATGTCCGATTCATCACGGTGTAACGCCCCGCGGGCCATCGTCACGGGTCGGAAACACCGCCTGCCGTCCCCGGTAACGGCCCTCCGCGAGCCTGGTGCGCATCCTGACCCACCCCGCTACTCCCGCACGGGTCGTTACACGAGGGGACGTTCACCTTGTCAGCAGCAGATATCGGTTTCATCCTGATCTGTGCCGCCATGGTCATGCTCATGACTCCTGGTTTGGCCCTGTTCTACGGCGGCATGATCCGCGTCAAGAGCGCACTCAACATGCTGATGATGGTCTTCATCGCCATGGGTATCTCCAGCGTGCTGTGGGTGCTGTACGGGTTCAGCATCGCCTTCGGAGACAGCTTCAACGGCGAGGGCGGGGGGCTCATCGGCAACTTCGACTTCCTCGGCTTCAAGGACATCCTCGGCCTGGAGGGGTCGGCGGACATCCTGACCTTCGCCGTCTTCCAGCTGATGTTCGCGGTGCTGACCCCCGCCCTGATCGCGGGCGCCCTCGCCGAACGCGTCAAGTTCAGCGCGTGGGCCGTCTTCGTCACCCTGTGGGTCACCCTGGTGTACTTCCCCGTCGCGCACTGGGTCTGGGGAGACGGAGGCTGGATCGCCAACCTCGAACTCGACGGGCGTGAGGTCATCGACTTCGCCGGTGGCACCGCTGTCCACATCAACGCGGGCATCGCAGCCCTCGCCGTCGTCCTCGTCATCGGCAAGCGCGTCGGTTTCAAGAAGGACTCCGCCATGCGGCCGCACAACCTGCCCATGGTGCTGCTCGGCGCTTCCCTGCTGTGGTTCGGCTGGTTCGGCTTCAACGCCGGCTCCGAGGGCGCCGCCAACGGCACCGCCGCCCTGATGGCCCTCAACACCATGGTCGCCACCGGTACCGCAGTCCTCGGCTGGCTCATCTACGAGCGGATCCGCTACGGCGCCTACACCACCCTGGGTGCCGCGTCCGGTGCCATCGGCGGCCTCGTCGCGATCACGCCCTCCGGCGCCAACGTCAACCCCATGGGCGCCATGGCCATCGGTCTGGCAGCCGGTGCCGTGTGCGCCTGGGCCGTGGGGCTGAAGTTCAAGTTCGGCTTCGACGACTCGCTCGACGTCGTCGGCGTCCACCTCGTCGGCGGTCTCATCGGCACGCTGATGGTCGGGTTCCTGGCCATCGACGGCGCCGCGGGCATCGCGCAGTTCGCCCTCCAGGCCGGTGCCGCGGCGGCTGTCCTCGCCTACTCCTTCGTGGTCTCCCTGCTGCTCGCGCTCCTCCTCAAGCACACCATGGGCTTCCGCGCCGACGAGGAGGCCGAGGCCGGTGGCCTCGACCAGGCGTACCACGCCGAGTCCGGCTACGACTTCAGCCAGGGTGGCGGCGGCACCGGACACATCTCGGTGCCCCCCGCCGCAGTCCCCGCCGCGGATGACAAGAAGGTCGACGCATGAGGCTCATCACCGCAGTCATCAAGCCCCATCGCCTCGACGAGGTGAAGGCCGCGCTCCAGGCCTTCGGCGTCCACGGCATGACCGTCACCGAGGCCAGCGGCTACGGCCGCCAGCGCGGGCACACCGAGGTGTACCGCGGCGCCGAGTACACCGTCGACCTCGTCCCCAAGGCCCGGCTGGAGGTCCTCGTCGACGACGAGGACTCCGAGCAGCTGATCGAGGTCATCGTCAAGTCGGCCCGCACCGGAAAGATCGGCGACGGGAAGGTATGGAGCGTCCCCGTCGAGACCGCCGTCCGAGTACGGACCGGCGACCGGGGACCGGACGCACTCTGAACCTCCCACCGTGACCGCGGTGGCACACGGAAACAGGAACCGCAGATGACGCCCGAGACCACCGGAACGACGGATGTCCCGGAGTCCGACGCGCGCCCCAGCGGGAACTACGCGGCGTCCCGCCTGCTCCTCCTCACACAGGAGGAGCAGGTCGGGGCGCCGCGCCGCGCCGCGCTGGCCCGGCTCACCGACACCTGGCTCACCGGTCTGCACGACGGGGCCGCCGCCTCCCTGCACGGGGCCACCGCGCTGGTCGCGGTCGGCGGCTACGGGCGAGGTGAACTCTCACCACGGAGCGACCTCGACCTGCTCCTTCTCCACGAGGGCGTACCGCTCGACGACCTCGCGACCCTTGCCGACAGGCTGTGGTACCCGATCTGGGACCTCGGTATCGCTCTCGACCACTCGGTGCGAGACCTCGCCACGACCCGCGAGACGGCACGCCACGACATCAAGGTCCGGCTCGGGCTCCTGGACGCGCGACACATCGCGGGCGACGTGCGGCTCACCGAGCGGCTGCGCACCGCGCAGCTCGCCGACTGGCGTTCCGAGGCCCCCACCCGCCTGCCGGACGTGCAGCGGCTCGCGGCCGAACGCACCAGGCGCTACGGCGAGCTGCCCTACCTGCTCGAACCCGACCTCAAGGAGGCACGGGGCGGCCTGCGTGACGCCACGACGCTGCGCGCGGTGGCAGCCTCCTGGCTCGCCGACGCGCCCCGCGCCGGCCTGTCCGAGGCACAGGCCGCGCTGCTCGACGTCCGGGACGCCCTGCACCTCACCACCGGACGCGCCACCGACCGCCTTGCCCAGGAGGACCAGCCCCAAGTGGCCGACGCGCTGGGCCTGCTGGACCCCGACGCACTGCTGCGCCACGTGTACGAGGCGTCCCGCGTGATCGCGTACGCGTCGGACGTCACCTGGCGCGAAGTCACACGCGTGCTGCGCTCCCGCGAGGGGAGCCCGGGAGGTACCGCGCTGGCCCCGGACGGCACCGCCCGCCCCGCGCGGGGCGGGCGCCGCACGCTCGTCCGGGACCGCAGCCCGCTCGCCGACGGCGTCGTCGAACACGAGGGAGAGGTGGTCCTCGCCCGGACGGCACGCCCCGAGCGCGACCCGACACTCGCGCTCCGCGCGGCTGCCGCCGCCGCCCAGGCGGGCCTGCCGATCGCCCTGCCGTCCCTCCGGCGGCTCGCGGAGACCGCCGCGCCACTGCCGGTGCCCTGGCCCGCCGATGCCCGGAACGAATTCGTCACCCTGCTCGGTGCCGGGGCCGGCTGCCTCCCCGTCTGGGAGGCACTGACTTCGGTCGGCCTGATCACGAGGCTGCTGCCCGACTGGGAACGGGTGCACTGTCGACCACAGCGCAACCCCGTCCACCGATGGACGGTGGACCGGCACCTCGTCGAGACGGCAGTGCACGCCTCGGCCCTCACGCGCACCGTGCGCCGCCCCGACCTGCTGCTGGTCGCCGCTCTGCTGCACGACATCGGCAAGGGCTGGCCCGGGAACCACAGCGTCGTGGGCGAGACCATCGCGCGTGACACGGCCCTGCGCATCGGTTTCGGAGCCGAGGACACAGCAGTCCTCGCCGTGCTCGTCCGCCATCACCTGTTGCTGGTCGAGACCGCCACCCGCCGTGACCCCGACGACCCGGCGACCGTCCGCGGTGTCGCCCGGGCCGTCGGAACCACAGGCACCCTGGAACTCCTCCACGCGTTGACGCAGGCCGACGCGCTCGCGACCGGCCCCGCTGCCTGGTCGAGCTGGCGCGCTTCCCTGGTCGAGGATCTCGTCGGGCGGGTGCGGGCGGAGCTCGCCGGCGCGACCGCCGGGCAGCTCCCGCTGGGCGGCCCACTGGACGGAGGGTCGGGCGAGCTCGAGCGCCTGGCCGTGGATGCGGTGCGCCGCGGGGGCCCCGTCCTCGTCCTCGGGAGCCCGGACGGTGGCCCCGTGCCCCTGGCTCCCGACGGCGCCGCCCAGCAGCCGGCCGCGGGGGAGGGTGAGCCCGGCCAGGCGCAGCCGGAGCCAGTCGGGGTGGCCTTGACCGTCGCACTCCCGGACCGCCCCGGCGCACTGCCGGCGGTGGCCGGGGTGCTGGCTCTTCACCGCATGGTGGTGCGGTCCGCCACGCTTCGTGCTGTCGCCACGGCCGGGACGACCGGGAAGGCAGCGCTGGTCATGCGATGGAGGGTGGCTGCCGCGTACGGGGAGCTTCCCGACGCCGACCGTCTTCGCGCGGACCTGGTGCGCGTCCTCGAGGGATCGCTGGACATCGCTGCCCGCCTGACGGAACGCGACGCGGCGGCGCGCCCCAGGCGGCGGCGGTACCCGCCGTCCCCCGCCCCGTGCGTGGCGGTCGTCCCTCGCGAATCGAGCCGAGCCACCGTGCTGGAGGTCCGGGCCCCGGACGCCCCGGGGCTGCTGTACCGGATCGGTCAGTCGCTGGAGGACCTGGGCGTGCGTGTGCGCAGCGCGCACGTGGCGACACTCGGGGCGGACGCCGTGGACTCGTTCTACGTGACCGACGAGAGCGGCGGGCCACTCACTGCAGAAGCGGGGAGGGCGGTGGCCACGGCCGTGGAGGACGCGTTGCGGGGCTGACATGCGCGGGGCCCACCGGTCCGCCGCCCCGCCGCGTGCTGCCCGCCCCACGTGGCCGGGGCAGCACGCGGTCCGGCGAATCGGTGGCGATGTAGCGCCCACGGCGGCGCACTCCGGGCCGGCGGGGGGCGCGGCGCACGCCGTGCCGGCCCTGCGGGCAACCCACGGGGCGGCACGGGCCGTCGCCCACGGGCCCGGAGGGCGGGAGAAGCACCCTCTGCCGGCTGCTGCTCGCAGACCCGCCCCGCGCTCCCGCCCGTGACCGCCCCATGGCGCGGGCGGATACCCTTGGTCGCGTCAGAGCCAAGCCCCCGACTCCGAGGACCCGCGACGCCGTGTTCGACACTCTTTCCGATCGTCTCAGTGCGACGTTCAAGAATCTCCGAGGCCGGGGCCGCCTGTCCGAGGCCGACATCGATGCCACGGCCCGCGAGATCCGCATCGCGTTGCTGGAGGCGGACGTCGCGCTGCCGGTGGTTCGCGCCTTCATCAAGCAGGTGAAGGAACGGGCTGCCGGTTCCGAGGTCTCCAAGGCGCTCAACCCCGCGCAGCAGGTCATCAAGATCGTCAACGAGGAGCTCGTCGGCATCCTCGGTGGCGAGACCCGTCGCCTGCGCTTCTCCAAGAACCCGCCGACCGTGATCATGCTTGCCGGTCTCCAGGGAGCCGGAAAGACGACTCTCGCGGGCAAGCTCGCCAAGTGGCTCAAGTCCCAGGGGCACAGCCCGCTGCTGGTCGCCTGCGACCTGCAGCGCCCCAATGCTGTGAACCAGCTCGGCGTGGTCGGCGAACGCGCGGGGGTCGCGGTCTTCGCTCCCGAGCCTGGCAACGGCGTCGGCGACCCGGTGGCCGTGGCCCGCGACTCGGTCGCCTTCGCGCGGGACAAGCAGTACGACGTGGTGATCGTCGACACCGCGGGTCGACTCGGTATCGATGCCGAGCTGATGCAGCAGGCCGCCGACATCCGCGACGCGGTCAGCCCCGACGAGGTGCTCTTCGTCGTCGACGCGATGATCGGCCAGGACGCGGTCACCACAGCTGAGGCGTTCCGCGACGGCGTCGGGTTCGACGGCGTGGTGCTCTCCAAGCTCGACGGTGACGCCCGGGGCGGCGCGGCTCTCTCCGTGGCGCACGTCACCGGCCGCCAGGTCATGTTCGCCTCCAACGGTGAGGGGCTCGACGACTTCGACGCCTTTCACCCGGACCGCATGGCCTCGCGAATCCTCGGAATGGGCGATGTCCTCAGCCTGATCGAGAAGGCGGAGCAGACCTTCAGCCAGGAGGAGGCGGAGAAGCTCGCCGAGAAGCTGTCGAAGGGCCCCAAGCAGTTCACTCTGGACGACTTCCTCGCCCAGATGGAGCAGGTCCGCAAGATGGGCTCCATCTCGAAGCTCCTCGGGATGATGCCCGGCATGGGGCAGATGCGGGACCAGATCAACAACCTCGACGAGCGGGACGTCGACCGCACCGCCGCGATCATCAAGTCGATGACACCCGCGGAGCGGGAGGACCCCAAGATCATCAACGGGTCGCGCCGCGCCCGCATCGCGCGCGGCTCCGGCGTGGACGTCAGTGCCGTCAAGAACCTGGTGGAGCGCTTCTTCGAGGCGCGCAAGATGATGTCCAAGATGGCCCAGGGCGGTGGGATCCCGGGAATGCCGGGCATGCCCGGGATGCCTGGCATGGGCGGCGGAGCCGGGCGGAAGCGCGGCAAGCAGCCCCCGAAGAAGGCGAAGGGCAAGCAGCGCAGCGGAAACCCCATGAAGCGCCAGGCGGACGAGCGGGCCGCAGCCGAGCGCAAGGCCGCCGGTGGCTCCTTCGGCATTCCGGGCGCGGGGCAGGACGCGGGCGACTTCGAGCTGCCCAAGGAGTTCCGGGACATGCTGCCTCCGGAGAAGTGACCGCGGCGCGGGCGGCATCGGCGGTCGACCTCTCGGGCGCTCGCCCGAGAGGGGGCGCAGGCGGCCCGACGGTGGAGCCGTTGCGTCACCGGCGACCGTACGGGCGACCGCCCCGGGCGATGCGCCGCCCCGACGTCGGACGGGGCCGCTGCATGCCGCCGCGCCGGGCGCACGGGGCGCCTGACGTGCGGTCGGCGCCACGGGGTGCTTCTGGCCCCGGGGCCCCCACCCGACCAGTCGCGGACGGGTGGAGCCACCGTCACACCTCCGCCACGACGTACGGCAGCGGGTTCGGCAGCCACACCGCGCCGTCCGCACCCACGTGGGGGCGGATCGCCTCGACGAGTTCCTTCACCACCCGGTCGGCGCCCGCCGCGCCGATCGCGGTGTCGAACGCTCCCGACGCCAGCAACCCGCGCAGGGCGCACTCGATGCCCGGATACCCGAACGGGCAGTTGACGACGGCTGTCCGAGGGTTCCGGAGCCCAGCAGCCAGGACGATGTGCAGCAGCCGTTCCCCGGCCGTCGCCGGGGCGGGGCGCTCCCCGTGCACCGGCGCGGACGTCGCGCCGACCGCCGCCAGGCCCGCGAGGCGAGAGGTGATGGTGCCGGCGAAGGCGCCGGGGTCCACCGGGCTCGCCACGATCACTCTGCTCCCCGTGGCGGCCAACGCGCTCGCGCGCTGCAGTGCCGCGGGGTCGGCGGCCCCGCCGAACGCGGTGATCAGCGTGAACGGCGCGACCCCCGCCTCCGGTACCGCCTCCGTCACGAGACGGGCGGGCCAGCGTCGACCGCCCTCTTCGGGTGCCGGCAGCAACCGCTGTCGCGCCATGCCCAGCAGGTCGACGTCCGTGTCGGCCCCCGTTACCTCGGCGCCGAGTGCCGCGGCGCGAAGCAGCGCCAGACCGGAGCCGCAGCCCAGGCCAAGCAGACGGGTCCCGGGCCCCACCCCGACGTCGCGGTACACCGTGTCGTAGAGCGGAACGAACATCCGCTCCTGGATCTCCGCCCAGTCCCGCGCACGGGACGTCGGAGCGGTGCCACGTCCTCCGACGTGGCGGGATTCGTGGTGAGCCAGCGTGGGTGTCAAGACCGAGCCCCAATCGACGGGTGTGCGGCGGCCGTCGGCCGATGAAGGTCCCCTCGTCCTGTATGACAGAAAACTCCGTTCGGCTCCTGTCGTCCACAGACAGCCGGGGCCCGTAACCGGTCCTCCCGAGGTCACCGCGTCCTGCCGGAAACGGTCCCGCGGTGCGGCACCCCGGGTCACGCTTTCGGTGCACGTACCCGAGGCGGCCGGAGGTGGTCACCTGCCTGCCGCCGGGAGCCGCGGGGAAAGCGCTGTGCCGCACGACCTGGGCCGTCCACCTCCGAACAGGTGGCTCGGTGCCTCGGTGGGGCCGGCTCCATGCGGCACGGCAACCCACCGCCCGGCGCGGTGGCACGGGGCAACCTCCCGATCGCCCGAAAGGGTGACGGGCAGGCCCCGCTGCGGCCGGATGGCGCGGCACGTGGCAGCGGCGGTGTCCGGGCAGCCGTCCGGTAGGTGCGCCGCCCGGCCCCGTTCGCGTCTGCGGGCCGGGCTCCTGGCATGCGTGTCCGTCGCGGCACGAAGCCGATCCGTGCGTCGTGCGCAGTACTCGCGTCGATCGCCGAGTAAGCGCGGATTCGGAGAGTTGGCCGGGAATCGGAACACCTTGGTGGCCTTGCTCGTTAGTCCCGACGTGAGCACGACACCACCAGTTCTCGCCGCCGAGTTGGCGCTGGCGTGGGCCGATATTCAGCGGTACCACCCCGAGCTCCCCAACCTGGCTGCGCCCGAATCCCTGATCGGGGAGTCCTCGTCCGCCTGCGGATCGGAGCTCTCCTTCGAACGCCTCCTGCACGAGGCCGTCCACGGTATCGCCGCTGCGCGCGGCGTACGGGACACCTCTCGCGCCGGCCGTTACCACAACCGTCGTTTCCTGTCCGTCGCCGAGGAACTCGGCCTGACCCACGCGCACGAACCGCATCCGAGCAGCGGTTTCTCCGTCGTAGCCATGACCCCGGAGACCCGGCGCCGCTACCGGGCCACGGCCGAGCGACTGCAACGTGCCCTTTCCGCGCACTCGGCCGCCACCTCGGGCGAGACCGCCCGGAGCTTCCGTGGTCCCGCCGCCCGGCATGGATCGTCCGGCGGCGGGGTGAGAGTCAAGGCTGTCTGCGACTGCGGACGCAACGTCCGCGTCGTTCCTTCGGTCCTTGCGCAGGCCCCGATCGTCTGCGGCGCCTGCGGCAAGCCCTTCCGAATCGCTGAAGCGGTCGCCGCGGCGGCTTGAGAACCGCTGCCGCCCGGTCCGTCCCGACCCCGCCCCCTCCGTGCCCCCCACCTCGCGCGGAGCCGATGGCCTCACGGCCCAGCGCCTGCCGGTGCTCCAGCCCGCCGGCAGGCCCTCGCGCACCCATGGGGCAACGCGCGGCAGAGCATGTGCGCCGCGCCCAGCGGACGGCGGGACCCTGCCGGTCGGCGCGGTGCGACTCGCGTGTCCCGTCCTTGCGTCGAGCTCGCCCCGACCGCGACGGTCGGCCGGTTCGCCTGGCCCCTCCGCCGCTGCTTCCTCGCGGACGACCGCCCCCTCCGGGCCGGGGCCACCCGCCATGAGCGGAGCGCCGGACGTGTGCCGCCGCCCCGCCGCTACCGGGGCAGTGCCACCGCACGAGTGGCGCAGCGGGTGTGGCAGAATGGCCAGCTGAACTCGCCGGTCGAGTAGGAACCCTCTCGCCTCCGCTCGGCGCGTCCTCGGGTAGACCCCGCCCGCAACCCCACGCGGTGTCGGCGGCGCACCCACCTCAATCACACAGGAGACACCACAGCTGTGGCAGTCAAGATCAAGCTGAAGCGCCTGGGCAAGATCCGGTCGCCTCACTACCGCATCATCATCGCCGACTCCCGCACCCGCCGTGACGGCCGTGCGATCGAGGAGATCGGTCTGTACCACCCGGTGCAGAACCCCTCCCGCATCGAGGTCGACAGCGAGCGCGCCCAGTACTGGCTGGGTGTCGGCGCGCAGCCGACCGAGCCCGTCCTGGCCATCCTGAAGGTCACCGGCGACTGGCAGAAGTTCAAGGGTCTGCCCGCGCCGGAGCCGATGAAGGTCGCCGAGCCGAAGTCCGAGCAGGGCTACGCGTTCGAGGCCGCCGGTTCGGACGAGCCCAAGGGTGAGGCCATCACCCAGAAGGCGAAGAAGGCCGACAAGAAGGCCGACGAGGCCGCGGCCGAGCCGGCCGAGGCCTGAGGATGCTCGAGGAGGCCCTCGAGCACCTGGTGAAGGGCATCGTCGAACACCCCGACGAGGTCCAGGTCGCCTCACGCAACCAGCGTCGTGGACAGGTGCTCGAGGTCCGGGTTCACCCGGATGACCTCGGCAAGGTGATCGGCCGGAACGGTCGCACCGCCCGTTCGCTGCGAACGGTCGTGGGCGCGCTCGGCGGTCGCGGCATCCGCGTCGACCTGGTCGACGTGGACGAGGTCCGCTGACAACTCGCGTACCGGCACGGGCCGGGGACGGCGTACCGCCGTCCCCGGCCCGTGCCGCGTTTCCGGGGGACTCCCGGCCTGGTCGGCGGCCTCGCGGCGCCCATCGGGCGCACGGGGCCGCCCACTGCCACCGACGGGACGCCCCGTGCGTCAAGAAAGGAACCACCGCAGTGCAGCTAGTCGTCGCCCGCATCGGACGGGCCCACGGCATCAAGGGCGACCTGACCGTGGAGGTTCGCACCGACGAACCCGAACTGCGTCTCGGGCCGGGGGCCGTCCTGATGACCGACCCCCCGGAGCGCGGGCCGCTCACGGTCGAGACCGGCCGGGTGCACAGTGGTCGGCTGCTGCTGCACTTCGAGGGCGTGCACGACCGCACCGCTGCCGAGGAGCTGCGGAACACACTCCTCATCGCCGAGGTGGATCCCGAGGAGCAGCCGGAGGACCCGGAGGAGTTCTACGACCACCAGCTCGTCGATCTCGACGTCACGACCGCGGACGGGACGGCGGTGGGGCGGGTGACCGAGGTGGCGCACCTTCCCTCGCAGGACCTGCTCGTGGTCGAGCGCGCCGACGGCAGCGAGGTCATGATCCCGTTCGTCAGCGAGTTCGTCCCCGAGATCGATCTGGAGGAGCAGCGGCTCGTCGTCACACCTCCCCCCGGACTGCTGGACGACGACACGGTCGACGAGGTCTGACGTCATGCGGATCGACGTCATCACGATCTTCCCCGAGTACCTCACCCCGCTGGACGTCTCCCTGGTCGGCAAGGCCCGCCGACGAGGGCTGCTCGACGTCCGTGTGCACGACCTCCGTGAGTGGACGCACGACCGTCACCGCACGGTCGACGACACCCCCTACGGGGGCGGCCCGGGCATGGTGATGAAGCCGGAACCCTGGGGGGAGGCGCTGGACGACGTCATCGGTGGACACGGGGCGGAGCATGACGTGCCCCGTGCCGAGGAACCGGACGGGGAGCCCGCGACTGCCGGACCGCGCCCCGTGCTGGTGGTGCCCACACCCAGCGGGACCCCCTTCACCCAGAAGGTCGCGGCGGAGCTCGCGGCGGAACCCTGGCTGGTCTTCACCCCCGCCCGCTACGAGGGCATCGATCGCCGGGTCGTCGACGCCTACGCGCAGCGCATGGAGGTGCGCGAGCTCTCCGTCGGTGACTACGTGCTGGCCGGCGGCGAGGCGCCCGTGCTCGTCATGGTGGAGGCCGTGGCGCGGCTGCTCCCCGGGGTGCTCGGTAACGCCGAGTCCCACCGCGACGACTCGTTCGCCGAGGGCTCCATGACTTCGCTGCTGGAAGGGCCGGTGTACACCAAGCCGCTCGAGTGGCGTGGTCACGAGGTCCCGGAGGTGCTGCTCAGCGGTCACCACGGCCGCATCTCCCGTTGGCGCAGGGACGAGGCGCTCCGCCGCACCGCCCTGAACCGTCCGGAGCTGCTCCGTGCGGTGGAACCGGCCGCGACGGACCGAGCGGACCGCGCCACGCTCGCGGAACTGGGCTGGGAGCCCCGGCCCGACGGCCGATTTGGGCCAACCGATCGCGACATGGAAGAATGAGTCGCTGCCGTCCGTCGGCGTGTGACCCTGCCACAGGGGGAACGACACCGCCGCGACGGCCAGGGGCACCCAACTGGCGCCCCACCCCACCCGACACCGTGATTCCGCCGCTGACCTGTGGCATCGGCGAAGAGAGCAGCAGAGCATGAACCTTCTGGACAGCGTCGACTCCGCATCGCTGCGCAGCGACATTCCGGCCTTCCGCCCGGGCGACACCGTCAACGTCCACGTGCGTGTCATCGAGGGCACCCGCTCCCGTGTGCAGCAGTTCAAGGGCGTGGTCATCCGTCGCCAGGGCGCCGGGGTCCGTGAGACCTTCACCGTCCGCAAGGTCAGCTTCGGCGTGGGCGTCGAGCGCACCTTCCCGGTCCACACCCCGGTGGTCGAGAAGATCGAGCTCGTGACCCGTGGTGACGTGCGTCGCGCCAAGCTGTACTACCTCCGTGAGCTGCGCGGCAAGGCCGCCAAGATCAAGGAGAAGCGCGACAACTGAGCTCCGATCGTGTGAGCGGTGCGGTTACGATCTCGACGTGACCGACTCCGACGCAGCGCCCCAGGAGCGCGACCCCTCTCCCTCCCCACCGGAGGTCGACGAGAGGCGGTCGCGCTCCTGGCGTCTTTGGGGGGCCTGTTTTCTGGCGCTGGTCGTGGGCTTCGCACTGACCAGCGCGTTCGTGATGCAGGCGTTCCTCATCCCCAGCGGATCGATGGAGAACACCCTGCGGGTGGGTGACCGGGTCGTGGTCAACAAGCTCGCTTATCGCTTTGGCGACATTGGTCGGGGCGATATCGTGGTGTTCGACGGAACGGGATCGTTCGTTCACGGTACGTCCGAACCCGGTCCGGTGGTCCGTACAGCCCGGTCGGTCGGTGCGTACCTGGGGCTGGCCTCGTCCGGGGACACCGACTACATCAAGCGGGTGATCGGGATCGGCGGGGACCGAGTGGTCTGTTGCGACGACGACGGCTGGATCACGGTGAACGGTGATCCCGTGCCGGAACCCTATCTGCACCCCGGGGACGAGCCCTCGGGCGTGAGCTTCGACGTCGAGGTACCGGCGGGACGGCTCTGGGTGCTGGGTGACCACCGGTCCGACTCCAGCGACTCCCGTGACCACCTCGGTTCACCCGGGGGCGGCATGGTGCCCGAGGAGAGGGTGATCGGCCGGGCGGAGGCGGTGGTGTGGCCCCCGGCGCGCACCGGCGGGCTACGGCCGGCCGATGGGTAGCCGCGGCCGTCCGCGAGGCACGCCGCCGTCACGAGTGCAGCAGCAGCCCGGTACCGGAGGTTTGCCGCCCAACCGGTTGGGCGGCGGGCGGGCCGCCCGCAGGCGTGTCGCGCGCCGCATCCGGCGTCGCCGCCGGCTTCGCGCGACACGCGAGATCCCGATGCTGGTCGGCATAGCACTCGGCATCGCCCTTCTCATCAAGACATTCATGGTGCAGGCCTTCGTCATCCCCTCCGGCTCGATGGAGCCGACGATCCAGGTCGACGACCGGGTGCTGGTGAACAAGTTCACGCCGTGGCTCGGCTGGGAGCCGGATCGCGGTGACGTGGTGGTGTTCAAGGACCCCGGCGGGTGGCTGGAGACGGAGAACGGTCCGCCCCGCGCTGGTGATCCGCCGGTGATCGGTGAGCTCAAGACCGCTCTCAGCTGGATCGGGCTTCTTCCCAAGGAGGACGAGGACCTGATCAAGAGAGTGGTCGGGATAGGGGGCGACTCCGTCGTCTGCTGCGACGAGGGGGGCAGCGTCACGGTCAACGGCGTTCCGGTCGAGGAACCCTACGTGCACGCCGGGAACGAACCGTCGACCATACCCTTCGACGTGACGGTGCCTCAGGACCACGTGTTCGTTCTGGGGGACCACCGGTCGAACTCGGCTGATTCGCGGTTCCACCTGGACGGCCCGGCGGAGGGCGCGGTGCCGGTGGATCTGGTGGTCGGGAGGGCAGGCGTCATCGCGTGGCCGTATGCTCACTGGAGTCGCCTCGGCGGCTCGGGGGCGTTCGACACGGTGCCCGAGCCGTAGCCGGTCGCCGTCCGGCCCACCGCGCGGAGCACCGTGCGGACGGGGTCGAAAGAAAAGACAGAACTCCCGACCCCTGCGGAACTCCCGCTCGTTATGGGAGTGAACCTGTGAGCCTGTTCCGTCCCTCGGGCAGGTCGCCCAGCGCTGAGGAGTCGATGTGGGGGATGTGGCAGTCGGAGCACGGTCCGGAGGCCCCGACGGGCCGGACCGCCGTCCGTCCACGGGGAGCCCCGAGGCGGACGAGGTCGGCGTGAACGGTGCGGGACGTGGCCCTGGCCCCGACGGTGCCGGTCCGCACGGGGCCGGCGACGAGAGCGGTGACATGGACGGTCGGACACCTGGACCAGCGGAGCCCGGCGAGGGGGAGGACGGGGGCCGCGAGGGACGTGGGCGGACGAAGAACCGTTCGTTCTGGAAGGAACTCCCGATCCTCATCGGTGTCGCCCTGGTGCTGGCGCTCCTGATCAAGACCTTCCTGCTGCAGGCGTTCTCCATCCCCTCGGACTCGATGCAGAACACCCTGCAGCGCGGCGACCGGGTGCTCGTGGACAAGCTCACCCCGTGGTTCGGTGCCACGCCCGATCGGGGCGAGGTCATCGTTTTCCGCGATCCGGGCGGCTGGTTGCCGCCCCCCGCGAACGAGGGAGGGTTCTGGCCGACGGTGCAGGAGGGGCTGAGCCAGATCGGCCTCATGCCCTCCGCCGAGGACCAGAACCTCATCAAGCGCGTCATCGCGGTCGGCGGCGACACCGTGGAGTGCCAGGAAGGCGGTCCCGTCACCGTCAACGGCGTGGCGGTGCAGGAGACGGACTTCATCTTCCCCGGCAACAGCGCTTGCGACGACCGGCCGTTCGGGCCTATCGACATCCCCGAGGGGCGTCTGTGGGTCATGGGCGACCACCGTCAGGATTCGCAGGACTCGCGCTTCCACATGAACGGCCCCGGCGGCGGCACGGTCGCCGAGGACAGCGTCGTCGGTCGTGCGATCGTCGTGGCCTGGCCGATCAACCGCTGGTCGGTGCTTTCGGTGCCCGAGGGCTACTCCTCGTCGCTGGACAACGCGATGGCGGTCGCTGCCCCAGGAGCGCTCGGAGTCGCGGGTGCGGTGCCTCTGGTGCTGTTGCGCCGCCACCTCGTGAGCCGCGCGCACCGCTGATCGAGTTGCCCCACGGACGGCTGCGCGCCCGCCACCGGGGTCGGGCCGCGGGGCAGCCGGGAGGCCGGCGCAGGGGAGTCCGCAGAGGCCCCGCGCCACGCCGTGCGATGCTCCGCAGTGCGCGCGCGGCGGCGTTTCCGGTCGCGCTGCGGCCCGGTGTCGTGCGTGATCCAGCCGGGGGCGAGCGGGGTCGGGGCGCCCGGGAGTCTGCCGGGGCGGTGAACTCCGTCCGCTGGGTAGGGTCACGGTTCGAAGGCCGGGGATACGGAGGACGCCATGAGCGCAGCACGTCGCGGACGCCTGGGGCGTCTGCTGGCCAACCTCACCGTTGCCGTGGGATGCGTGCTCTTCCTGGGCGGTTTCGTCATGGCGGCGTTCCTGTACCAGCCCTACCTCGTTCCCACGGACTCGATGGCGCCGACCGTGTCGGCGAACGACAGGGTCGTGGCGCAGCGGATCGACGGCCATGAGGTGCGCCGTGGCGACATCGTCGTCTTCCGGGACGCCGCGTGGAGTGAGCTCCCGATGGTCAAGCGCGTCGTCGGAGTCGGCGGCGACCACGTCACCTGTTGTGACGAGGGTGGCCTGCTGCAGGTGAACGGCAACCCTGTTCCGGAGCCGTACCGTGCGGGTGACGGCCCGGCCTCCCGTCACGACTTCGACGCGCGGGTCCCGGCGGGAGAGCTGTTCCTGCTGGGCGACGAACGGCTCGACTCGGTCGATTCCCGATCTCTGCTGGCGGATGGCGGCACCGGCACCGTCGCGGAGGACGCCGTGGTGGCTCGGGTGGAGGCGGTGGCGTGGCCACCCGGCCGCGCAGGCCTGGTTTCCCGTCCGGGTGCGTTCGCCGAGCTGCCGGGCGGGGTTTCCGACCCCGGCCCGCTGCGACTGCTGGTCACCTCGACCCTCGTGGGAGCCGTGCTGATCCTCGTCGGTTCGACTACCGGCGCGATTACCGCGCGTGTCGCGCGTCGGAAGGCGTAACGTTCACTCTGGCGGTAGGCGTGACACTGTGTGACCGTGCGTGACATCGTGCGCACCGTGTCCGTCCGTCAAGCACAATGTGTGGACAGAACGGCTGAAGGGATCACGCGATGAGCGCCGAGGATCTCGAGAAGTACGAGACCGAGATGGAGCTGAAGCTCTATCGGGAGTATCGGGATGTGGTCGGACTCTTCACCTACGTGATCGAGACCGACCGGCGCTTCTACCTCACCAACGACTACGAGATGCAGGTCCACTCGGTCCAGGGCGAGGTGTTCTTCGAGGTCTCCATGGCGGACGCCTGGGTGTGGGACATGTATCGGCCCGCCCGCTTCGTCAAACAGGTCAGGGTGCTCACCTTCAAGGACGTGAACATCGAGGAGCTCAACCGCAGCGAGCTGGACCTGACACAGGACTCGGGCTTCGGCTCCGCAGGTGAGGCCGGGAGCTGAGGCGACCGTCGGCGACGGTGGAAGCGAGCTGCGTCAACACGCCGGATGAGAGTTACTCGCGAGGCTGACGAAGTTTTCCACAGGTGCCCACTTGTCCACCGAGGTCAACAGCGGCGGAGACTCCGCTGCCACTCTTCGGACATGTTCGCACCCCGAAGCTCTTTCGCACGCTGTCTGACCTCCGCTCTCGCCCTGGCCGCGGCCGTGCTGGTCTGCGCGGCCTGCGTTCCCCTTGCCGTGGCGGCGGCCCGCGCCGACGGAGGGGCGCCGGGGCCCGGTTCTGCTCCACCCGCACCGGCGAGAGGCGGCGCGTGTGCCGACTGCCCGAAGGATGGACCGGTGCTCGCAGAGCCTGCGCGGGCCGAAGCCCCGCCCGCCTGGGCGGATCCGCGAAGCCGTGCCGAGAGGCGTGCGCAGGAACCGCCGCCGTCCACCCTGGAGCCTGCCGACGCGGTCGTGCAGCCCCCAAACCACCGCACACCACCGCCCGCCATGCCGCCCCGCCCCGAGGGGGACGGTGAGCAGCCGTCCCCCTCGCCGGCTGCCGGACCTGGAGGCGGTCCTGTCCCCGCCGCCGCGGCTGCGCGCCCCTGGTTCCCCGGTAGTGGAGGCGACTGGCCGCTGTCGCCGGCCCCCGCCCTGCTGCGGCTCTGGGAGCCTCCCGCCGCGCCGTGGGCCCCGGGCCACCGAGGGGTGGACCTCGCCGCGAGGTCGGGGGACGACGTCCACGCGGCGGTGGACGGCCGGGTCACCTTCGCCGGGAGGGTGGCGGGCCGGGACGTGCTGGTCATCGCCGTCGCGGGGACGGGTCTGCGGATGACCCACGAGCCGGTCACCGCTCGTGTCGCGGCGGGCACCACGGTTCGGCGCGGTGAGGTGGTGGGCGTCGTCTCCGGAGGACCGTTCCACTGCGCCGAGGGATGCGTGCACTGGGGGCTGCTCGACGGTAGTACCTACCTGGACCCGCTCTCCCTCCTTCGTCGTGGTCCCTCTCGGCTGCTGCCGGTGCTCGACGTACCACTGCCGGAGCGGACGGAAGACGTTCGTTCCGGGGGTGCCGCACACCGCGTGACCGGCCGCCGTGCCGCTGCTCGGACGCCCTCACCGCGAGCTGCGGTCACCGCCGGCCGCGGAGGAGCGACGCGACCGCCCAGGGGCGCCGTCCGGAGGGCCGCCACCGGCCCCCGGGGAGGCCGTCGGGTCGCGGAACCAGGAGCACTCCGCCGTCCCGGAGCACCGGCGACGGCGAGCCCGCGCGGGAGCGCACTCACCCGTGGGCGACTGTCCGCACCGACGGTTCCGTCGGGGCGGCGAGACCGGGACGGCCCCGACCCGCCGGGTCGCGGCGCCCGCGTGGTTGCGAGACCGTGGCGGTAGCACCGGGCGAGGTCTGCCGTAACGCGTCCCACGACGATCAGCCGAGGTGCCCGCCCGGGACTCGTGCACCACGACGCCACGCTGGATCGCGCGACCCGGTCGGCTGCCGGGGGCCGTGCGAGAACCTGCCTGTGGAGTCACGGACCCGCGCAAAGCCCGGCGACCGCAGACCTGGCGAGGTCAGGTAGGCGAGCCGGCGGCGCCGCGCAGCGCGAGTGCCACGGCGTTCTCGGTGATGAGCGCGCGCTCCTCGACGCCCAGCGCCGCTCGGCGCACGGCCGCGTCCACGATCCCCTGCAGCAGTACGGCCGACAGTCTGGGGTCAGGCTGGCCCAACTCGGCCAGCACGCCCACCACGAGGTCGACGAGGGCTCCGTGCGCGGCGCGGATCTGTTCGCGTGCCGCGCTGTCCAGTTCGGCCGCGGCGATCGCCACGACGGCCTGGTGGCGCTCGTCCCCCGCGAGGGCGAGCTGCGCACGGACGTACGCCTCCAACTGCGCCCGAGAGGTGGGCGCGGCCAGTACCGCTTCCTCCACCTCCGCCGCCCATCGGGGGAAGTCAGCCGCGCAGAGCGCCTCTACCACGGCGCCACGCGAACGGAAGTACTCGTACACCGACGACCGGGCCAGCCCGGTTCGCTCCGCCAGGGCAGGAAACGTCAGCGCTTTCGTCCCGCCCGAGGACAGGAGGTCGCGGGCTGCCGCCAGCAGTGCCTCGCGCTGCTGGCGACGATGCTCGGCCACAGAGGCCGCAGTGATCCTCGGCACGGCTCCAGCCTAGAGCGTTCAAGCGAGGCGGAGCACCGTCCCGGACGACTTCCTCCGGCACCCGCCCGGTCAGGCCCTCGCCCGGGCCCCGGAGGGGACCCCAGGCTGCCGCGCGCAGCGGGGCCGGAAGGCCGCCGGCGCGGGCCCGGACAGCGTGGACCGTCGACGCCCGCAGGGGCGCGCAGGGAACCTCGGGCCGGGGACCGGGCCCCGACTTCGACCGCCGCTCCCGCCGCGGCTCATCGCCGGACATCGCTGAGCTTCGCGCGCAGCTGGAGAACCGACTTGCTGTGGATCTGGCTGACGCGGCTCTCGGTGACCCCGAGGACCTGGCCGATCTCGGCGAGGGTCAGACCCTCGTAGTAGTAGAGCGTGACGACGGTCTTCTCCCGCTGGGGAAGCGTGTTGATCGCGCGGGCCAGCAGCCTCCGGAGCTCACGGTCCTCGGCGACCTCGACAGGGTCGTCCGCCGACCGGTCCTCCAGGGTGTCCATGAGGCTGAGGTCTCCCTCACCGCCCACATGGAGCATCTCCTCCAGAGCGACCGTGTTCGCCAGCGACAGTTGACCGAACAGCGCGTGCAACTCCTCGACCGGGATGCCCATCTCGTGCGCGACCTCACCCTCCGAGGGGGTGCGGCGCAACTCGGCCTCCAGGGAGGCGTGGGCCCGCTCGAACGCGCGGGCCTTCTGCCGCACCGAGCGTGGGATCCAGTCCAGTGCCCGCAACTCGTCGATCATCGCCCCGCGGATCCGCGTGATCGCGTACGTCTCGAACTTGATCGAGCGGCTGGGGTCGAACTTCTCGATGGCGTCGATCAGCCCGAAGATCCCCGAGGAGACGAAGTCCGCCTGCTCGACGTTGGGCGGCAGGCCCACACTCACGCGGCCGGCGACGTACTTGACCAGTGGCGAGTAGTGGAGGATCAACTGCTCCCGGAGCCGCTCTCCCCCCGTCGCCTTGTAACGGTGCCACAGCTCTTCGAGCGTCGTCGGCGGACGGTGGGGAACGGTCCTCTCCGGCGCGGCCGCGTCCGGAGCTTCCGGAACCGGCGCGGGGGGTCCGGGGGTGCGCTGTGGCATGCGTCGTCTGCAACCGTTCTACGGTGGTCTGTGCGAATGGTGCCGGTTCGAGCGGAACCACCGGTGAGCGTAGCGTGACATCGGCGCCGCGCTGCGCATATCGCCCTGGGACGCCCATGCGCAGATACGTTCCGCCCACCGCACCGTGGTGTGACTCCTTCAGTCACGCCCGGGGCGCGCCGACGGCGCGTCGGCCGGCGCGGTCCGACGCAATGCCCACGACTCGCCGACCCGTTCGACGTAGCCGAGCGCGGACAGCTCCGACAGCGAGGCATGCGTCCGGGCCACTCCGCAACAGGCGTCCGCCGCGATCTGGGCGACCGAGGCCGAACCCCGGGGCGGCACTGCGCCGAGGACGCGTCCCGCCGGTTCCCCCAGCAGATCTCGGGGGTCCGCGGTCTCGGCGAGGTCCGCCAGCTCGCCCATCGCACCCACCAGCTCGATCACCTCCTCGGCGCGGCACACCAGTTGTGCCCCGCCGCGCAGCAGTTGGTGGACGCCGTCGGACTGCGCTGAGAGGACGGAGCCGGGCACGCCCATCACATGCCGACCCAACGCCGTCGCACGGCGGGCGGTGGCCAGTGCCCCGCTGCGCGGGGCCGCCTCCACCACCACAGTTCCCCGTGTCAGCGCGGCGAGAAGCCTGTTGCGCTGGAGGAACCGATGGCGCGTCGGGTGGCTGCCCGGTGGAAGCTCGCTCACGACCAGGCCTTGCTCCCGGACGCGGTCCAGCAGACCTGCGTGGCCCGCGGGATAACCGGAGTCCACACCCGAGGCCACGACCGCCACGGTCGGCCCGCCTCCGCGCAGCGCCCCCTGGTGAGCGGCACCGTCGATCCCGTACGCGGCACCCGACGCCACGGTCCAGCCGCGGCCCGCGAGGGACCTCGCCAGGTCCGCAGCCACCCACGCCCCGTAGTCGGTGCACGCGCGGGCTCCCACCACGGCGACCGAACGCAACGCGAGCATCCGGAGCGAAGCCGTCCCTCGCACCCACAGCCCCACCGGTGCACCGACGCCCAGGTCCGTCAGCTGCGTGGGCCATTCGGCGTCGCCGGGGCAGACGAACCGGGCCTCGCACATCGCTGCCCGGCCCAGTGAATCCGCGGGATCCGCTCGGCGCACGCGGTGGCGTAGCCCCTCCCATCGCCGTGGGGAGAGGCCGTGGCCCGCGGCCCCGTCACGCAGGGCGTGCCAGACGGCCACCGGCCCGCTTCCCGCCAGCCATGTCCCCATGACGGTGTCGCCTGGCTCCACCACCGCGGACAGTGCGACACGTGCCTGCCGCTCCGACTCCGACGGAGGGCGGGGGCCTCCCCCTGTCGAGGGCGTCTCCGTGGCGCACTGGCCGCTCCGGGTCCCGTCACCGGCTGTCTCCTCGATGTCCGTGCGGAGGTGGGCAGCCGCCGGCGTGTGCCCGCCCCGTCGGCCGTCGGCGGGCGGGCGACCGCCGTAGGGGAGACGCTCGTCGAGGGGGCCGCCCGCCCCGCCGCCGCGCCGCGTCACGGGAGGCTCCCCACGAGTCCCGCGCCCCGCACCACGCCCGACCGCAGCGAGAGCGCGGCGTCCATGTCCGAGGCGGTCGGTCGGTCGTGGCCGGCCAGGTCCGCCACGGTCCACGCCACCCGCAACACGCGGTCCAGACCGCGAGCCGTGAGGAGCCCCCGGTCCATGTCCTGCTCCGCCCGGGTCAGCGCGCCGGGCGCCGGCGGCCAGTGCGAGCGCAGCTCGTGCCCCGGAACAGCGCCGTTGACCCGCCAGGGACGGTCCGCGTAACGAGCCGCGGCGCGCTCACGCGCCGCCACCACCCGCGCCGCCACGGTCGCCGTGCTCTCACCGGGCCCCGCCGACAGGAGCTCGGCCCGCCCCACCGGCTCCACGGGGACCCGAAGGTCGACGCGATCCATCAGCGGCCCCGAGAGCCGTGCGCGGTACCGCCGGACGGTGTGGGGGGTGCACTCGCACCCGCCGCTCGCGGAGCCGTGCCTGCCGCACGGACAGGGGTTGGCCGCCATCGCGAGCAGCAGTCGAGCCGGTAGACGCACGACCCCCGCCGACCGTGCGATGACCACCTGTCCCGACTCCAGGGGCTGCCGCAGCGCATCCAGGACGCGCCCGCTCATCTCGGCCGCCTCGTCGAGGAAGAGGACCCCGTGGTGCGCGAGCGAGACGGCGCCCGGCCGCGGCAACCCCGACCCGCCGCCGACCAACGCTGCCATGGAGGCGGAGTGGTGGGGCGCGCAGTAGGGCGGCCGGTCAAGGAGCGGACGTCCGTCGGGGAGGGTGCCGCTCACGGAGTGGACCGCGGTCACCTCCAGCGCCTCCTGGCGGGTGAGGGCCGGTAGCAGCCCCGGCAGGCGCTCCGCGAGCATCGTCTTACCGGCTCCCGGCGTGCCCTTCAGGAACAGGTGGTGGCGCCCTGCCGCCGCGATCTCCAGCGCGCGCCTGGCGGTGCGTTGCCCTGCGACCTCCGACAGGTCGGGGCGGCGCTCGGAACCGACGGCGGACGAGCAGAGACCCGCCGCGGCGCCGGGCGGCAGCACCGACGAGACGTCCGGCCCGCCGGTCACCGGCTCCTCGGGCACCTCCGAGTCCGTCAGCACGGCCACCAGTTGGCGCAGGCTGCGTACGCCGAGCACCGAGACGCCCGGGACCAGCGAGGCCTCGGTGGCGTTGGCCTCGGCCACCACGACGCGTCGGCATCCCGCCTCGACGGCGGCCAGCACCGCCGGCAGCACCCCGTGCACCGGCCTGACCCGGCCGTCCAGGCCCAGTTCCCCGACGAGCACCAGCTCCGCCACCGCGGTCGGCTCCACCTGCTCCGCCGCGGCGAGTACCGCGCAGGCCACCGCGAGGTCGAAGCCCGAGCCCGCCTTGGGGAGTGACGCCGGACTGAGCGCCACGGTCAGCTTCTTCTGCGGCCAGGGCACCCCGGAGTTGACGACCGCGGACCGAACCCGGTCCCGCGCCTCGCTGAGCGACTTGTCCACAAGGCCGACCAGGGTGAAGGCCGCCACGCCGGGTTCCAGGTCCGCCTGCACCTCCACCACGACGCCCTCGACCCCGGTGACCGCTACGGAGCACGTGCGTGCGAACACCATCAGCCCACTCCTCGCGCGTGCTCCACCACGGCCGGGCCCCGGCGCGGCAGCAGCACACCCACCAGGTCGATCCGCACCCCGCCCTCCGGCGGGCCCCCGAACCGCGGCAGCCAACGGTCCGCCAACCACTGCTCGGCCAGCAGTCGCAGCCTGTCCAGCTGTCGTGGGCCCAGACCGGCCATCGGGTGCTGGGGGCCGCCAGCGGTCCTGGTCTTGACCTCGCAGACGACCAGGGTGGCCGAGCCGGCCCGCGATCCGCGGGTCGAGCCTGCCTCCCGAGCCACGATGTCGATCTCGCCGGACCGGCATCGCCAGTTGCGCTCGATCACCGTCATCCCGCTCTCGCTCAGCAGTCGCGCCGCGACCTGCTCGCCGTAGTTCCCCAACGCTCGTCGTCGGTTCATCGAGCCTCACCTCCGGGGCACACCGTGGACCAGTCGGTGTCACGCCCGCGGCGGGCTGTGGACAACCGGGTGTCTGTGGACAACCCGGCCACTCGCGGAGGTGACGCGAGTGGCCGGGTTGACGCCGTCGGGGCTGCTCGGCCGTCGTCCCTGCCCCCGGTACGGTGAGCGGTGCTGTCCGACCCTCCGCGCCCCTCCGTGCGGTCCGGAGCGTGCGTGGCGGAGCGAGCGATGCCCCGCGCGCCCTCAAGCGCTGTCGTGCACTCCGAGTCGGTCCGGTGTCGGTGTCCGGCGCTCCGTGCGGGGCGGGCCGGGGGTGAGTGGAGGGGCCGTGCCGCGGCCCCGTGGGGCCGGTCGCCCGCCGGCTCCGGGGTCCCGTACACTTTCCCTGGCGATCCGGGTCCCGGATCGACCTCGCACGCCCCGCCGCCGGCCCGGTCGAAGCACCTGGTTCGGAGGCCGCGTCCCTCGGTCCACGACACCCCACCCGGCGCTCGTGGTAGGACGCGCAGGGGCGTCAGGAGCGCCGGCCGTCCCGGCAGGCGCTGACAACCGAGTCACACCCCAAGGAGAACGGCCATGGCCGTCGTCACGATGCGGGAGCTGCTTGAGAGCGGCGTCCACTTCGGGCACCAGACCCGCCGCTGGAACCCGAAGATGAAGCGCTTCATCTTCACGGAGCGCAACGGCATCTACATCATTGACCTGCTCCAGTCGCTGTCGTACATCGACCGCGCCTACGAGTTCGTCAAGGAGACCGTCGCCCACGGCGGCGCCGTGATGTTCGTCGGTACCAAGAAGCAGGCCCAGCAGACCATCGCCGAGCAGGCGACCCGCGTGGGCATGCCCTACGTCAACCAGCGCTGGCTGGGCGGCATGCTGACCAACTTCTCGACCGTCCACAAGCGCCTCCAGCGCCTGAAGGAGCTCGAGCAGATCGACTTCGAGGACGTCGCCGCCTCCGGTCTGACCAAGAAGGAGCTCCTGGTCCTCTCCCGCGAGAAGGCCAAGCTGGAGAAGACGCTGGGCGGTATCCGCGACATGCAGAAGGTGCCCAGCGCCGTCTGGATCGTGGACACCAAGAAGGAGCACATCGCGGTCGGTGAGGCGCGGAAGCTCAACATCCCCGTCGTCGCCATCCTGGACACCAACTGCGACCCCGACGAGGTCGATTACAAGATTCCGGGCAACGACGACGCGATCCGCTCGGTCACGCTGCTCACCCGCGTGATCGCGGACGCCGTGGCCGAGGGCCTGATCGCCCGCTCCGGAGCCAACGCCGCCAAGGAGGGTGACAAGCCCGCCGGTGAGCCGCTGCCGGAGTGGGAGCGCGAGCTGCTCGAGGGCGCCGAGGCCAAGGCCGCCGCCCCCGCCGAGGGCACCGACGAGGCCGCCGCCGAGGCCCCCGCCGAGGCTCCGGCCGAGGAGACCGCCACCGAGGCCACCACGGAGGCCCCGGCCGAGGAGGCCGCCACGGAGGCCCCCGCCACGGAGGCCCCCGCCGAGGCTTCGGCCGAGCAGGGCTGACGCACCACCCGCCGCGCACCCGTACCGCGATCCCACACACCGACCATTCGGGAAGAGACTCACACCACCATGGCGAACTTCACCGCCGCCGACGTCAAGAAGCTCCGTGAGCTCACGGGCGCCGGCATGATGGACTGCAAGAAGGCGCTGGACGAGGCCGAGGGCGACGTCGAGAAGGCCGTCGAGATCCTGCGGGTCAAGGGCCAGAAGGGCGTCGCGAAGCGCGAGAGCCGCACCGCCGAGAACGGTGCCGTCACCGCGCTCATCGCCGACGACAACACCTCCGGCGTGCTGGTCGAGCTGAAGTGCGAGACCGACTTCGTCGCCAAGGGTGACAAGTTCCAGGCGGTCGCCGAGGCGATCACCGAGCACGTCGCCAAGACGTCCCCGGCCGACATCGAGGCGCTGCTCGCCTCGGAGATCGAGTCCGGCAAGACCGTGCAGACCTACGTCGACGAGGCCAACGCCAACCTCGGTGAGAAGATCGTGCTGGACCGCTTCGCCCAGTACTCGGGTGGTTTCGTCGCCACCTACCTCCACCGGACCAGCCCCGACCTGCCCCCGCAGGTGGGCGTGCTCGTGCAGCTGGACAAGCCCGAGGCGCAGGTCGCGCGGGACATCGCCCAGCACATCGCGGCCTTCTCCCCGAAGTGGCTGTCCCGCGAGGACGTCCCCGCCGACGTGGTGGAGAACGAGCGCCGCGTGGCCGAGGCGACCTCGCGCGAGGAGGGCAAGCCCGAAGCCGCGCTCCCCAAGATCGTCGAGGGTCGGGTGAACGGCTTCTTCAAGGAGAACACCCTCCTCGGCCAGCCCTTCGCCAAGGACAACAAGAAGTCCGTCCAGAAGGTGCTCGACGAGGCCGGGCTGACGCTGACGGCGTTCGCCCGCTTCCGCGTCGGCGCCTGACGCATCGCCCGACGGGGGTTCGTCGGCGACGGACCCCCGTCACCCCCGTGCCGTCGGCGTCGTCAGCGCCGCGGCACCGCTATTGTCGGGCGTGAAGCCCACGAGCGGCGCGCCGCGGGGCTGTGACACCGCTGTTGTGACGAGGAGGCCGTCGCCGGAACGGAACCGAGAGGAACCGTCGGCAATGGCCTCCTTCGTATGTGCACGAGGAGAATTCCATGAACCAGGAGACCCCCGCTCCGACGGGCGGCCGGCCGTCCCGCTACCTGCTGAAGTTGTCCGGAGAGGCGTTCGCGGGAGGCGGCGGTCTCGGCGTCGACCCCGACATCGTGCACAAGATGGCCCGTGAGATCGCCGCCGTGGTGCGCGAGGGAACGCAGATCGCCGTCGTCATCGGTGGTGGCAACTTCTTCCGCGGCGCGGAGCTCCAGCATCGCGGGATGGACCGGGCGCGGTCCGACTACATGGGCATGCTCGGCACCGTGATGAACTGCCTCGCCCTCCAGGACTTCCTGGAGAAGGAGGGCATCGACTCCCGCGTGCAGACCGCGATCACCATGGGCCAGGTGGCAGAGTCGTACATTCCGCTACGGGCCATCCGCCACCTCGAGAAGGGCCGCGTCGTCATCTTCGGCGCGGGCATGGGCATGCCCTACTTCTCCACCGACACCACCGCCGCGCAGCGTGGTCTCGAGATCCATGCCGAGGCCCTCCTCATGGGCAAGAACGGCGTCGACGGTGTCTACGACTCCGACCCCGCCAAGAACCCCGACGCGGTGAGGTTCGACGCCCTCGACTACGGCGAGGTCATCACCCGGAACCTGAAGGTCGCGGACTCCACTGCGGTCACTCTTTGCCGTGACAACGACCTGCCGATCCTGGTCTTCGAACTCCTCACGGAGGGCAATATCGCCCGTGCCGTCAAGGGTGAGAAGATCGGCACACTCGTGAACGGCCTGGGCCGGCGGGACTGAGATCCCGTCCACGCGCCGGTTTTGCCCCACACATCGAATAGGAGCACGTGGTGATCGAAGAAGCTCTCCTCGAGGCCGAGGAGAAGATGGAGAAGGCCGTCGTGGTGGCCAAGGAGGACTTCGCGGCCATCCGGACCGGCCGGGCACACCCGGCGATGTTCAACAAGATCGTCGCCGAGTACTACGGCGCCATGACGCCGATCAACCAGCTCGCGTCGTTCTCGGTCCCGGAGGCCCGGATGGCGGTGGTCACCCCGTTCGACGCCAGCGCCCTGCGCAACATCGAGCAGGCGATCCGTGACTCCGACCTGGGCGTGAACCCCTCGAACGACGGTCGGATCATCCGGGTGAACTTCCCCGAGCTCACCGAGGAGCGGCGCCGCGAGTACATCAAGGTCGCCAAGGCCAAGGGCGAGGACGCGAAGATCTCGATCCGCGGCGTGCGACGCAAGGCCAAGGAAGCGATCGACGGCGCGGTGAAGAACGGGGACGTCGGCGAGGACGACGGTCGCCGCGGTGAGAAGGAGCTGGACGACACCACCGCGAAGTACGTCGCCCAGGTCGACGAACTCCTGAAGCACAAGGAAGCCGAGCTGCTCGAGGTCTGAGCTTCGGCCGCCGAGCGGCGGTCGGCTGGGGTCGGAGTGCTGCCCGCGCCCGTGGGCGAGACAAGGGCGCGGGTGGGAGAACGAACGGAAATGAGCGCGTGAACGAGTCATCCTGGGGACAGCTGGACCGGTCGGGCGGAGGGCCCGCGGGCTCGCCCGGCGGTGGGAACGCCGGTCAGGGACCCACCGGACCCGTGGGGGGGCAGCCCCGGGCGGACGGGGGAGTCGGTGCCGGTGGCCAGGATGACGGGCAGCGGCGTGGGGGACGTGCCGCTCGGCGTGCCGGGTCGGGGCGGGCCAAGCGGGCGGGACGTGACCTGCCCGCTGCCATCGGCGTCGGCGCCGGTCTGGGCGCCCTCATCCTCGTCACGCTGTTCGTGTACAAGCCCGCGTTCGTGGCGGTGATCGCCGGTGCGGTGATCGTCGGGCTCTGGGAGCTGACCTCGCGGCTCGCGGAGCGCAAGCAGGTCCGTGCGCCGCTGCCGCCCATGGCGGCGGGTGGCGCCGCCATGGTGGTGGCGGGCTACGTCGGTGGAGCCGGCGCCGCTTTCACAGCGATGGCGCTGACAGTGCTCGCGGTGTTCCTGTGGCGGATGAGGGGGCCGGCGGACGAGTACCTGCGGGACGTCACGGCCTCCGTTTTCGCCGTGCTGTACGTCCCCTTCCTGGCCACCTTCGTCGCGCTGGTGCTGGCGGCTGACGACGGGGCCTGGCGGGTGCTGGTGTTCCTGCTGCTCACCGTGGTGAGCGACACCGGCGCCTACGCCGTCGGGTGGCGGTTCGGCAAGCGCAAGCTCGCGCCGCGCATCAGCCCCGGGAAGACCCGCGAGGGACTCGTCGGCGCTGTGGCGTTCGCGATGGTCGCGGGCGCCCTGTCACTGGAGTTCCTGATCGAGGGGGGCGCGTGGTGGCAGGGCCTGCTGCTCGGACTGGCGGTCGCGCTGACCGCCACCCTCGGCGACCTCGGCGAGTCGATGATCAAGCGGGACTTGGGAATCAAGGACATGGGGACGCTGCTCCCGGGCCACGGGGGCATCATGGACCGTCTGGACTCGATACTGCCGACCGCACCGGTGGTGTGGGGGCTGTTCATGGTGTTCGTGGGGTCCTGACCGGTCGGCGGGGCCGGTGCGGCTCCGCACGGAGCCGTTGCGCCGGGGCGCAGCGCGCGGAGCCGGCGACGCGGGGCACACGGCGTGGTGCGGCCGAGCGCTTGGTGCGGTGGGGCGGCTCACGTCGCCGAGCGGCGGGGGCTCGGTGGCGGCACCGGTACGCTGGATCGGCACCACGGGGCGGCCCGTGCCCCGCAGGAAGCCGCCCCGTGCGCACTGACCGTCGAGGTGCGGCGAAGCCCGCACCGTGCCGCAGTCGGCGCCGACGCGCCGAGCGGCGCAGCCCCGTCGCACCGAGGAGACGTCCCACCATGGCACCACCCGTACCCGGTGAGCTGACGTTCGTCGCCCCGCGTGGGGCGAAGAAGCCGCCCCGGCATCTCGCCGACCTCACGCCGGCCGAGCGCAAGGAAGCCGTCGCGGCGCTCGGTGAGAAGCCGTTCCGCGCGAAGCAGCTCTCGCAGCACTACTTCGGGCGCTTCTCGGCCGACCCCGAGCAGTGGACCAACATCCCCGCCGCTTCGCGGTCGCGGCTCGCCGAGGAGCTCCTGCCGCCCTTGATGTCCGTGGTCCGCCACATCAGCTGTGACGAGGGAGCCACCCGGAAGACGCTGTGGCGGTTGCACGACGGGACCATGGTCGAGTCCGTGCTGATGCGGTACCCGGAGCGCGTGACCATGTGCATCTCCTCGCAGGCCGGCTGCGGCATGAACTGCCCGTTCTGCGCCACGGGCCAGGCTGGGCTGGACCGCAACCTCTCGACTGCCGAGATCGTCCACCAGATCATCGACGGGATGCGCGCCCTGCGCGACGGTGAGGTCCCCGGGGGACCCGCCCGGCTCTCCAACATCGTCTTCATGGGCATGGGCGAGCCGCTGGCGAACTACAAGCGAGTGGTGGGTGCCATCCGTCGCCTCACCGACCCCGAGCCCGACGGAGTAGGGCTCTCCCAGCGTGGTATCACCGTCTCCACCGTGGGGTTGGTCCCGGCCATCAACCGGCTGGCGGACGAGGGGCTGAAGTGCCGCCTGGCCGTGTCGCTGCACGCCCCCGACGACGAGTTGCGGGACACTCTCGTCCCGGTCAACACCCGCTGGAAGGTGCGCGAGGTCCTCGACGCCGCCTGGGCGTACGCCGACCGCTCCGGGCGGCGCATCTCGATCGAGTACGCGCTCATCCGTGACATCAACGACCAGGCGTGGCGGGGCGACCTGCTGGGACGGCTCCTCAAAGGACGGGGCGCGCACGTCAACCTGATCCCCCTGAACCCGACGCCCGGATCCAAGTGGACGGCGAGCCGGCCGGAGGACGAGCGAGCCTTCGTCGAGGCACTGGAGGCCCACGGCGTTCCGACGACGGTCCGCGACACGCGCGGCCAGGAGATCGACGGGGCCTGCGGGCAGTTGGCGGCCTCGGAGCGCTGACGGGCAGACGGGGCCCGCGCGAGGCACCGCTCGGCGGTCCCCGGGCGTCCACACCCCGGGGCTGCCCCGAGGGTTTATCCCGCGTCCGGGCCGCCGTCGTCCCCGACTCGCTTGCGCGCCGTCCCCACCGGGAGAGCGGCCGGGACGCGGGTGCGGGCGGGCCGGGTCACGCTCGACCCGGCCACCGCCGGAGACGCGCGGTGGGTTATCGTGTGGTCGCACACATGCACGACACACCATTCATGCATACCGACCGGCAGGGGAGCGCGTCCAGCGCTGAGAGTGCGGCACCGCCGCAGACCCTTCGAACCTCGCCCGGAGCTCATGGCGCCGGGTAGGGAGCTCGGACAACAGCACGTTCCCGCGTGCTCCGCTGCCTCGTCGCACCGACGAAAGCAGCCCCATGAAGCGCACCTCCCGACGCACCGCCGCGATCGCCGTGCCGGCCCTCCTCGGATCGACGCTCCTCGCCGCCTGCGGTTCGGACACGGACGGCGAGGACCGGAACGCCGCCGAGAACCACACCGTCACCCTGGTGACCCACAACTCCTTCGAGGCGTCGGAGGAGGTCCTCGCAGCATTCACGGAGCAGACCGGGTACGAGGTGAGGGTGCTGCGCGCCGACGACGGCGGCGTCATGGTCAACCAGGCCGTCCTCTCCGCCGGGAACCCCCAGGGGGACGTGCTCTTCGGGGTCGACAACACGCTGTTGACCCGCGCGCTGGAGGCGGACGTCTTCGCGCCGCACCGGGCCGAGGGGCTCGACGCCGTGCCGGAGGAGTTCCAGCTCGACGCCGGCGAGTGGCGGGTGACCCCGGTGGACCACGGCGACATCTGCGTCAACTACGACCGGGCCTGGTTCGCGGAGGCGGACATCGAGCCCCCGCAGGACCTCGCGGACCTCGCCGACCCCGCCTACCGCGATCTGCTGGTGGTCCAGAACGCGGCCAGCTCCACCCCCGGCCTCGGCTTCCTGCTCGGCACGGTCGCCGAGTTCGGTGAGGACGGCTGGCAGGACTACTGGCAGCAGCTGTCGGACAACGGGGTCCGCGTGGTGGACGGCTGGGAGCAGGCGTACTACGAGGACTTCTCCGGGTCCTCCGGCGAAGGGGACCGCCCGCTCGTCGTCAGCTACGCGACCTCCCCTCCCGCCGAGGTGCTCTACGGTCCCGACCCGGAGGCCGCCGAGGCCCCCACCGGCGTCTCCACCGGCACCTGCTTCCGGCAGATCGAGTTCGCGGGCCTGCTGGACGGAGCGGAGAACCCGGAAGGCGGCGCGGCCCTGCTGGACTTCATGCTGTCGCTGGAGTTCCAGCAGGACGTGCCGCTCCAGATGTTCGTGCACCCGGTTCGCGAGGACGCCGAACTGCCGGAGCTCTTCACGCGCCACGGTGTCACCGTCGAGGAACCGCTGACGCTGGACGCGGACGCGGTGACCGAGCACCGCAGCGACTGGGTGGACGAGTGGACCAACCTGGTCGTCCGTTGACGGCCGCGTGGGGCCGCCCCGCGCGGGGCGGCCGGGCGCCCCGGACCGCAGCCGCGCCGTGCGCGGTGGCGGGTCGCGAGGTCGGCCCTGCGACCGCTCCGTTCCGCCCCACCGAGGGCCGGGTCGCTCCGTGACCGATTCCACCCCTGTGCCGGGCCCGCCGCAGCCGAGTGCTCCGCCCGGGGCGTCCCGGGCGTCTTCCCGGGCGGAGCGGTTCGCCGCACCGGCGCTCATGGCCGGGCCGGTGCTGTTCTTCGCCGTGTTCTTCGGCTATCCGGTGGTCGCGATCATCAGCCGCGGCCTGCGACCGGACGGGCGCTTGGAGCTGGGGCACGTCGGGGAGGTACTCGCCGACGAGGGCATCCGGCAGGTGCTCTGGTTCACCACCTGGCAGGCCGCGGCGTCGACCCTGCTCACTCTTCTCCTGGCGCTGCCGGGCGCGTACGTGCTGGCCCGGTTCTCCTTCCCGGGGAAGCGCCTGCTGCGCGCGGTGGTCACCGTGCCGTTCGTGCTGCCCACCGTGGTGGTCGGAGCCGCCTTCCTCGGGCTCATCGGCCGAGGGGGGCTCCTCGACGACCTCTGGGGCGTGCGGCTGGACACCACCGTGTGGGCGATCCTGCTGGCCCACGTCTTCTTCAACTACGCCGTGGTCGTCCGCACCGTCGGTGGTCTGTGGTCCCAACTCGACCCGCGCCAGGAGGAGGCGGCACGGCTGCTCGGTGTCGGGGCGTTCGGCGCCTGGCGGCGCGTGACCCTCCCGGCGCTGCTCCCCGCCCTGTCGGCGGCGGCGCTCATGGTCTTCCTCTTCACCTTCACCTCCTTCGGCGTGGTCCAGATCCTCGGCGGCCCCGGGTACGCGACCCTCGAGGTCGAGATCTACCGCCAGACGGCGCAGTTGCTCGACCTGCCCACGGCAGCCGTCCTGACCGTGCTCCAGTTCGCCGCGGTGGCCGCGATGCTCGGGGTCCACGCCTGGACCGTCCGGCGGCGGGAGTCCGCACTGCGGTTGGTGGACGGCGCCGCCACCGACCGACCGCCGCGCGGCGCGGGGGAGCGGGCCTTGCTCGCGGGGGTCCTCCTCTCCGTCGCCGCGCTGGTGCTGCTGCCGCTCGGCGTGCTCGTGGAGCGCTCGCTGCGGGTACCCGGGGGGTACGGCTTCGCCCACTACCGGGCTCTCGCCACCACGGAGACCGGCACCTTCGTCGTGCCGCCGCTGGAGGCGGTGGGCAACTCGTTGCGGATCGCAGCCGTCGCCACCCTCATCGCGCTGGTGGTCGGAGGGTCGGCAGCCGCCGCACTCACACGTGGTGCCGGCCGTCTCGTCCGGAGCTTCGACGCGATGCTGATGCTGCCGTTGGGAACGTCGGCGGTGACGGTCGGGTTCGGCTTCCTGATCGCTCTCGACACCCCACCGCTCGACCTGCGCTCGTCGTGGCTGCTGGTGCCACTGGCCCAGGCGCTGGTGGGCGTCCCCTTCGTCATCCGGGTGATGCTGCCGGTGCTCCGCGCCGTCGACGACCGGCTCCGGCAGGCCGCGGCGACGCTGGGCGCGTCGCCGCTCCGCGCCTGGTGGGAGGTGGACCTGCCGCTCGTGCGGCGCGCCCTCCTGCTCGCAGCGGGCTTCGCCTTCGCGGTCTCGCTGGGGGAGTTCGGCGCGACGGTCTTCATCGCCCGCCCCGACGAACCCACACTTCCGGTCGCCATCGCCAGGCTGCTGGGGCGGGCCGGTGAGGCGAACTACGGGCAGGCGATGGCGTTGAGCACCGTGCTGATGCTGGTCTGTGCCGTCACGTTGCTCGCGCTCGAGCGTATCCGCCCGGCCCGCTCCGGGGAGTTCTGATGAAGGAGACCGCCGTGACCCGAGGTCGCCCCGGGCCGACGACCATGCTGGGCCTGGAATCGCTCACGGTCCGCTACGGGGACCGCCCCGTGGTCCACGCCGTCGACCTGGAGGTGGGTGCGGGCGAGACGGTCTGCGTCCTCGGTCCCAGCGGCAGCGGCAAGTCCACGCTGCTACGAGCCGTGGCGGGGCTGGCGCCCCCGGATGGTGGCAGGGTCCTCCTGGGCGGACGGGACCAGGCAGGGGTCCCTCCGCACCGCCGCGGGGTGGGGCTGATGTTCCAGGACCACCAGCTCTTTCCGCAGCACGACGTCGCCGCGAACGTGGGGTTCGGTCTCCGGGTGCGGGGCACGGGGCGGGAGGAGCGGGCGGCACGGGTCGCGCGACTGCTGGAGATGGTCGGTCTCGCCGGCGCCGAACGACGGTCGATCGCGGCGCTGTCGGGCGGCGAGCAGCAGCGCGTCGCGCTGGCCCGGGCGCTGGCGCCGGGGCCGCGACTGCTCATGCTCGACGAGCCACTCGGCCAGTTGGACCGTGGGCTGCGCGAGAGGCTGGTCGTCGAGTTGCGCTCGCTCTTCCGGAGCCTGGGCACGACGGTGCTGGCTGTCACACACGACCAGGGCGAGGCGTTCGCGCTGGCCGACCGTGTGGTCGTGATGAGGGAGGGGCGGGTGGAGCAGGCGGGGTCACCGGTCGAGGTGTGGAGCCGTCCCGCCTCGGAGTTCGTGGCGCGGTTCCTGGGCTTCTCGAACGTCGTGCCCGCGACGGTGTCCGACGGGGCGGCGCACTGCGCCTGGGGCCGTGTGGAACTGGTGGAACCAGCTCCGCACGGCCCTGTCGGCCTCCTCGTGCGACCCGGCGGAGTGCGGCTGGTGGGAGGCGGTCCCGCCGGCCCGTCGCCCGGTGACGGGGACGACTCGCCCGCCCCGTTGCGGTCCACGGCAGCCGCGGAGAGCGTGGCCGACGTTTCGGGCACGGGGCTCCGTTGTGAGGTACGGGGTCGCACCTTCCGCGGTGACCACGTCGTCCTGCACCTCGATCCCGAGCGCGGGCCCGCCTTGGAGGCCACCTGTTCGCTGCGGGCGGCGCCCGCGGAGGGGGCGGTCGTCAGGGTGTGCATCGACCCCGAGGAGATCGTCCTCCTGCCGTCCAGCAGTTGACCTGGCATCACGCGTACGTGAAGAAAAAGCAAAGTGATGAAAGTTTTCGTCTGGACGGACCCAGTTCGGCGATCTAAATTGTCAGGCCGAGCGGCGTTGACCGGAACACGCCACCACTGTCCCAGGAGTTCTCCCGTATGAGACGCATCCTGCCCACCCTCGCCGCCGGCCTCGGGCTGCTGGCCTCCAGTCTCGTGTTCGCCGGTCCCGCCGGTGCGGCGCCCGCCGGCGACGACCGACCCGAACAGTGGCGAAGCTACTGGGTCGACGCCTTCAACGAGGGCCTCTACACCCCGGAGCAGGCCGCGCGTACCGTCCAGGACGCCCTGGACATCAACGCCAACGCCCTCATCGTCCAGGTCGGCCGGCGTTACGACTGCTTCTGCAACCGCGCCGCCTACCCGAGGACGGACGCCGCGGTCGACCCGGCGCCGTACGACCCCCTCGACGAGATCATCGAGCAGGCGCACGCCGCCGGCCTCGAGGTCCACGCCTGGGTCAACGTCAACACCCTCTGGAACAGCACCACCCCGCCCCGTTCACCCGACCACGTGTACAACCAGCACGGCCCCGACGCCGAGGGTGCCGACCGCTGGCTGAACAAGAAGGCCGACGGCACCGAGGTCCAGGGCGCGAACGTCTACGTCGACCCCGGTCACCCGGACGTCTCCGACTACATCGTCAGCGCCGTCAGCAGCATCGTCAGCGAGTACGACGTGGACGGCGTCAACCTCGACTACATCCGCTACCCGGACCACAACTCCACCACCACGCACAGCGACTGGGGCTACAACGACGTCTCCGTCGCACGCTTCCAGGAGGCCGCCGGCCGGTCCGACGTACCCGAGCCGGACGACGCGGAGTGGACAGAGTGGCGCCGCGACCAGGTGACCGGCCTGGTGCGCAAGCTGTACCTCACCATGTGGGACATCGACCCCTCCGCGCGGCTCTCCGTGAACGCCATCACCTACGGCAACGGCCCGCAGGCGGTCGGTGGATGGGAGAACACCCGCACCTACGGCGAGGTCCTCCAGGACTGGGTCGGGTGGCTCGACGAGGGTGTCGCCGACACGGTGATGACGATGAACTACAAGCGGAACTGGCAGCCTGCCCAGCAGCAGATGTTCACCGAGTGGTCCGAGTTCATGGCGGACAACCAGAAGGGCCGCCAGACCGTCAACGGCCCCGGCCTCTACCTCAACCCGGTGGGCGACAGCCTCGCCCAGGCGTTGCAGGCGCTCGCCCCCACGGCGGCCGGAAACACCGTCGCCGGATGGAGCGGGTACGCGTACGCCAACCCGAGCAGCACGCACGTCGACGGCAGCTGGCAGGACCGGTCCGCCGAGCGGGACGCCCTCACCGAGGCTCTGACGCAGGGGCCGCAGGCGCCGTTCGCCGAGCCGGCCGCGGTGCCCGCCATGGGCTGGAAGGACGCCCCGTCCGAGGGCCACGTCACCGGTCGCCTCGCGGTTCGCGGCGGTGGCGTGCTCGACCAGACCACGGTCACCCTCAAGCCCCTCACCAACCGGTCCCAGCCCGTGACCCGCACCACCGACGGTGACGGCTGGTTCGGGTTCGCCCACGTCGACCCGGGGGTCTACCTCGTCACGGTCGACCTGCCGCGGGGAGTGGTGGGCGCGCCGGTGACCGCGGTCAAGGTCAATCGGGGCGAGGTGACCGAGGCGCGTCTCGGCAACTACCTCGACCTCTCCTGAGACGACCGCCGGGGCCACGGGGCGGCGGCCCCGTGCCCCGGCGGGCACGACGTGTGGGGCGGGCCCCGGAGAGGGTCCCGCCCCACACGTCGTCGCGGTCCGGACGACCGGCCGTTCCGAACCGGGTCCGTCAGCCGGGGAGCGGCAGCGCGAGCAACAGGGCCGTCAGCCACGTCAGCGGCGCGAAGACCGCGAAGAGGGCGCCCGCCCGCACCAGGCGAGTGCGGCGCAGCAGCCGGGGAGATGCGCCCAGTTCCCGCAGCGTCCGGGTGACCGGGGTGCGGGCCGTGCGCAGCGTGGCCGCCGTGGTGAGCGCCGCGCCACCCACCGCGACGAGGACCACTGCCGCTCCCAGGGCGCCCAGGGCACCGAACGGGGCGGTGCCCGCGCCCCCGGTGCCGAGCCCCACGACGACGGACAGAGCCGCCAGGGTCACCGCGACGGTGCCCAGCTGCATGCCCAGCCGGGCCGCGTCCTTCTGCAGGCTGCGCCCCGCCAGGAGGCGCAACGCGCCGGGGCTGCCCAGGGTCAGGAGCCGGGAGGCCGCCTGCGCGAGCCCCGGGGATGCGAGCATCACGCCGGCCAGGCTCAGCCCCCAGCCCGCAGGGACCCCCGAGGGGACGCCGGCGAGCACCCCGGGCAGGTTCGCCTCCGCGTCTCCCGAGACGGCCGCCGCGTAGCCGCTGACCGCGGCGCCGGCCGCGATGAGGGCGGCGCCCCACGGAAGAGCGGCGGTCGCGCTGGGGCTCTCACGCCCGGGCACCGCCAGGGCGGCGGCGAGTGCGACGGTGACCGGGACCAGCGCCAGCAGGGTGAGCGCCCCGCCCAGAGGTACGCGTCCCGCCTCGACGGGGAGCCCCAGGGCTGTGCCGTCGAACAGGGCCGGTGAGCCGAGGCTGCCGGCGAGCTGGAGGAAGAGGAGCAGCGCCAGCACTGTTCCGACAGCGGCTGCCAGGGTCGTCGAGAGCGCCGCGTGCGCGCGCTGCCGCGCCGCCCCGAGGCTCACCGCGTCCAGCGCGGAGCGCGGTTCGCTGACGGGATCGGCGCGTGCCACCGAGGCGGCCAGCTGTGCTGTCGCGGCGATGGGAAGTGCGCACCACGCCAGGAGCGCGAGCCCCTGGGTGGCGTTCTCCGGCGCGGCTGCGGCGTGAGCGAGCGCGGCGAGCAGCAGGAAGCCGGCACCGCCGGCCGCGCAGGCGAGGGCCAGCCGTCGCAATTGTGCGTGGGGCCGCGCCCCGCGCACTAGGCGGAGAGAGAGCATGCGGAGCCCGTCGCGGAGTTCTTGTCGTCCAGGTCGGTGACACGTCCGTCGAGCAGTCGTACCGCCCGGTCCGCCAGCGGCGCGACCTCTTCCTCGCGACCGCTGATCACCGTCGTGATCGCGTGGGACCGTGCCGCGGCCACCAGCGTGCGGAGCGCCTGTACCCGGTCCCCCTGGTGCAGTGGCGCGGCGGGCTCGTCGGCGAAGAGCACCGCGGGTTCGTGCACCAGGGCCCGTGCGATCGCCACCCGCTGCTGGCGGTGGCGGGGCAGTTGTGACGGGCGTTTGCGTGCGCAGTCCCCGGCGTCCAGCCGCTCCAACCACTCGGTGGCGGCGCGGCGGGCCTTGCGGTAGCCGGTGCCGTTGAGCAGCAGCGGAAGCGCGACGTTCTCCCAACCCGTCAGCTCGGGCAGGAGTTCGGGGGTGTCGGAGACCCTGCCGAACCGTTCACGGCGGAGCCGGTCACGTACACCGGCCGGGAGTTCGTGGACGGGGATGTCGTCGAACCACACCTCTCCGCGGTGCGGGAGCAGGCCCGCGAGGCACCCGAGAAGGGTGGTCTTGCCGCTGCCGCGAGGGCCGGTCAGGGCGATGATCTCGCCCCTGGCGACCGACAGTTCCACGTCCTGGAGGGCGGTGGTGCCCTCGCGGACGCAGTGGAGTTCGCGTGTCCACAGCATGTCGTTGTCGGATGAGGCGGCGCTCACCGGGGCACCTCCGCTGGTCGGCAGGTCAGCGACAGTACCAACGCGACATGTGGGATCAGGGTCACGTAAACGGTCGTGCCGCGATAAACGCGGCAGAAGCAGCCGTATGGGGGTGTTCGGTGCGGTGATGTCGCGCATTCGTGGCCTCCGCGACGAAAAGAACCAGCCAGACCACCTTTCACAGGCGGCTTCGCTGTGTCACCGACCGTGAGCCGCAGAATTTCTTGCGCGGGGGTGCGAAGGCAGCGGTTGTTCCGGTGTCCAACCGGGGGTCGCGTGCATAGGCTGGGGGCTCCAGACCCGTGCAAGGCGAGCAGGAGGGGTGCCGTGACCAGCGAACTGCGTCGGCTCCGCAACTACATCGACGGAGAGTTCCGGGACGCCCGGGACGGCCGGACCACCGAGGTGGTCGACCCGGTGACGGGCAGGGCCTACGCCACCGCGCCGCTCTCCGGTGCCGGCGACGTGGACGCGGCGATGGCCGCGGCGGCGGCCGCCTTCCCGGGGTGGCGCGACGCCACCCCGGCGACGAGGCAGCTGGCGCTGCTCCGCATCGCCGACGCGTTCGAGGAGCGCGCCGACGAACTCCTCGCGGTGGAGTGCGAGAACACCGGGAAACCCCTGGAGCTGACGCGGCAGGAGGAGCTGCCGATGATGCTGGAGCAGATCCGGTTCTTCGCAGGTGCCGCACGCATGCTGGAGGGGAAGTCCGCCGGCGAGTACATGACGGGGCTCACCTCCTTCGTGAGGCGGGAGCCCGTCGGGGTCTGCGCGCAGGTCGCGCCCTGGAACTACCCGGTGATGATGGCGGTGTGGAAGTTCGCCCCGGCCCTCGCGGCGGGCAACACCGTGGTGCTGAAGCCCTCGGACACGACTCCCGCCTCGGCGGTCTTCGCCGCGGAGCTCATCGGCTCGGTGCTGCCCAAGGGCGTCTTCAACGTCGTCTGCGGCGACCGTGACACCGGTCGGCTGATGGTGGAGCACGACGTCCCGGCCATGGCCTCGATCACCGGCTCCGTGCGGGCGGGCATGGAGGTCGCCGCCAGCGCGGCCAAGGACCTCAAGCGGGTCCACCTCGAGCTCGGCGGCAAGGCCCCGTGCCTGGTGTTCGGCGACGCGGATCTCGACGCCGCGGTCGAGGGCATCCGTGACGCGGGCTTCTTCAACGCCGGACAGGACTGCACGGCCGCGACCCGCGTCCTCGTCCAGGACTCCGTCCACGACGCGTTCGTGGAAGCACTGGTCAAGGCCGCGGGGGAGGTCCGGACGGGGGACGTCACCGACCCCGACTGCTTCTACGGGCCGCTCAACAACGCCGGCCATCTCGAGAAGGTCGCCGGGTTCGTGGACCGGCTCCCGGCCCACGCCAAGGTCGAGACCGGCGGGCACCGCGTCGGGACCGAGGGCTACTTCTACGCCCCGACGGTGGTGACGGGGTTGCGGCAGAACGACGAGATCGTGCAGAACGAGGTGTTCGGGCCGGTCATCACGGTGCAGCGCTTCTCGGACGACGCGCAGGCCCTGGAGTGGGCGAACGGTGTCGACTACGCGCTCGCCTCCTCCGTGTGGACGGCCGACCACAAGCGCGCCATGCGGATGTCGAAGGAGCTGGAGTTCGGCTGCGTGTGGATCAACACGCACATCCCGCTCGTGGGCGAGATGCCCCACGGCGGCTTCAAGAAGTCCGGCTACGGCAAGGACCTGTCCGCCTACGGCATGGAGGACTACACGCGGGTGAAACACGTGATGACGGCCCTCTGAGCCAGGGATGAGAGGTCCCACCGGTCGGTTCTCCCGAGTCGTGGCCCGGCGGGTGGATCCGGGGGCGGGGCCCGGGCCGGGTAGCCGGTACGCCGAAGCGTGACCGACACCTCGGGGGCCGGTGTGTGCGGGCCGCGGCCGACGGGACGGCCGCCCCGCCCCGTCACGCAGCGCGACACGACCGCCGAGGTGCCTGTGGGGCGGATGTTGGCCGGATGGGCGTGTGTGGCGCGAACGCGTACTTGCTACGTTCGGTCGCTGTCCCGACGCGCTGGGCCACCCAACCGGCGCGGAGGGCCCACCCCCACATCCGAAGGGACCCCCATGCGCAACCTCATCCGGAACCGCACCGCCACCCGTCTCGCCGTCGTTCTCGCCGCCCTGGGCATGTTCGCCGGTGGCGCCGCCACCGCCGCTGCCGCCGACCAGCCGCAGGTGAACAACTGCGACCCGGTCCCCGGCGGGTGGCTCTGCTGATCCACGCCACGTGACGCGCGGTGTCACGACCCCGCACGGGGCCGTGGCACCGCGCCCCGTGCGGACCGCCACCCGGCACGCCCCGAGCGCCCCACGGCTCGGCTGACGCTCAGCCCTGGAGCAGGTCGCCGGGCCTGCCGCCGAGCTGGTCGATCTCCTGGCGCAGCACCGCGACGCGATTGCTGGTGACGGCGTCGACCCCCAGCCCGATGAGCCGCCGCATGGTGCGCCGGGTGTCCGCGGTCCACGCACCGACGAGGTAACCCCGCTCGTGTGCGCGCTCCACCAGCTTCCGGTCGACCAGCCCGAACCGGAGGTTGAGCCACGACGGCGCGATGTCGGCCAGCAGGCTCCGGCGGATCGGGGTCGGCAGCTTCCAGGTCAGCGCGATGTCCGCGCCCGGGTCGTGCTCCCGTACGGTCCGCAGCGCCGCCGGGTCGCCGCAGTACCTCACCCGCCCCATGGAGCCGTCCTCCCGCACCGCCGCCACGGCTTCGCGCGCAGTGGCGATGTCGGGGTCGGGCAGGTCGATCAGGGTCAGCTTGGGAAAGGTGGCCGCCAAAGCCTGCCGCAGCGTCGGAATCGACCCTTCGCAGAGCTCGGTCACCTCCGCGAGGGTGAGTTCCCGGAGCGCCCGGTCGTGGCCCCAGATCCGCTTGAGTCCTGCGTCGTGCAGCACCACCGGGACATCGTCCCGGGTGAGCCTGACGTCGAGTTCCACCGCGTCGGCGCCAGCGTCCGCTGCTGAGCGGAACGAGGCCAGCGTGTTCTCCGGGTGGTGGAAGGGGTCGCCCCGGTGGGCGATCGCCAGCACGGGGCGGGCCTCTGCCTGCGCCCCGTGGGCCGTCACGTCGGTTCCTGGGTGCGTCGCCATGACGTCAGGTAAGCGTCGATCTCCTGCGAGAGGTGTGATTTCGCGGGCGTGTCGAGGAAGGAAGCCCGAACCGCGTTCCTGGCCAGGCCGGCCACTCCCGCTTCGTCCAGGTTCAGCAGCTCGGCTGCGACGAGGTACTCGGTGGTGAGGTCGGTGCCGAACATGGGCGGGTCGTCGCTGTTGACGGTCACCGGGACCCCGGCGGCCACCAATCGGGGCAGCGGGTGGTCGGCGAGGGACGGGGTCGAGCGGGTCGCCACGTTGGAGGTCGGGCAGACCTCCAACGTGATGCCCCGCTCGGCGAGGTGCTGCAGCAGCCGTGGGTCGTCGACCGAGCGGATGCCGTGGCCGATGCGCTCGGCGCGCAGCTCGACGAGGGCGTCCCAGACGGACTGGGCGTCGCTCGACTCGCCGGCGTGCGGCACGCTGTGCAGCCCTTCGGCGATCGCGCGGTCGAAGTACGGCTTGAACTGACCGCGGGGGACACCGATCTCCGGCCCCCCGAGACCGAAGGAGACCAGGCCCTCGGGGCGAAGCTCACAGGCCATGTGCGCGGTCGCCTCCCCGGCGGGCAGGCCGAGTTCGCCGGGGATGTCGAAGCACCACGCGAGCTGCACGTCGAGGTCGCGTGCGGCGGTCGCCCTGGCGTCCTCCAGGGCTTCCATGACCGCCTCCTCGGGGATGCCGCGCTTGGTCATCCCGTACGGGGTCACCGTGAGCTCGGCGTACCGGATGCGCTGGGCGGCCATGTCCCGCGCGACCTCGTAGGTGAGCATGCGGACGTCCTCGGCATCGCGGATGAGGTCCACGACCGATACGTAGACCTGGATGAAGTGCGCGAAGTCGCGGAAGGTGAAGTACTCGGCCAGCGCGGCCGGGTCCTTGGGGACGGGGGAGTCCGGGTGCCTGGCGGCCAGTTCCGCCACGATGCGCGGTGAGGCCGAGCCCACGTGGTGCACGTGGAGCTCGGCCTTGGGGAGGCCCGCGACGAACGCACGGAGCGTGGGACGTTCCGGTGGACTTGCCGGGACCTGGTCCATGGGTGACTCCTTCGGTGGCGGTGGGGCCCCGGGGCTCTGTCGCCCAGAGGAGGGCCACCGCTCGGGCGGCGCAGTCATGGTAGGTCGCCGCGCCGCTCCCGCTCCCGTCGGCCTCAGGGCGGCACTCCTCGGTACGCACATGTGATGCAGGTCACGCTCATTTCTTCGTCGCGTGCCCTGAAAGCGCGTAAGGAACGGTCGGTCCCGCTCTCTGACTTCCGACGGCACGCGGCCCACGGGGCCCGACGGGAGGAGAGCGGCGATGAGCAGGTCGGTCGGTGCGGGGGGAGCGGTTCGGTGGTTGGCGGCGGCAGCGGCTGATCCGGAGCGGTGCCGCAGGCAGTGGGCGAGGCGCGGGGGAGGGGCGGCGGAGCTCTCTGCGGGAACGCTGTGGGACGTCCTGATCCTCCCTTCGCGCCTCGGGGTCGATGCGCTGGCGGTGTTGCACCGGACAGGTGGTGGGCGGGGCCCCGTCCTGCTCGACCGGGTCGCCGGGACGGTCAGCTATCTTGTCCCGCCCGGGGCCGCGGGGGGCTGGGTCGGGACAGGCGTGCGCACCCTGGGTGCGGGTGCACGGTTGATCGCGCCCTGTCCGGACGCCGCGGGAGGTGACCTGCGCTGGCTCGTGGCGCCGGACGGGACCGGGGAGCTGACCGACCTCGGACTGTTGGAGTCGGCGATGCACGAAGCCGTCGCCCTCGGCGTGCGCCGCACGGGGCCGGAACGGCGAGCCGTCCGGGTGGTTCCACCGGGGCCGGCTCGCCGCGCTGCTTCCGCCC
>NZ_JAAVJB010000190.1 GCF_012034385.1 Streptomyces spiramenti
GGGCCGGGGTGGGGCCGGGGTGGGGCGGGTGGGCGCGCAGAGAGCGAGGGGCGCGTGGGCGGCAGCGGAGGCCGGCCGCAGCCGGGGGGGGCCGTCCGCCCCCGGCTCACAGCGGGGTGCCCTCGAACCGCGCGAGCGCCTCGTCGGCGCCGTAGGGCCGCAGGTAGGGCATCCAGCGCGGGTCGCGGTGGCCGGTGCCGATGATCCGCCAGGCGAGCCCGGAGGGCGGTCCCGGCGCGTGACGCAGCCGCCAGCCGAGCTCCGCCACCTGCCGGTCGGCCTTGACGTGGTTGCACCGTCGGCAGGCCGCCACGACGTTCTCCCAGGCGTGCGCGCCGCCCCTGCTGCGGGGGATGACGTGGTCCACGCTGGTCGCGACCGCCCCGCAGTACGCGCACCGTCCGCCGTCGCGGGCGAACAGCGCGCGGCGGGTGAGCGGGACCGCACTGCGGTAGGGCACCGGGACGAACCGCTTGAGCCGCACCACGCTGGGGGCCGGTATCACCCGGGTCGCGCTCCGGAGCAGCAGGCCGCTGTGCTCCAGCGCCACCGCCTTGTCGTGCAGCAGCAGCACCAGTGCGCGTCGGACCGGTACGACGCCCAGCGGCTCGTACGAGGCGTTGAGGACCAGGACATGTGGCACGAGCGGCCTCCCGTTCCGTCGCCGACGCGTGGCTTCGCGCCGGGACGATCTCCCACAGTGTCCAACGGGGACGGGCGGCAGCGCCACCACGAACGGGAATGTGTCGGGGTCCACATCCGGACATCGCGGCGCTGGTGGGACGCCCGCAACCAGCCGACACACCGGTTGACCTGGCCGGTTCACGGCCCTCGTCCCGCCGGTGGATCCGACCGCTCGCCTACCGTGATCGGGTGCTTGCGTCCCTTTCCGTCCCCGTCGTCACCGCCGTCACCGCCGCGCCCGGTCGGGCGCCGGCCGCACCAACCGCCCAGGTCCCGCCGGACGGGCCGCGTTCCGCCGCCCTCGCCGACACGGCGGAACGCGCGGCGCGCACCGCCGGGTGGCTGGAGGCCAACTGGGAAGGGTGGCTGGCCACCGGGCTCCGCATCGTGCTGATCGTGGTGATCGCGTTCGTGGTGCAGACGGTGGTGCGGCGCGCCATCTCCCGGGTCATCGTGCGGATGAGCCGCCGTGAGCGGGCGGCCGGGCCGACGCGCGGTCTGCTGGTCAACCCCGAGCGGCGGCGGCAGCGGTCGGCGGCGATCGGCTCGGTGCTGCGGAGCGTGGCGTCGCTGCTGATCCTGGGTACCGCGGCGCTGATGGTCCTCGACCAGCTGGGCATAGAGCTGGGGCCGCTGATGGCGAGTGCGGGCATCGTCGGCGTCGCCATCGGCTTCGGCGCCCGCAACCTGGTGACCGATGTCCTGACCGGCATGTTCATGCTCCTGGAGGACCAGTACGGCGTGGGTGACCGCATCGACGCCGGCGAGGTGACCGGCGAGGTCCAGGAGATCGGGCTGCGGGTGACGACGCTGCGCGCGGACGACGGCGAGATCTGGTACGTCCGCAACGGCGAGATCAAGCGGGTCGGCAACCTCAGCCAGGGCTGGTCGACGGCGGCCGTCGAGGTCGAGGTCCGCGCCTCGGAGGACACCGCCCGCGTGGTCGAGCTGGTGACCCGCGCCGGTGCCGAGCTGTCGACCAGCCCGCCCTGGGACGAACTGCTCTGGGAACCGCTGGACGTCCTGGGTCTGGAGTCGGTCTCCATGGACTCGCAGGTGATCAAGGCGACCGTGAAGGTCCCGGCGGGGAAGGGTCCCGCCGTCGGGCGCGTGCTGCGGCTGCGGATCAAGGAACTGCTGGACGCGGAGGGGATACCGCAGGTGGACCCGGCGGGCATCACCCTGGACAAGCTGCGCGGCGGCACGGCCGGGGCGGAGCCCGGGCAGGGCGCGGCCCGCGCCCCCGCCGGGGCCTGACGGGAACCCCACAGCCGCGTCCGCGCGGTACAGGGCTCCGCCCGGCGCAGCCGTGCGACGCCACGGCCCGCGGACGTCGGGGGCGAGCGGGGTCGGGGGCTGCCGACACCGCGGTTCGGCCCGTCCGCCCGCCGGTGCGCGAGCGCCTTGTGTCCGCCGCCCCGGCTCCCGCAGGATGACGCGCATGTCACGTACCGCGCCCGTCCTGCGTCCCTACCGTCCCACCGACAGCGCCTGGCTCGCCGACGTGTGCGTCCGTACCGGCCTCGGCGGTGAGGACGCCCGGGGCCACTACGCGGACCCCGAGGTGCTTCCGGCCATCTTCGCGACCCCCTACGCCGAACTGGAGCCCTCGCTGGTCTTCGTCGCCGACGACGGCGAGCGGGTCATCGGGTACGTCCTGGGCACCGCCGACAGCGGGGCCTTCTTCGACCGGTTCCGCCGCGAGTGGCTGCCCTCCGTCGCGGACCGCTTCCCCGCCCCCGGAGACGGGGACGAGGGCCCGGACGCGTCCATGCGGGAGCTGCTGCACCACGCCGACCGGATGCACATCCCCGCCTTCGACGAGCACCACCCCGCCCACCTCCACATCGACCTGCTTCCCGAGGGACAGGGCCGTGGCCTGGGCCGCGCACTGATGGAGACCTACCTCGACGCGCTGCGGGAGCGCGGGGTGCCGGGTGTGCACCTCGGGGTGAACCCGGAGAACACCCGTGCCCGCGCCTTCTACGACCGGCTCGGGTTCACGGCGCTCACCGCCCCCGGCGCCCGCCCCGGGGCGGTCCACCTCGGGCTGCGTCTGTGACCCCGCTCCGAGCGGGGTGAACCCGCCGGACGGCGCCACCGACCGGCACCGACCGGCAGGACCCCCGACGCCTCGGCCGGCGCTGCGGTGGGGCGGGGCGAGGTGACGGCCGGGGTACGCGGGGTCCTGGCGGACTGCGCCCCTGGTGGTCCGACCTGCCCGCTCCCACCCGGAGCGCCCCGCTCCACCCTGCCGCCGAGTACCCGCGGGACGGGGGCGGGCGGTGGCGGGGAAGATCCCGAATGGAAGAAGATCCCGGACGAACCCGTGTCCGGAGCGTCGCCACCGGTCATACTGCTGGGCGAGCGCCGTGTTGTGGGGACCCGCGGCGACACGCCGAGGGGGAGGGCCCGGACCGTGACGCTGCCGTCGACGACGCCGCAGGCACCCCCTGCCGGCGACGCCCCCGGCACCGCGGCGGACGGCGAGGACCCGCGCGCGGCGTTGCCGCGACGGCGCCGGGCCCGCCGTGTCCCCCTGCCGCCACCGCCCCGGCCGACCGCGCTGGTCGAGGGCGCCGTGCGGCTGCGCGCCGCCCTCCGGACCGAGCCGGGCCGGCTCCGCGTGGTCGGTGCGCTGCTCGCCCTGCTGCTGATGTCCTTCGGCACGGTCACCGCCTGGCAGGTGTCGTCCCGGGTCGACACCGCGACCGCGGTGCTGGAGGAGGGCCAGCCGCTCAGCGCTGACGCCGCGGCCCTGTACCGGTCGCTCGCCGACGCCAACACCACGGCCGCGGTGGGCTTCCTCGCCGACGGCGAGACGCCGCTGCCGGCCCGAGGCCGGTACGAGGACGACATCCGCGAGGCCACCCACCGCCTGCTGAAGGCCGCCGCCCACGCGGTCGGCTCCGACGACGCCGGCGAGGAGATCCGGCTCCTCGGGGAGGAACTGCCCGTCTACACGGGTCTGGTGGAGACGGCCCGCGCCAACGACCGGCAGGGGTTCCCCCTGGGCGGGGCCTACCTGCGGTACGCCGACACGCACATGCAGGAGGTGTTGCTGCCCGCGGCGCAACGCCTCCACCAGCTGGAACACGAACGGTTCCACGAGGACCTGACCCAGGCGCGGGCCCGGCCGTGGGGGGCGCTGGCCTGCGGCGTGCTGGTACTGGCGGTGCTCGGCTGGGCCCAGCACCGGCACTACCGGCGCACCCACCGCGTTCTCAACCCCGGGCTGCTGGTCGCGACGGCGACCACCGGGCTGCTCCTCGCCTGGCTCGCCGTCGCCCACACCCTGTCGGGCCCGCCTCTGGCCGACGCGGAGAGGACGGGCACCAGGTCGCTGGAGCTGCTCACCAGGATCCGCACCGAGAGCCTCCAGGCGCGCGGGCACGAGAGCCTGGCGCTGGTGGCACGCGGCGCCGGCACGTCCTTCGCGGACAGCTACCGGGCGCGGATGGACACCGTCCTGGGGTCGCCGCAGGCGCCGGGCGGGCTGGTCGCGGACGCCGAGGCCGCCGCGGGCGACGACGTCGGCCGCGCGCATCTCGCGACCGTGGCCGAGCACGCAGAGGAGTGGCGGGAGCGGAACGCGGCGGCGATGGAGGCCGAGGACTCGGGCGCCTACGAGGAGGCGGTGAAACGCGTGGTCGGCGCGGCGGGGTCCACCGGGGAGTCCTTCGACCGGCTCGACACCGCGCTGGGGGCGGCCCTCGACCACGAACGGCAGCGGTTCGCCGAAGCCGTCGACACCGGGCGGGCCCGGCTCGACCGGCTGCCGGAGGGTGCTGTCACCCTGGCCGTCGGCGCCACGACCGCCGCGCTGCTGGGCGTCGGGCGACGGCTCTCGGAGTACCGGTGAGGCCGCCGCCGGGTCCGGTGACGTCCGGTCCGCACCACGGTGACGGCGCCGGACGCCCCGACGGGGCTGGGCCCGGCGGGGGCGGCGGCGGGCGGCTCCGCAGACGGGCGGCGGCAGTGGGGGTGGCGGCGGCCGGGGCGGCACTCGGGGCGGCGGTGCTGCTGTCGGCGCTCCCGCCTGACGGCGGCGGAGCGGACGAGGGCGGAGTTGCGGACCGTGCGCAGCGGCCACCGGGTGCCACGGCCGAGCGGCCGAGCGGCCCCGGCGCGCTGGACCGCCCCGAGCCGCTGCCGCCGGTCTCCACGACCGGTGAGGTGTGCGCGGACGGGCTGGACGCGTCCGCGAGCTACCGGCCCTCCGGCGCGTCGGGCGAGGCCGTCCGACGCGTCCAGCAGCGCGGACGGCTGATCGTCGGAGTGGACCAGGGCAGCTACCTGTGGGGGTTCCGTACCCCGGACACGGGCGACATCGCCGGGTTCGACATCGACCTCGCGATGGCGATCGCCGAGGACCTGCTCGGCCCCGACCCCGATGTGGTCCTCCGGGCGATCCCCACGGACGCACGACAGCGGCTGCTGGCGGAGGGCCAGATAGACATGGTCGTCCGGGCGATGTCCGTCACCTGCGACCGGTGGCGGGAAGTCGCCTTCTCCAACGGTTACTTCGAGACGGGTCAGCGCGTCGTGGCGCCGGGCGAGGCAAAGATCACCGGCTTCGACGAGACCCTCAGGGGCCGCAGGGTGTGCAGTGGGGAGACCACCACGGCACGGGCCCTGCTGGAGGAGCGCGGGCCGGAGTTGGACATCGAGCTCGTCCGCGCCCCCGGTCACATCGACTGCCTGGTCCTCGTGCAACTCGGCGAGGCCGACGCCCTGATGACCGACGGCGCCCTGGCCGCGGGCCACGCCGCGCAGGACCCGGCGGTGGCCGCGGTCGGCGAGGAGTTGACCCGCGAGGTCTACGGAGTGGCGATGAGACGGCAGGATGTCGACCTGGTGCGGCGGGTCAACGCGGTCCTCGCGCAGTACACCGCGGGCGGCGGGCAGAGCGCCTGGCGGCGGTCGCACGACCGCTGGCTGGCCGACCACACCGACGAGGAGTCGCCGGAGCCACCGGCCCCCCGGTACCGCGACGGAGAGGGGGCGAGGTGATCGAGGCAGCGGAGGCCGATGCCCGGCTGGCGTGGCTGGACGCCGAGATGGCGGCGGTCGAGACCTCGTTGCTGGCGCTCCGCGACCACCCGGGTCGACGGCTGCTGACCGGGGCGGAGCTGACCGGCGACACGCGCACGCGCTGGGAGGACGCCGACCGGCTGCTGGCGCGGCTGTGGGGGTGGCACTGCACGGGCCGCGCGACGTTGGAACGCGCCCAGGCCGTCCGCGCGCTGCGGCGCACACCGGGCCGGGGCGAGCTGGTGGAACTGACGGAACTGCTCACGGGCGCCTGCCTGACGGTGGAGGAGCCCGGCGCCGCGCCGGAACGCCTCGGCTGGGAGCAGCTGGTGGCGCGGACCAACGTCGGCTACGCCGACGTGCTGGAGGTGGTGCTGGCCGTCGACGCCGTCTGGTCCGCGCTCCCCGCCCGGGTGGAACTGCTCACCGCCGAGCTGCGGCGGATCGCGGAGCTGGCCCGCTCGGTGGGGGTGGTCCGGGGCGAGCACCCGGCGGCCGACGTACTGGCCGGCGTCAGCGCGGAGTTGACGGAGCTGCGCGCACGGGCGACGGGCGACCCGCTGGCACTGTGGCGGCCGGTGGGCGGCAGCAGCGAGCCGGGAGGCGGTCGTGTGGACACCTCCGGTTTCGACCGGGCCGAGCGGGCGGTCGAGGACGCGCGGCGGGAGGTCGAGGACGTCATCACGGTCCACCGCGACGCCGACGAACGGCTGGCGCAGGTCCGCGACGTCCTCTCCCGCGCCGACCGGACGCTGGCGGAGGCACGCACGGCGCGCGGCGAGGTGCTCGCGAAGATCGCTGCCTGGGAGGTGCCCCACGTACGGGGCTCGGTCGCGGCGCTCCAGGAGCGACTGGCCACCGCGGTGACCCACCGCCGGGCTCGGCGCTGGGCGCGGCTGGCTCCGCTGCTCGCCGATCTGGAACACCGAGCGGATGAGGAACTCTTCCTGGCCCGGGAGGCGTTGACTGCGGTGACGGCACCGCTGGCGGTGCGCGCCGAGCTGCGGGGCCGGCTGGACGCCTACCGGGCCAAGGCCGCCCGCCTCGGCAGCGGTGCGGTCGAGTCGGCACCGCTGTACGACGCGGCCCGCCGCACGCTGTGGAGCGCGCCGTGCAACCTGCGGACGGCCGAACAGCTGGTGCGGACCTACCAGGAGGCGACGCTGCGACCGTCGGCGGCGGCGGAACGGGACACCGAGGTGGCGGGGGGCGAGGCGGGATGAGCGAGGCGGCGATACCCGGCGGGCGCTGCGCCCGGCCGGGGTGCGCGGGCGAGCCGGTGGCCGCCGCCGGCCTCCGCTGCACGGTCTGCGGAGCGGCTGCGGGCGCCGGGGACGGCCGCTGGCCCGACCGGCACCCGACGCAGGGGCGGCATGAGGGGGCGGGGCCACGGCCGCAGTCGGGTGACGAGCCGCAGTCCCCGTCCCAGTCCCAGCCGCAGTCGGACCTGGGGCCGCAGTCTCAGTCGAAGCCGGTGCCGGTGCCGCAACCGGAGTCGGCGCCTCAACCGGTGCCGGTGCCGGTGCCGCAGTCGGACACCGGGGACGGACCGGGCGACGTGCCGGAACCCGGCGGGCGGCGGGAACGCCGTGGCGGCAGGGCGTGGTCGGAGCGCTCCGAGCACCCCGACCGCTCGCTCTCCGGCGGCGGCCCGGCAGCCGCGGCGTCGCTGCCCTCCGCCCGTGGCGGCACCGACGGGCGGGCGGCGCTGCTGGGCCCCTCGCGTTCGCAGATGTCGAGGCGGTCCGTCCCCGGCAGGCTGACGCGGACCGGCGGGACCGAGCCCACCGGCGGCTGGTGGGTGTCGGTGCGCGGCGGACGGTCCGGGCGGGCGCGCAGCAGCCGGTCCCGGCTGGGCGCCGGGCTGGTCACCGTGGCCGAGGTGCCTCGACCGGACCCGGCCGCGGCCGTGCTGCGCAACCCCGAGGTCCCCGAGCACCGGCGCTACTGCTCCGGTTCGGAGTGCGGTGCCCCGGTGGGGCGGTCCGGCGAGAGCGGCCCCGGCAGGGCCGAGGGGTACTGCACCGTCTGCGGGCACCCGTTCTCCTTCGTCCCGAAACTGTCGCCCGGCGACGTCCTGCGGGGTCAGTACGAGGTGGCCGGCCCGATAGCCCACGGAGGGCTCGGCTGGATCTACCTGGCGCGCGACCGGGCGCTGTCCCACCGCTGGGTGGTGCTCAAGGGCCTGCTCGACTCCGGTGACGCCGACGCGATGACCGCGGCGATCAACGAGCGGCGCTTCCTTGCGGAGATCGAGCACCGGACCATCGTGCGCGTCTACAACTTCGTGGAGCACGTGGACCGCAGGACCGGGAGCCGCGACGGTTACATCGTGATGGAGTACGTCGGCGGCCGGTCGTTGAAGGAGTTGGCCAACGCGCGCCGGACCCCGGACGGCCGCCGGGACCCGATGCCCGTCGAGACCGCCTGCGCCTACGGTCTCGCCGCACTGGACGCCCTGGGCCACCTCCACAGCCGCAACCTGCTCTACTGCGACTTCAAGGTCGACAACGCCATCCAGCAGGGCAACCACCTGAAGCTCATCGACATGGGCGCGGTCCGCCGGACCGACGACCGGCGCTCCCCCGTCTTCGGCACGCCCGGCTACCAGGCGCCGGAGGTCCCCGAGCAGGGCGCGTCGGTGGCGTCGGACCTGTACACCGTGGCCCGTACCCTCGCCGTGCTGACCTTCGACTTCTCCGGCTACCGCGGCCCGTACGCGGACAGCCTGCCCGCGCCCGACGCGGTCGGCGTCTTCCGTCGCCACGAGTCCTTCTACCGTCTGCTGGTCCGGGCGACCGACCCCGACCCGGAACGGCGCTTCGCCTCGGCCGCGGAGATGTCCGACCAGCTGACGGGGGTGCTCCGGGAGATCGTCGCGCTCCGCACCGGGCGGCCCCGGCCCGCCGCCTCGTCGATGTTCGGCCCGGAGACCGGTGTCGTGGACCCGGAGCTGCTGCCGCCGGGGGACGGCCGGGTCTCCGTGCTGGGCGAGCGGACCCCGGGCCGCCGCCGCACCACCGTCCGGCCGCTGCCGCCGCCCGCGCCGGGCGGTCCGCCGGACGCTCCCGCCACCAACCACCCCGACCTGCGGCTGACCGCGCTGGCGCTCCCCGCGCCTCGTGTGGATCCGCAGGACCCCAACGCGGGCTTCATCGCCGGGTTGGTCGCCACCGAGCCGGAGGACCTGCTGGCCGCGTTGGGCGAAGCCCCGGAGGAGTCCGTGGAGCGCGCGCTCCGGGAGGTGCGGGCGCTGCTGGAGCTGGCGACCGGCCCCGCCACCGGCTCGGCGTGGCACCGGGCGGCGGACGGCGTCCTCACCGGCCTGGCACGCGAGCACGGCGACGACTGGCGGGTGGTGTGGCACCGGGGCCTGCTGGCGCTCGACGACGGCGACCTCGACCTGGCCGCGCTCGCCTTCGACGCCGTCTACGACGCGTTCCCCGGCGAGCCGGCGCCAAAGCTGGCGCTGGCGGTCTGCGCCGAGCAGCTGGGCCAGCTGGACAACGCCGCCGACTACTACGAGCTGGTGTGGTCCACCGACCCCAGCCACGTGAGCGCGGGGTTCGGCCTCGCGCGCGTCCGGCTCGCCCTGGGTGACCGCACCGGCGCGGTACGCGCGCTGGAGTCGGTCCCCGACACCTCGGCCCACTGGACCGCCGCGCGCGTCGCGGGCGTCCGGGCCCGGCTGCGCCAGCGGGCACCCACCGAACCTCTCCTGCCGGATCTGCGCGCCGCCGCCGGTCAGCTCACCCTGCTCCGTGAACAGGGCCTGGAACCGGCACTGGCCGAACGGTTGTCCTGTGAAGTGCTCGGTTCGGCGCTCGACTGGTTGCTGGCGGGTCGCGTCGGGGACGACCGGGACCATACGGGAGAGGAACGACTGATGCCGGACCAACCGTTGAACGAGACCGGCGTCAGACTGGGACTGGAACGCTCGTACCGGGTGCTCGCCCGGTTGGCGGCGACCAGTGGAGAACGGATCGAACTGGTGGAGACGGCCAACCGCCTCCGCCCGAGAACATGGGTGTGACGATGCCGCAGCGTGATCAAGTCTCCTGTCCGGCCTGTGGGGAGGCCCCGCGTACCGACGAGCGGTACTGCGGGGTGTGCGGTACCGGGCGGCAGGCCCCGGCGGGCGGCCCCGCCGAGGGGTCCGCGTCGTCGCCGCCTCCGCCGGGAGCGGGCGCAGCCCCGGCTCCGGGGACCGCGCCCGGCTCCGCTCCCCCGGGCCCCGCTGCTCCGGCTCCGGCCCCGGCTCCGGCTCCGGCTCCGGCTCCGGCTCCCGCACCCGCTCCCGCTCCGGCGGAATCCGACTTCACCCTGCAACCCCCGCGCGACGCCGCCCCCGCCGCCCCGGAACGGACG
>NZ_JAAVJB010000191.1 GCF_012034385.1 Streptomyces spiramenti
TCGCAGTGGTGACCGGCGCGGCTCGGGGGGTCGGAGCGGCGCTGGCCCATCGCCTGGCGGGGGCCGGGATGCGGGTGGCGCTGCTCGGCCGGAGCGCGGTTGTGGTCGACGCCGCACTGTGGTTCGGCGGCGTCCGCCGTTAACCTACGCATCGGTAGCCAACCCGATGACGAGTAGGAGCCGCAGCCGTGCGCGACCAGGAGAACCGTTCCGTCCCGGCGAGCGACGCCGCGGTGGACGCCGCCGCGGAGGCGCGGGAGGCGGCGCCCCACACCACGGCGGGCAAGCTGGCGGACTTCCGCCGCCGGTCCGAGGAGGCGGTGCACGCCGGGTCGGCGCGGGCGGTGGAGCGGCAGCACGCCAAGGGCAAGCTCACGGCACGCGAACGTGTCGACCTGCTGCTGGACGAGGGGTCCTTCACCGAGCTGGACGAGTTCGCCCGCCACCGCTCGGTGAGCTTCGGCATCGAGGCGAACCGGCCGTACGGCGACGGCGTGGTCACCGGTTACGGCACGGTGGACGGGCGCCCGGTCTGCGTCTACTCCCAGGACTTCACCGTCTTCGGCGGGTCGCTGGGCGAGGTCTACGGCGAGAAGATCGTCAAGGTCATGGACTTCGCGCTCCGCACGGGCTGTCCGGTCGTCGGGATCAACGACGGGGGCGGCGCCCGGATCCAGGAGGGCGTCGTCGCCCTCGGGCTGTTCGCCGAGATCTTCCGGCGCAACGTGCACGCCTCCGGGGTGGTGCCGCAGATCTCCCTGATCGTGGGCCCGTGCGCCGGTGGCGCCGTCTACTCGCCCGCCATCACCGACTTCACGGTCATGGTCGACAAGACGTCGCACATGTTCATCACCGGGCCGGACGTGATCCGGACGGTCACGGGTGAGGACGTCGGCTTCGAGGACCTGGGCGGCGCACGGACCCACAACACCACCTCGGGTGTGGCGCACTACATGGCGGGCGACGAGAAGGACGCCGTCGACTACGTGAAGGCGCTGCTGTCCTACCTGCCGTCCAACAACCTCTCCGAGGCCCCGGCGTACCCGGAGGAGTCCGAGCCGGAGGTGACGGCGGCAGACCGGGAGCTGGACACGATCGTCCCGGACTCCGCCAACCAGCCGTACGACATGCACCAGGTGATCGAACACGTCCTGGACGACGGCGACTTCCTGGAGACACAGCCGCTGTTCGCGCCGAACATCCTCACCGGTTTCGGTCGGGTGGAGGGCCGTTCGGTGGGCGTGGTCGCCAACCAGCCGATGCAGTTGGCGGGTTGCCTGGACATCGACGCCTCGGAGAAGGCGGCGCGGTTCGTGCGGACCTGCGACGCCTACAACATCCCGGTGCTGACCTTCGTGGACGTGCCCGGGTTCCTCCCCGGCACCGACCAGGAGTACGGCGGGATCATCCGGCGCGGCGCCAAGCTGATCTACGCGTACGCGGAGGCGACGGTGCCACTGATCACCGTCATCACCCGCAAGGCGTTCGGCGGCGCCTACGACGTGATGGGCTCCAAGCACCTGGGGGCGGACCTCAACCTGGCCTGGCCGACGGCGCAGGTCGCGGTGATGGGTGCCCAGGGCGCCGTCAACATCCTGCACCGCCGGCGGCTCGCCGCGGTGGCGGACGACGCGGAGCGCGAGGCGCTGCGGGCGCAGCTCACGCAGGAGTACGAGGACGCGCTGCTCAACCCGTACGCGGCGGCCGAGCGCGGCTACGTGGACGCGGTGATCATGCCGTCGGACACCCGTCGGCAGGTGGCGCGCGGCCTGCGCCAGCTGCGGACCAAGCGGGAGAAGCTCCCGCCGAAGAAGCACGGCAACATCCCGCTCTGAGCGGGAGCCGCGGCGGCCGGGTGCCCCGGTCGCCGCGGTGACCGGCCGAGCGGGAGACGGCAGACCAGGCAGGGCGGCAGGAAGGCGGTGGCGGCGATGGCGGCGACGGACGGACAGCGGACACGGGAGGACGGCGCCGAACCGGGGACCATCCGGGTGGTCCGGGGGAACCCGACCCCGGAGGAACTGGCCGCGGCGCTCGCCGTGGTGCGGGCCCGACTGGCGACGGCGCCGGGCGGCGCGGACGGTCCGGTCGCCGTGTCCGCCTGGGGCGCGCCCTCGCTCACCGTGCCGGGCGCGGCGGCCTCTCCCGGGCCGGACACCTGGCGCACCAGCCACTGGCCCGCCTGACGCCGATGCGGACCACGGTGCCGGGCGGCCCGGTTGCGGCGGCCCGGTTGCGGCGGCCACGGATCTGAGTACGCGTACTCAGGCGCGACCGCGCCGCCGCTGGCATCGTCGGCAGCATGCTCTGGCACGACCTGCACGACGACCCCGACGAGCGGGAGCGCTCGCTGCGGCAGCGTCTGCGCCGCGCGGTGTGGCTCATCGCCGCGGCCACGGCTGTGGTGGCGCTGCTGCTCGTCTGACCGCCCCTTCGGCGCGCGACGACCGTCGAGTCGGCCGGTAGGGCCTGTCCGCCGATTCGGGTCGTATCGGCGCCCGGCGGGCATCGTCGCACCGGGCCCGGCCCCGGGCGCCGCCGGTCGGCCTGTCCCCCGGGCCCGGTCACGCCCGCACCGGCCGGGGCCGCACCCGACCTGACAGATGTGACATACACCACCCGCCGCCGCTTCCGGCCACGCGCACCGCCCGGGGCGACGCGGTTCGGCCCGTCGCCCCCACCGGTGTCCGGCGACGACGTCACTCCCGTGACCGCCGCGCCCGGCGCACCGACGCGACCGCGGAATGCCCCGCTCCGCAGCACGCTCCGGGCGCCCCACCACGCGCGGCGACCCGACGGGTCTCGACGACCCCTCCGGGCGCCCGCCTGATCCGGAACCGAACTCTCCGCCTGTGAGCGGCGGCCGGTACCCCTCCCCCGCTCAGCAAAACCCCCGCCGCCCCCTTGTCGGTCGCCGCCGACGCTGCGGTCGGGGACGCCCTGGTCGCGACTTTTCATACTCGGTATGTTCACCGGCGCCGCGGTCGGCGACCATGCCGTCCGTGGGTCAACCACAACAGCCTGGGGGCATGTTGAGCACGAAGAAGAGAAGGGCAGCGGTGGCGGCCACCGCCTCGGCCATAGCCGTGGCACTGGCCGCCGGCCTCGGTGGGGGCGCTGCCGCCGCACCGCCCGGCGCGGCGGGAGGAGCGCCGGTGGGCGTACCCGCGGAGGGCGGCGCCGTCACCCTCCTCACCGGCGACCGGGTCGTTCTGGCGGCGGACGGCACGGTGGCGTCGATTCACCCGGCGCCCGGCCGCGAGGACGTCCCCGTGCGGGTCCTGGAGACGGGCGAGGCCACGTTGGTCGTGCCGCGCGACGCCGTCGCCCTCATCGCCGACGGAACGCTGGACCGCACCCTGTTCGATGTCGGCGAGCTGTCGCGCCCGCAGTACGACCGGTTCGCCGGCACACCGTTGATCGTCGGCTACGAGGACGGGCGGACCGCCACCCGCTCCGAGCTCCGCGCCGAACCCGACGTCGAGCTGCGCTCCGCACTGGACGTCGTGGACGCCGACGCCCTCACCCTCTCCGAGGAGAGCGGCGCCTCGGTCTGGGAGACCCTCACCGAGACAGCGGCGGCGGGGGGCTCGGTCCTCGCGGCGGCCCCCGGCATCGCGGCCGTCTCCCTCGACCGGATCGTGCAGAGCAGCCTCGACACGAGCACCGCGCAGGTCGGCGCCCCCGCCGCCTGGGCGGAGGGGCTGGACGGCACCGGCACCACCATCGCGGTCCTCGACACCGGGATCTCCGCCGACCACGGCGACTTCGAGGACAAGGTCAAGCTCGCCGAGAACTTCACCGACGCGGCGGACACCGACGACCCGTTCGGTCACGGCACCCACGTCGCCTCCATCGCCGCCGGCACCGGCGCCCGCTCCGACGGCACCTACCGCGGCGTCGCCCCCGGCGCCGACCTGATCAACGGCAAGGTCCTCGACGACGACGGTTCCGGAATGGAGTCGTGGATCATCGAGGGCATGGAGTGGGCCGCCGACTCCGGCGCCGACGTCATCAACATGAGCCTCGGGGGCCCGCCGTCCCTGGGCCCCGACCCGATGGCCGACGCCGTCGACCGCATCTCGGCCGAGACCGACGTGCTCTTCGTGATCGCCGCCGGCAACTCCGGCCCGAGCAACGGGACCATCGACTCCCCGGGTGTCGCCGACGCCGCCCTCACCGTCGGCTCGGTCACCAAGGACGACGAGATCTCGGAGTTCTCCGGAATCGGGCCCCGGATCACCGGCGGCGCCCTGAAGCCGGAGATCACCGCGCCCGGCTCGGACATCGGCGCGGCCGTCGTCGAGGGCAGCTACATCGACCTGATCGGCACCCCGGTCGCCGACGGCTACGCCGCCATCGACGGCACCTCCATGGCCGCACCCCACGTGGCGGGCGCGGCGGCGATCCTGGCCCAGGCCAACCCCGACTGGACCGGCGAGCAGCTCAAGACCGCGCTGACCAGTGCCACCGCCGCTCTCGACGGCCCGGCACCGATCGAGCAGGGCACCGGCCGGCTCGACGTCGAACGCGCCCTCACCCAGACCGTGACCGCCGACACCAGCACCCTGGACTTCGGCGCGGTGGAGTACCCGAGCGACCAGGCCGACCCGGTCGCCCGCGAACTCACCTACCGCAACGCGGGCGACGACGCCGTCACCCTTGATCTGGCGCTCACCACCACCGGCCCCGACGGCACCGCCCCTGACGGCATGTTCACCGCCACCGAGGAGACCCTGACCGTCCCCGCCGGCGGCGAGGCATCGGTCGAGGTCACCGCGACCCCGGGCGTCGCGGGTGGCGAGACCGGCCACTACGGCGTCTTCGTCACTGCGACCGGCGACGACCAGCAGGTCCGCGCCGCCGGAACCATCGAACTCGAACCGGAGCTCTTCGACCTCACCGTCGACATCACCGGCCGCGACGGCGAGGCCGCCCCGTTCGGCTCGGTCTTCGGAGTGGACCTCACCACGGGTCAGTTCTTCTGGGGCCTGGCCGAGGACGGCGTCGTCCAGCAGCGCGTCACCGAGGGCGAGTACGTGGTCGAGGCGTACGCCGACTACGAGTCGGACGGCGAGTGGACCGGTCTGGACCTCGCGCTGCACCCCGGCCTCACCGTGACCGAGGACATCACCGTCGAGGTGGCGTTCGCCGAGGCGCGCCCGATCGACTTCGTCGCGCCGGACGGGTCGGCCCTCGACGAGCTGGTCGGCAGCTACTCCATCAGGCACGAGAACGGTCAGGGCTTCGAGTCCGGCTTCTACTTCCCCGGGCTCCCGGAGGGCATCAGCACCCTGTCCCTCGGCGAGGCGTCACCGGCGATCGACCTCACCCACGCGTTCACCACGTTCCACCCGGCGAGCGAGAACAGCGCCTCGTACCTGCACAGCGCCGGCGAGGGCTTCCCCACCGGGCTGGTCAACCACGCATCGGCGGCCGAGATGGCCGAGATGGTGGTCTCGGCGGGCGCCTCTGTGCCCGGCACGCTCGGGAGCGTGGCCGCAGGCGCGGGAGACGAGATGGCGCCCCTCGGCCCCGTCGTCGACCTCCCCGGTGACGTGACGCTTCAGCTCCAGGCCGCGGCCACCGACTGGTTCGTGGAGTTCGCGCAGTTCACGGCGGACGGCGACTACGTGGCCACGTCTGTGACGCCACCCACGTCGCTGGAGCCCGGCAGCTCCCACGCGCGGACCGTGAACGTGGGGGTGTTCGGACCGATGGTCGACGACGGTCTGGGCGTCTTCCTGGAAAGGGGCTACCTGCTGGCGCATGTCCCCCACTTCGTGGAACCGGTCGGCCGCTGGGGAGCAGCAGCCAACGAGGGGTCAGGCACGCTCTACCGCGACGGTGAGGTGCTCGCCGAGCTCGACGAGTCCGCCGAGTACGTGGCGGAGCGTATCCCCGAGGGCGAGGCGGAGTACCGCCTGGTCAGCACCGCCGACCGCCACGACCTGGGCTATGCCGCGGTGAGCACCGAGGTGACCGTCGACTACACCTTCACGGCAGCGCCGAGCGAAGAGTTCGAGCAGATCACCGGGCCGCTGGCCGTCCGGTACTCCCCCGACCTCGCCCTGGACAGCACCGCGCCCGCCAAGAAGAAGCTCACCGTCCCGCTCACCGTCACCGGTGGCGAGGCCGCCTTCCTCACCGTCGAGGCCTCCTTCGACCGCGGCGAGAGCTGGGAGGAGCTCAAGGTCCACACCAAGGACACCGGCGACCTCGTGTACGTCCACAACCCCGCCGCCGGCGGCTCCGTCTCCCTCCGCGCCACCGCCGAGGACGCCGACGGCAACCGCTCCGTCCAGACCATCATCGACGCCTACCTGACCCGCTGACACCCGATCCCGGTGCGGACGAACCCCGTCCGCACCGGGGTCCCGGTAGCAGTGATCTACGCCACATCGACGGCCGCCGACGGCATCGGGAAGCCGCCGCAGCACCCGGCGCACCACCCGCGCCGCCGTCGCTTTTCCGCCGGTCCCGACGCAACCGCGGCCATCCCCGACCACCGCGCGCCGTACCCGTCGCGCCTCCTCGGGCGGCAGAACGACCGGGCCGCGGGGTCCCGACGACCGACCGCGGAGTGTCTGAAAGAACGCGCAGAGAACCCGTCCCACACCGGCACCACGGAGGACGTCAATCCCTCCACGACCACGACCACCCCCCTCTGGCGCAGTGGCATCCATACTCGGTATGTTCCACCGCGCAGACGAGGGCACCCCCCTTCTGCTCACATCAACCTGTGCTTCAGGGAGCCGAGTTGAGCATGCGACGAAACAGAACGGTGACAGCGGTCACTGCGAGTGCGGTGACACTGGCCCTCACCGCGGGGCTCGGAGGGGCGTCCGCCGCGTCCGGCGGGCGGGGCGGACCCGGCGACGCCCCGGCCTCCGGATCCGGCCACGTGGTCACCCTCCTCACCGGGGACCGCGTGACCCTGCGGGCGGACGGCAGCGTGGCCGCCGTCCATCCCGCGCCCGGCCGCGAGGACGTCCCCGTGCGGGTCCTGGAGACGGGCGAGGCCACGTTGGTCGTGCCGCGCGACGCCGTCGCGCTCATCGCCGACGGAACGCTGGACCGCACCCTGTTCGATGTCGGCGAGCTGTCGCGCCCGCAGTACGACCGGTTCGCCGGCACACCGTTGATCGTCGGCTACGAGGACGGGCGGACCGCCACCCGCTCCGAGCTCCGCGCCGAACCCGACGTCGAGCTGCGCTCCGCACTGGACGTCGTGGACGCCGACGCCCTCACCCTCTCCGAGGAGAGCGGCGCCTCGGTCTGGGAGACCCTCACCGACACGGCGGCGGCGGGGGGCTCGGTCCTCGCGGCGGCCCCCGGCATCGCGGCCGTCTCCCTCGACAGGGTCGTGCAGAGCACCCTCGACACCAGCACGGCGCAGATCGGCGCCCCCGCCGCCTGGGCGGAGGGGCTGGACGGCACCGGCACCACCATCGCGGTCCTCGACACCGGCATCGCCGCCGACCACGGCGACTTCGAGGACAAGGTCAAGCTCGCCGAGAACTTCACCGACGCGGAGAGCACCGACGACGTCGACGGCCACGGCACCCACGTCGCCTCCATCGCCGCCGGCACCGGCGCCCGCTCCGACGGCACCTACCGCGGCGTCGCCCCCGGCGCCGACCTTCTCAACGGCAAGGTCCTCAACGACAACGGCGAGGGCCTGGAGTCGTGGATCATCGAGGGCATGGAGTGGGCCGCCGACTCCGGCGCCGACATCATCAACATGAGCCTCGGCGGAGCCGTGACACACGGCCCGGACCCGATGGCGGACGCCGTCGACCGCATCTCGGCCGAGACCGACGTGCTCTTCGTGATCGCCGCCGGGAACGACGGTCCCGCGGCGAGGACCATCGGCACGCCCGGCGTCGCGGACTCGGCGCTGACGGTCGGCTCGGTGGACAAGGTCGACGAGATCTCCGACTTCTCCTCGGTGGGCCCGCGCACCGCCGACGGCGCGCTGAAGCCCGAGATCACCGCACCCGGTTCGGACATCGGCGCGGCCGTCGTCGAGGGCAGCTTCATCGACCGGGTGGGGACCCCGGTCGCCGACGGGTACGCCGCGATCTCCGGCACCTCGATGGCCGCCCCGCACGTCGCAGGCGCCGCGGCCATCCTCGCCCAGGCCAACCCCGACTGGACCGGCGAACAGCTCAAGAACGCCCTGACCAGCTCCACAGCCGCCCTCGACGGCCCCGCCCCCACCCAGCAGGGCACCGGCCGCCTGGACGTCGAACGCGCCCTCACCCAGACCGTCACCACCGACACCACCACCCTCGACTTCGGCACCGTCGAGTACCCCAGTGAGCAGGCCGACCCCATCAGCCGCACGTTGACCTACCACAACGCCGGCGACACCGACATCACCCTCGATCTGGCGCTCGCCACCACCGGCCCCGAAGGCGCCGCCGCGGACGGCACGTTCGAGATCACCGACGACACCGTGACCGTCCCCGCCGGGGGCGAGGCCACCGTCGGGGTCACCGCGGTCCCGGCCGCCGCCGGCGGCGATGTCGGCGACTACGGCGTCTTCATCACCGCGACCGGCGACGACCAGCAGGTCCGCGCCGCCGGAACCGTCGAACTCGAACCCGAGTACTTCGACCTCACCCTCGACATCACCGGCCGCGAGGGGCTGACGCCCGAGTACTCCGACATCCTGTTGTTCGACCTGGACCAGGCCGAGCTCGTCTGGGGCGAGGCCGTCGACGGGTCGTTCACCGCGAGGCTCCCCGAAGGCGAGTACTTCCTCCAGGTGGAGAACGGTTACGAGGACGAAGACGCCGGCGCGGACCTCGCGATACACCCCTCGCTGGGCCTTTCGTCCGACACCACCGTGGACGTCGACCTCACCGACGCCCGCGCGGTCGACTTCGCGGCCCCGGGTGCCACGGAACCGTTGGCCCTCGTCACCAGTTGGGACGTCACCAACCCCGCGACCGAACTGAACGTCTGGCAGGGGAACTTCTTCCCAGCGGACAGCGGCGACCTCCGGACCCTGTCCCTGGCCGACGCGAGGGAGGGCATCGAGCTGCTGCACCGGTTCACCTCCGCGCACGCGGACACCGACGGCGGCGTCTCCTACCTCCATGCGGAGGGCGAGGGCTGGCCCACCGGGCTCGTCAACCGCCCGGCCATCGGGGACATGGCCGAGCTGACCGCCCGTGTCGGCGGCGCGGCACCGGGCGTCAGCGGCGAGCTCGCCGCACTGCCCGAGACCGGCTTCATCACCGGGTCCACCCTGCTCGACCTGCCGGCAGAGGCGGTCCTGCGGGTGCAGGCGAGCTCCGCGTGGGGACTCATCCTCTTCCAGTACGACGCCGAGGGCGACGGGGTCGCGACCTACCTGACGCCGCGTGACACGGTGGTCGGCGGGGAGAAGTACGAGAAGACCCTGAACGTCGGGGTGTTCGGGCCCACGGCCGACGAGGAGTCGGGCGTCTTCCAGCGTGCGGGGCATCTGATCGGCCAGGTCTCCCACTTCACCGACGGGGCGGGAAACACGGGCGGTGCGGTCACCGACGGTTCGAGCACCCTCTACCGTGACGGTGAGGTGCTCGCCGAGTTCGACCAGCCGGCGGAGGGCGTCGGGGTCCGCCTCCCGGAGGGTGAGGCGGAGTACCGCCTGGTCAGCACCGCGGAGCGCGGCCATTACGGCTACACCACGGTCAGTACCGAGGTGACGGTCGACTACACCTTCACCGCCTCGCCCAGCGAGGAGTTCGAGCAGATCGCCGGGCCGCTCGCCGTCCGGTACTCCCCCGACCTCGCCCTGGACAGCACCGCACCGGCCAAGAAGAAGCAGACGGTCCCGCTGACCGTGACCGGCGGCGAGGCCGCCTTCCTCACCGTCGAAGCCTCCTTCGACCACGGCGAGAGCTGGGAGGAGCTCACGGTCCACACCAAGGACACCGGCGACCTCGTCCACGTCCACAACCCCGCCGCCGGCGGCTCCGTCTCGCTGCGCGCCACCGCCGAGGACGCCGACGGCAACCGCTCCGTCCAGACCATCATCGACGCCTACCTCACGAAGTGACCCGGTGGGCGGGCCGGTGACCGGCCC
>NZ_JAAVJB010000192.1 GCF_012034385.1 Streptomyces spiramenti
GCCGGGCGGGGCCGGGGAGCGAGCCCCGTGGCCAGCCACAGCAACCCGGTGGCGAGCAGCAGCAGACCGCTGGAGGCGACGACCGCGAGGACGGCGGCGAGCGCCGGCGCGGCCAGGGTGGTCACGCGTACGGCCAGGGTGATGGCGGCGTTGGCCGCCTGACGCCGGTCCTCCGGCACGACCTCGGCCGTCAGCGCCTGGAAGGCGGGGCGGCAGGCGCCCTGCCCCGCGCCCACCACCGCGGCGGCGGCTGCCGCCACGGTGGGCGCGTGCGTGAGGCCCCAGACGAGGAGCGGCGTCGCCACGGCGGCGGCGAGCCCGGCGATGCGGACCACGGTCCGGCGGGCGTACCGGTCGGCGAGGACACCGCCCACCGGCACGGCGACCAGGAAGCCCACGGTACGGGCCGCCAGGAGCAGCCCCAGGGAGGCGCCGCTGAGCGTCCCCTCGACGACCGCGAGCCCGAGGAGGAACGGCATCGCCCAGGTCGCCAGCCCGGAGGCGGTGGTGGCCGACCACAACCGGAGGAAGGCGGCGTCACCGAGCAGCCCTGCACGGCGCCGCTGCTCGGGCGGGTGGACGGGGGGTGAGACGGTCACGGCGGTCCCTTGCCTCTCGCTGGGTGCCGGGCGCGTCAGCGGCCCACGGAGCGGAGGTAGGAGGCGACGCTCTCGGCGCCGTCCACGATGCGGGGGCCGCTGATGGCCTCGTTGTAGTCGAGCAGGTGGAAGTTGTCCTCCCGGACTGCGGTGACCTCGGAGAGCGCCGGCGAGCCCTTGAGGAAGTCGATCTTCGCCTGGGCCGGCTGGTCACCGTAGTCGAGGATCAGGATCACCTCGGGGTCGGCCTCGATGACCGACTCCCAGCTGACGGTCGTCCAGCGGCCCTCCAGTTCGGAGTAGATGTTCCGTCCGCCGGCGATCTCGATGATCTCCTGGGGCGGTGCCTGGTTGCCGGAGGTGAAGGGCTGGTCGGTGCCGGAGTCGTAGAGGAAGACCCGGACGGGCTCGCCGTCCGGTGCCTCGGCACGGACCGCCTCGACACGTTCCCGCAGCTCGGCGACGACGGTCTCGGCCCGGTCCTCGACGCCGAAGACGCGACCCAGCCGGTCGAGGTCGGTGTACAGCCCCTCGAAGGGCGTGAACCGGGCCGGGTGGCCCGGGTAGTTGTAGCAGGTCTCGCTGTGCACGAAGCTCTGGATGCCGAGGCCGTCGAGTATCTCCGGGGTGATCCCCCGCTCGTCGCTGAATCCGGACTGCCAGCCGGCGACCACCAGGTCGGCCCCGGCGTCGACCACGAGTTCCCGGTTGAGGAGGTCCTGGCTGAGGAGGTCGAGCTCCGCGTACTCGTCGGCCCAGGGCGACTCCTCCACGGGCGGGTTGGCGGGCGGCATGACGTAGCCGCGGATCGCGTCGGTGAGGCCGAGCGCGAGGAGTTTGTCGGCGCTGCCGGCTTCGTAGACGACGGCCCGTCCGGGCGTGCGGTACTCCACCTCCTCGCCGCAGCGTTCGACGGTGGTGGTGTCCGCTGCCCCCGGGTCCTCCGTCCGCGCCCCGCAGGCCGTCAGGAGCAGCGGGAGGACGAGGACGGCTGCTGCGGTGGGACGGGGTCGGCGCACGGGTGGCTCCTTGGGGTGGTGTGGTCGTCGGGTTCGAGGGAGTAGAGCAATTGGGGGACGCCGCTGAGGGGGTGGGGCACGACCGTCGCGGCCACGCCGAACACGGTCCGCGCCGTCCGCGCCGTCAGCACCTCGACCGGGGGGCCGCAGGCGACGAGGACGCCGTCGTGCAGCACGGCGATCCGGTCGCACACGGCCGCCGCGAGGTTGAGGTCGTGCAGCACGACGAGCACGGTGAGGCGGGTGTCGCGCAGCAGGGCCAGCAGGGCGATCTGGTGGCGGATGTCGAGGTGGTTGGTGGGTTCGTCGAGGATCAGGACCGGGGTCCGTTGGGCGAGGGCGCGCGCCGCCATGACCCGCTGCCGTTCTCCGCCGGAGAGGCCGAGGACGCCGCGGTGGGCGAGGTGCTCGATGCCGAGGCGGGCCATCGCCTCACGGCAGATCGCGCGGTCCTCCTCCCCCGGTGCCCGGTTGCCGGGAAGGTGGGGGCTGCGGCCGAGAGCGACGGTCTCCTCGACGGAGAAGTCGAGGTCGACCACGTGCTCCTGGCTCATCGCCGCCACCGTGCGCGCCCGCTGCCGTGGGGTGAGCTCGGCGAGGTCCGTGCCGTCGAGCAGCACCGACCCGGCCGTCGGCCGCAGCGCACGGTTGACGCAGCGCAACGCGGTGGACTTGCCGCTGCCGTTCGGGCCGACGAGCCCGACGGTCTGTCCGGCGGGTACGTCGAGGGTGAGCTGTCGGAGGAGCCGCGCGCCGTCGACGGTCACGGACAGCCCGTCCAGTGCGAGGGATCCCGGCCCGGTGCGGGGCGGGGAGGGGCGCCGGCTCATGTCAGCCACCGCCGAACAGGTAGCCGCGGCGCCGCATCAGCAGCACGAAGACCGGTACGCCGACGAGGGCGGTGATGACGCCCAGGGGCAGCTCACGCGGGGCGACCATGGTGCGGGCCAGCAGGTCCGCCCAGACCATGAACACCGCGCCGACCAGCGGCGCGATCACCAGCACCCGGGCGTGCGCGGCTCCGACGACCAGGCGCACCAGGTGCGGCATGATCAGACCGACGAAGCCGATGGCGCCGCTGACCGCGACGATGCAGCCGGTCATGGTCGCGGTGACGACGAACAGCACGCGGCGTTCCCGGCGGGGGTCGATGCCCAGTCCGGCGGCGGTCTCGTCCCCGGTGGCGAGGATGTCGAGCGTGCGGCTGCCGCGCCACAGGAGCAGCAGGCCGCAGCTGACCACGGCGGCGACCAGCGGGAGGGTGGACCAGGAGGCTGCGCCCAGTGACCCCATCGTCCAGTAGAGGACCGTGCCGGTGGCCTCGCCGTCGGGGGCGAGGTACACGAGGACGCTCATGAGTGCCTGGAACCCGTAGGCGAGCGCGATGCCGGTCAGCACGAGCCGCAGCGGGGTCAGGCCGGCGCGGGTGTTGGCCGCCAGGTACACGAGGGCGGAGGCGCCGACGGCTCCCAGGAAGGCGCCGGCGGAGAGCGCGTAGACGCCGAGCGAGGCGAGCGCCCCGAGGACGAGGACGCTCACGGCGCCCACCGAGGCGCCGGAGGATATACCGAGGACGAACGGGTCGGCGAGCGCGTTGCGCACCAGCGCCTGGACGGCGACGCCCGCGGCGGTGAGTCCGGCGCCGACGACCACGGCAAGCAGCACGCGGGGCGTGCGCACCTGCCAGACGATCTGGTAGGTCGTCACTTCGTCGGCCGGGACGAGACCGCCGGTGAGGGCCGCCCAGAGCAGCCGCGCGGTCTGCTCGGGCGGGACCACGGCGGGGCCGGTGCCGATCGCCAGCACCACGGAGACGCCGAGCACCGCCACGAGGACCAGTGCGGAGACCGCGGTGCCGCGCGGCGTTCGCAGCCAGGGGGCGGCCACCGGCCGCAGGCGCGCGTCAGGGGTCGCCGACAGGTCGGCGCCCGAGGGCGCGTCACCTGCCTGCGACGGAGGAGGGGACATGAACAGGAAAGTTATAGCAAACGGCAACCATGTTCAATAGACGGCCCGCTCCCGCAGCGCCCGCAGCCACGGCGCACACCGGCCCGCTCGGGGCGGTCGACTCAGCCCACGCCCTCCGAGGCACCCGTGTCACCGGCGCCGCCGCGCGACCAGGCGCGCGGCGCGCGCCAGTTGAAGCGCAAGGCGAGCAGCCGGATGACGAAGGCGGTCAGCGCCGCCGCCGACATGGTCCAGTTGTTCAGCGCGTCGAAACGGAGGAGCAGGGCGACGGCGCTCGCGCCGACGATCGCGGGGACGGCGTAGACCTCCCGGTCCCGGCGGAGCAGCGAAGGCACCTCGTTGGCGAGGACGTCGCGGACCACGCCCCCACCGGCGGCCGTAGCCAGCCCCAGCGCGGCGCTGCCCACCGTGCCGAGCCCGTACTCGTGGGCCTTGACGGTCCCGACCACGCAGAAGAATCCCAGCCCGGCCGCGTCGAACACCTGCACCGCGCGATCGATGCGTCCGAGCTCCGGATGAAGGAAGACCACCATCACCGTGGTCACGAGCGGCGTGAGGAAGTAACCGGGGTCGCTGAACGCCGCGGGCACGGCGCCGATCACCAGGTCACGGAAGATGCCTCCACCGAGACCGGTGGCGAAGGCCAGCACGGCGATGCCGAAGACGTCGAAGTTCTTGCGCACCGCGAGGAGGGCGCCCGAGATGGCGAACACGAAGATGCCGCCGAGATCCAGGTAGCGCTGGAGGGAAGGGTCGAGAAGGTCCACCCGGGCATTGTTGCCCCTACCATCCGCTTTCCCCCCACCCGCCCTCGCGCGCCCCCCGCACCGGCGGGGTCAGGGGCGCGGCCAGGGACGGCCGCCGATGCGCTCGATACCGCTGTTGAACCGGCGCAGGTACTGCGCGAAGGTCGCGACGTCCTCCTCCGGCCAGTCGGCCATCACGTCGTCGAGCGAGGCCACGATGACCCGGCGTTCCTCCTCCAGCAGGCGCTTGCCCTCGGCGGTGAGCCGGAACTTGCGGGCCATGCCGCCGGCGGGGTCCGGGATCCGGTCGACGAGCCCGGCTCGCATGGCGGCGGCGGTCTGCCGGTTGAGCGTGGACGCGTCGAGGCCGAACGCCTCGCTCAGCTCACCGATGGACATCGGACCCTGCACCCGAATGCGACTGAGGAGGACGTAGGCGCTCCGTTCGAGCTGCCCGTCCTTGCTCCGGCCGCCCCGGTGGTTGAGGAAGGCGTGCCGACTCAGCAGCATCTGCTCGTACTCGACCTCGTCCGTCGCCCTGGTCATCGCCGTTCCTCCCGCCGTACCCGTCCCAATCCTGGCACAGCCACTGTTCGGCAGTTCTTATGTGCGCAATACATAAGGCATGTACGATGCACATCGCTCATGCGGCGGCTGTCCGGTCGCGCCCCCACCGAAGCCAGGAGCACGCGCAGATGTCCGTCCCACGAAACGGGGTCCGCCAGGGCCGCCCCGTCGTCATGGTCCTGGCCCTCGCCGGCGTCACCGCGGCGACGATGCAGACGTTGGTCACCCCCCTGCTGGCGGACCTCCCGCGCATCCTGGACACCACCCCCGCGAACGCCACCTGGGTCATCACCGTGACGCTGCTGGTGGCCGCCGTCTGCGTGCCCATCACCGGACGCCTCGGCGACCTGCTGGGCAAGCGCACCATGCTGCTGGTGTGCTCGGTACCGCTGGTCGCGGGGTCGGTGGTGTGCGCCCTCTCCTCCGGCCTCGCCCCGATGCTGGTGGGGCGCGGCCTCCAGGGCGTCGGCATGGGGATGGTGCCGCTGGGGGTGGCGCTGCTGCGCGACGTGGTGCCGGTGGAACGTCTCAGTTCCTCGATCGCACTCGTCAGCGCGTCGATGGGGATCGGGGGCGGCCTCGGGCTCCCGCTGGCCGCCGCCGTGGCGCAGTACGCCCACTGGCGGGCGCTGTTCTGGGGCTCGGCCGCGCTCGCGCTCGCCGTCGCCGTCCTGCTGTGGCTGGTGGTGCCGGCCGTCCCGCCGGCGGCGCGCGGCCAGCGCTTCGACCTGCTCGGCGCGCTCGGACTGGGCGCCGGTCTCGTCGCCCTGCTGCTGGCTGTCTCCAAGGGCGCGGACTGGGGCTGGGCTTCTGCCACCACCCTCGGGCTGGCGGCGGGCGCCGTGGTCGTCCTCCTCGGCTGGGGGGTGTGGGAACTGCGGACGCGGCACCCGCTGATCGACCTGCGGACCACCGCCCGGCCCCGGGTGCTGCTGACCAACATCGCCTCGCTGCTCGTCGGCTTCGCGATGTACGCGTCCATGCTGGTGGTGCCGCAACTGCTGCAGTTCCCCGAGTCGACCGGGTTCGGCCTCGGTCAGTCCATGCTCGCCGCCGGACTCTGGATGGCTCCCGGCGGGCTGATGATGATGGTGGTCTCGCCGCTGGGCGGCAGGCTCACCGACGCGCGCGGCCCGAAACTCACCCTGGTGTGCGGCGCCCTGGTAGTCGCCTCCGGCTACGGGCTGCTCCAGGCGCTCCTGGGGACCCCCTGGGGGCTCATGATCGGCCTCGCGGTGGTGAGCGGCGGCGTCGGCCTGGCCTACGGGGCGATGCCCGCGCTGGTGATGTCGGCGGTGCCCCCGGGTGAGACCGCCGCGGCCAACGGCTTCAACACCCTGATGCGCTCGCTCGGCACCTCCGTCGGCGCCGCGGTCGTCGGCGTCGTCCTGGGGCAGATGACCGTCACCAGCGGCGGCGTGACACTGCCCTCCGAGGCGGCGTTCCGCACCGCTCTCCTCATCGGCGGCGCGCTCGCCCTGCTCTCCGCCCTGGTCGCCGCCACCATCCCCGGGCGACGCCCCGACCCCTCCCCCTCGCCGGCCCCCGAGGCCGGCACCCCCCACTCGGAGGACGCCACCGCGCGGACCTCCGTCCGGTAGCAGACCTGCCCGACGGCGACCCGCACGGCGGGCCGCCCCGGCAGACGCGCCCGGCCCACTCCCCCGAACCGCACCGACGCAACGGAGGAACCACGTGCCCGACGCCCACCCCCACTCCCCCACGCCCCCCACACCCCCCACCACCGCCGCCGAGCCCGCGCCGATACCGGCCGGCGAAGGCCTCGCCACCACGGCCGCCGCCGAGCCGGAGTTCGACCCCGAGGCGCTCCGGGCCCGGTACCGCGCGGAACGCGACCGACGGGTCCGTCCCGACGGAAACCGCCAGTACGCCCGCCTGACCGGTGACTTCGGCTACTGGGCGGAGGACCCTTACGCGAGCGGTGAGGACAGCCGCGAACCGCTCCACGACGCGGTCGAGGTCGCCGTGGTCGGCGGCGGCTTCGGCGGACTGCTCGCCGCGGCCCGCTTGCGGGCCGCCGGCTCGGGCCGCATCCGGGTCGTCGAGAAAGGGGCGGACTTCGGCGGCACCTGGTACTGGAACCGCTACCCGGGCATCCACTGCGACATCGAGTCGTACGTGTACCTGCCGCTGCTGGAGGAGACCGGCACGGTACCGGGGTGGCGGTACGCGCCCGGCGAGGAGATCCGGCAGCACGCCCGGGCGATCGGCCGCACCTTCGACCTCTACGCCGACGCCTGCTTCCGGACGACCGTCACGGAGCTGCGCTGGGACGAGGAGGCCGCCGCCTGGTGGGTCGCCACCGACCGCGGCGACCGCTTCCGCGCCACCTACGTGGTGACCGCCACCGGAACGCTCAGCGAGCCCAAGCTCCCGGCGATCCCGGGGGTCGAGACCTTCCGCGGCCACACCTTCCACACCAGCCGGTGGGACTACTCCTACACCGGGGGCGATGCCGACGGAGGGCTCGTCGGGCTGGCCGACCGGACCGTCGGCGTCATCGGCACCGGCGCCACCGGCCTGCAGTGCGTCCCGCACCTGGGCGAGTCCTCGCGCCACCTCTACGTCTTCCAGCGGACCCCCTCGTCGGTGGACGTCCGGGACAACCGGCCCACCGACCCGGCGTGGGCGCGCTCCCTGGCGCCCGGTTGGCACGAACGTCGCCGGCAGAACTTCCTCACCCAGGTCAGCGGCGGCACGGTGGACGAGGACCTCGTCGGTGACGGCTGGACCTCGACGGCGCGGCTCCAGCAGAAGCTGATCGCCACCGACGCCTATCGCAACCTGCCCGCCGCCGAGCGCGAACACGTCGAGGAGATGGCTGACTTCCGCAAGATGAACAACATCCGCGCGAGGGTGGAACGCGTGGTCACCGACCCGGCGACCGCGGAGGCGCTCAAACCCTGGTACCGCTACATGTGCAAGCGGCCCGGCTTCAGCGACAGTTACCTCCAGACGTTCAACAGGCCCAACGTGACGCTGGTGGACACCGCCGACACCCACGGGGTGGAGCGGATCACCGAGGACTCCGTCGTCGTCGGCGACCGCTCGTACCGGGTGGACTGCCTGGTCTTCGCGACGGGGTTCGCCGTCGGTGTCTCCGGCGTCGCGGCCGGGCTGCTGCCCGCCTACGGCAGGGACGGTGTGACGCTGCCGGAGGCCTGGGCCGACGGTCCGAGGACACTGCACGGTCTCACCACGCACGGCTTCCCCAACCTGTTCCAGCTCGGCTCGCTCCAGAACGCCGCCAGCGTCAACTACACCCATGTCCTGGACGAGCAGGCCGTGCACGTGGCGGAGATCGTCGCCGCCGCCCGCGAGCGCGGGGCCCGGTGGGTGGAGCCGAGCCGCCGGGCGCAGGACGCCTGGGTGGCGACCATCGAGGAGAAGTCGGTGGACCTCGCGCGCTTCCACGCCGAGTGCACCCCGGGGTACTACAACAACGAGGGCATGCCACGGGCCCGGCCGGGCGGCTACGGCGACGGTCCGGTGGCGTTCCACGCGCTGCTGCGGGAATGGCGCCGCGACGGCGGGCTGGACGAGGTCCTGGTGGGCGCCCGGTGAGCGCCGACGACCGGCCCTCCCGCTGGGATGGCCCCGCACCGCGGGTCGAACCGGAGTGGGTGCTGCGGCGGCTGAACGCGCCGAGCCGGCTGTGGGGCGCCAACGGCATCGCCTTCGGCCCCGACGGCAGGCTGTACGTCGCCCAGTACCTCGCCGGGATGATCAGCGCGCTGGACCCGGCGAGCGGTGACATCGAGCCCGTCGTACCGCCGGGCGGTCCGGTCCGGTCCCCGGACGACCTGGCGTTCGCCGCCGACGGCTCCATGTACGTGGCGGACCTCGTGCCGGGACGCGTGTGGCGGCGTGATCCCGCGGGCGGGCTGACGCTGGTCACCGCCGACGTGCCCGTCGTCAACGGCATCACCTGTGTCGGCGACAGGCTGTTCGTCAACGAGATGCGACCGGACGGCCGGCTGCTGGAGGTGGGGCCCGCCGACGGCGGGCAGCGCCTCCTGGCGGGCGGTCTGGCCCTGGGGAACGCCATGCAGTGCGGCCCCGACGGGCTGCTGTACTACCCGCACATGGTCACCGGCGAGGTGTGGCGCGTCTCCCCCGACGGCGGCGCCGCCGAGCGGGTCGCCCAGGACCTCCCGGCGCCCGTCGCCGTCCGCTTCGACCGGGCGGGCGTGCTGTACGTCCTGTCCTGCGGGCCAGGGGGCCTCGTCTTCCGCGTCGATCTCGCCGCCGGCGGCGACCGCACCGAGCTGCGGACGGGGCTGACGGGCCTCGACAACGCGGCGTTCGACGAGGAGAACCGGATGTACGTCTCCTGCTTCACCGACGGCGGGGTGGTGGAGCTCTCGCCCGACGGCCGCGTGCGCGAGATCGTGCGTCCCGGTCTGGCGGGACCGTTCGGGGTCGCCGTGGGCCCGAACGGCACCGTGCACGCCGCGGACCACTACCGCGTGGTCCGCCCTGGCCCCGAGGAGCACGCGCCGCCGGTCACCGACGGACGCGTCCACTTCGCCCACGCCGTCGCCGCGGACGCCGACGGCTCGCTGCACCTCACCTCGCAGTACGGTCAGGTGACGAGCTGGGATCCCGCGACCGGTCGGGGGACGGAGCGGGCACGGGGGCTGTCGCGGCCGGCCGGTGTCGCCCTGCGGGCGGACGGCGCCCTTGTCGTCGCGGAGAGCGGGGCGGGCCGCGTGCTGCTGTTGCCCGCCGACGGCGACCCGCGGACGTTGGCGGCGGGGCTGGGCCGACCGCTGGACGTCGCGTTCGACGCGGCCGGTGGCCTGTTGGTCTCCGACGCGGACCGCGGCACGGTCCTCCGGCTCGCCGCCGCGGGTGACGACCCGCAGGAGGACGGGTACGGGCCGCCGGAGGTCGTGGCCGCCGGGCTGGAGGCACCGGAGGGCATCGCCGTGCGCGACAGCGAGCTCTACGTCGTGGAACGCGGCGCGCACCGCCTCACGGTGATGGACCTCGGCACCGGCGTCCGGCGCACCGTGGTCGAGGAGCTCCCGCTCGCGCCGCCGCACGACGGGGAGCTGCCGGAACTGCCGCTGCACACCCACTCCATGCCCGGCGTGCCGCGGCCGTTCGCCGGCGTCGCCGCCGCGCCCGACGGCTCCGTCGTGCTGGCGG
>NZ_JAAVJB010000193.1 GCF_012034385.1 Streptomyces spiramenti
ACGGAACGTGCTCCCGTAACTGCCCCGGGGGCGGGGCGGGCGCCGCACCGGCCGGGAGGACGCGCACGGGGTGCGTCGCTCCCGCCGGACTCGCGGCGCCCTGCGTCACGGCCTGCGCAGGGCGTCGCCGGCGCCGGGACCGGTGACCAGGGCGTCGACCCCGTCCACGTCGCTGTGGCGTGCGCCGTCACGGCCGGGACGCTCCTCCAGGAGGTCCTTGCCCAGCAGGGTCGGGTCGGGCAGCTCCACCGGGTACTCACCGTCGAAACACGCCCGGCAGAGGTCGGGCTTGGCGATCGTGGTCGCCTCGACCATGCCGTCCAGCGAGATGTAGGAGAGGGAGTCGGCGCCGAGGGAGGTGCCGATCTCGTCCGTGGTCAGGCCGTTGGCGATCAGCTCCGCGCGGGTCGCGAAGTCGATGCCGAAGAAGCAGGGCCACTTGATGGGGGGCGAGCTGATCCGCACGTGGACCTCGGCCGCGCCGGCCTCGCGGAGCATCCGGATGAGGGCGCGCTGGGTGTTGCCGCGGACGATCGAGTCGTCCACCACCACCAGCCGCTTGCCCCGGATGACCTCCTTCAGCGGGTTCAGTTTCAGCCGAATGCCCAGCTGGCGGATGGTCTGGCTCGGCTGGATGAAGGTGCGCCCCACATAGGCGTTCTTCACCAGGCCCGAGCCGTAGGGGATGCCGCTGGCCTCGGCGTAGCCGATGGCCGCCGGTGTCCCGGACTCCGGTGTCGCTATCACCAGGTCGGCGTCGACCGGGGCCTCGCCCGCGAGGCGGCGACCCATCTCGACACGCGAGAGGTAGACGTTGCGGCCGGCGATGTCGGTGTCGGGCCGGGCGAGGTACACGTACTCGAAGACGCAGCCCCGGGGCTTCGCTTCAGCGAATCGACGGGTCCGGAGACCGTTCTCGTCGACGGCGATCATCTCGCCCGGTTCGATCTCCCGGATGAAGGAGGCGCCGACGATGTCGAGTGCCGCGCTCTCCGAGGCGACCACCCAGCCACGCTCCAGCCGGCCGAGGACCAGCGGGCGGAAGCCCTGCGGGTCGCGGGCGGCGTAGAGCGTGGTCTCGTCCATGAAGACGAAGCTGAAGGCGCCGCGGACCCGGGGAAGGACGCGCTCGGCGGCCTCCTCGACGGTCAGGGGCTTGCCCTCGTCGTCGGTCTGGCCCGCCAGCAGCGCGGTCACGAGATCGGTGTCGTTGGTGGCCGCGACGCGGTGCCTGGGGGTGTGGCCCCCGGGCAGCTCGGCGACCATCCCGGCCAGTTCGGCGGTGTTGACCAGGTTGCCGTTGTGGCCGAGCGCGATCGAGCCGTGGCCCGTCGCACGGAACGTCGGCTGCGCGTTCTCCCAGGTGGAGGACCCGGTCGTCGAGTACCGGGCGTGCCCGACGGCGATGTGCCCCTGGAGAGAGCCGAGGGAGGTCTCGTCGAAGACCTGCGAGACAAGACCCATGTCCTTGAAGACGAGGATCTTCGAGCCGTTGCTCACCGCGATGCCCGCGGACTCCTGCCCACGGTGCTGCAGCGCGTACAGACCGAAATAGCTGAGTTTGGCGACCTCCTCGCCCGGAGCCCAGACACCGAAGACGCCGCAGGCGTCTCTCGGGCCCTTCTCACCGGGGTCGAGGTCGTGGCTGAGTCGTCCATCACCACGCACATTCGTCAGTCTAGGGCAGGTTGCCCCGGGCGCGGGCCGCGCTCCTTGTGACACATGGCTCACCGAACAGCGGCCCGGAACGGCGCACTCCGGGCCGCCACCCTCTCCGACCTGCGACGCAGCGGGTGACGGCCACTCTGGGCCCGCCCGGTGGTGACCCGGGGTGACGACCGGGGTCGGCGGCACGGGGGCGATCGGAACAGGTTCGCGACCTGGTGTTCGGCCGCCGTGTCCGTTACGGAGCCTTTTCGGGCGCCCTCGGTCAGAGCCGAGCAGCGCCGGTCGGCTCCGGTCGCAGGCGGTGCGGCGGTGGCTCAGTGCAGGACGGGCAGTTCGTCGGCGAGACCGGCGGCGCGTTCGCCGCCGACCTTGAGGCGTCCGGTGGCCGTCATCGTCTTCCACGTCGCGCGGCCCGTGGCGAGCCGGACCCAGCTGACGGGGTCGGTCTCCACCACCTGTCCGGGGGTGCCGCGGGTGTGGCGGGGGCCTGCCAGGCACTGGACGGCGGCGAACGGCGGGATGCGGAGCTCGGTGGAGAACCCCGGCGCCTTCTCGGCGAGGGCGTCGGCGAGCACCCGGACCGTGCTGGCGACCGCCATGCGGTCCAGGCGCACCGGGCTGCCGGTGGCGCGCGTCAGGTCGTCGCTGTGCACGACGAGTTCGACGAGCCGGGTGACGGTGAAGTCGATCGCGCGCATCGGCCCGAAGACGTGCGGCAGCAGGAGGTCCTCGCGGACGCCGGTGTCGATGACGGACTCCAGCTCCTCCGCGGCGGTGTCGATCGCGGCGGCCTGGTCGTCCCGGGCGGCGGCGTCCTCCTGGGCCCAGGAGTCGATCTTCGTGGCGATCTCGCCCGTTCCCAGCACCCACTGGGAGAGGGTGCAGGAGGGGCGCGAGGCGCGGGGCGCCGGCTCGGCGAGGAGCTGCGGGAGGGCGTCGATCTGCCGGGCGAGGTGGGCCAGCAGGTGGCGGACGTCCCAGCCGGGCAGGCCGGTGGGCCTGCCGAGCTGCTGGGGGGTGAGCTCGTGGGCGGCCAGGCGGACGAATTCCACCTGCGCCAGCACCGCATCCCGGACCCGGTCGGGATGGTAGGAGCGAGGCTTGCGCCGAGGTGTGGACATGTCTGGAGCTTACGACCTGCGTCCCCTCCGCGAGGCGGAGAGTCACCGACCCGGTGTGCCGTCCCCGGCGGCCACCGATGGGGACGTCCGGCGGGCACGCCCGGGATCGCGGCCTGCCCGGAGCGGCCCGCTCCGGGGGCGGCGGGCGGTGTGCCCCGGGGGCGCGGCGGCGGTCGTCGCAACTCGCCCCGGGCGGACCGGTGAAGCCCCGGTACCGGCCCGGTACCGACTACCGGCCGTCCCTCCCGGCCGCAGGCCGCGGTGTGCCAGGATTCGCGCATGCCTATCGCGGACAAGTACCTCGCAGACGACGAAGACCTGGTCTTCTACACCCGCCAGCACTGGACCACGCTGGTCACGGAGTTCCTGCTGCTCCTCGTCGTCATCGCGGGTACCACCGCCCTGATGTGGGTGGTGCCGTCCGAGGAGGAGTGGAGCGATGCGGGGCGCTGGGTGATCCTGGGCGTCGGTGTGGTCGCCGCCCTCTGGTTCTGGCTGATCCCGCTGCTCCAGTGGCGTTCGACGGTCTACGTGCTGACGACCAAGCGGCTGCACAAGCGGACGGGGTTCATCACCAAGGCCGGCCGGTCCATCCCGCTGACGCGGATCAACGACGTGTCGTACTCGGTCGGTCTGTGGGAGCGCATCATGCGGTACGGCACGCTGCACGTGCAGTCGGCCTCGGAGCAGGGCAAGATGACGCTCCGCCACGTTCCGGACCCGGAGCTGCTGAAGACCAAGGTCTACCAGCAGATCGACGCGATCGGTCAGGACGGCCCGGGCTACCAGGTCTGAGCAGCCCCTCCCCCGCCCGCCAGTCGAGCCCCGGCCACCGGCCGGGGCTCCCGCTTTCCCGCGGCGAGTCGGACGGGCAGGCCGGTGGGCCGGCACCGGCGCCGACGCAGGAGACGGCGGTCAGAGCCGGGCGTCGCCGGTGCGCAGCGGATCGTCGAGGACGGAGCGGGTGACCGCGTGGGCGGCGCCGAGCAGGGGCCCGTCGGCACCGAGCCGGGAGACGACCAGCAGCGGGGCGGCGCCGAGACGGCGGCCCAACTCGGCGGTGAGCGTGGGGAGGAGCCAGGGCGCGAGGACGGCGAGTGCGCCGCCGAGGACCAGGGCGTGCGGGTCGAGCAGGTGGGTGGCGCCGGTGAGGGCGATGCCGAGGTCGGTCCCGGCGCCGCGCAAGGCGCGCAGGACGTCGCGGTCGCCGTCGGCTGCGCGGCCGGCGAGGTAGGCGGATCGGCCGCCGGGGCCCGGGTGTTCGGCGACGGCGCGGGCCGGGTCGAGGCCGACGGCGCGCAGCAGGGCGGCTTCGCCCGCGTACTGCTCCAGGCAGCCCCGGCCGCCGCAGGCGCAGGGTTCACCGCGGCGGCGGACGGGGACGTGGCCGAGTTCGCCGGCGAATCCCCTGTTGCCGCGCAGGAGTTGCCCGTCGGTGAGGATGGCGGAGCCGATGCCGATCTCGGCGGAGATGTGGAGGACGTCGCCGGTGCGGCAGACGGGGTCCCCGATCCACAGCTCGGCGAGTGCTCCGAGGTTGGCCTCGTTGTCGGCGGTCAGGGGGCCGTGTCCGGCGAGCGGGCCGGTGGTGAGGTCGACGTCGCGCCAGCCGAGGTTGGGGGCCTGGACGACGTGGGCGTGCCCCCGGGAGACGAGGCCGGGCACGGCGACGCGCAGCCCGGCGGGGTGGAGCCCGGCGGCCGTCACCTCGGTGCCGACGCGCGTCACCAGTTCGGCGAGGCGCGCCAGGACGGGGCCGGGTTCGCTGCCGCGGTTGGCGGAGTCGACGGCGGCGCGGGCGCGGACCCGGCCGCGCAGGTCGACGGCGCAGACCGCGAGGTGGTCGACGCCGATCTCGGCGCCGAGGCCGCAGGGGCCGCGGTCGCTGAGGGCGAGGACGGTGCCGGGCCGGCCCGGGGCACCGGAGTGCCCGAGGCCGGCTTCGGCGAGCAGGCCGGCTGCCAGCAGGTCGTCCACGAGGGTGGAGACGGCGGTGCGGGTGAGGCCGATCCGGTCGGCGACCCGCGCCCGGGAGGCGGGGCCGCCGTCCGCGACGGCGTACAGGACGGCCGCGAGGTTGCGGCGGCGCATGTCCTGCTGGGTGTGCAGCCGGCGGGTGGTGGTCATCGCGGGAGGTTACCGCCCCGCTCGTCGCCACCGGGGGCGTTCGCGGCGGTGTCCGGGGTCGCGGTGCCGGTTGCCTCGGTGGTCGCGGTGCCGGGGGTGGGGCGGCGCAGCAGGTCGTCGGCGCCGGTGAGGGCGTTCTCCAGCCGGGCGAGCGCCTCGTCGTCGCGGGGGACGGCGTCGTGGGAGGGCCCCTCGGCAGTGCGCCAGCCGCGGGCGACCTCGGCGGGGTCGGTGCCGAGCAGCAGGCCGGCGGCCTGGGCGGCGGCGCCGAGCGCCACGAGTTCCTGGGCGCGGGGCACCTGGACGGGACGGCCGGAGAGCCGGCGGACGGTCTCGCGCCAGGCGGTGCCGCGGGCCCCGCCGCCGATGAGCAGGATCGGGGCGTCGGGGCGGGACTCGTCGGCGAGGACGAGGTCGAGGGCGCGCAGCAGGGCGTAGACGGCGCCGTCGTAGGCGGCCTGGAGGACCTGACCGCCGGTGGTGTCGTGGCGCAGTCCGTAGAGCAGGCCGGAGGCGTAGGGGAGTTGGGGGGTGCGTTCGCCGTCGAGGAAGGGGAGCAGCACCGGGCCGGCGGCCGGTTCGACGTCCTCGCGCTCGCGGCCGAGGAGGGCGGCGACGCGGTCGACGGCGAGGGTGCAGTTGAGAGTGCAGGCGAGCGGGAGCCAGCCGTCGGTGGCGTCGGCGAAGCCGGCGACGGTGCCGGTCTCGTCGGCGGGTCGGGTGCGGCTGACGGCGTAGACCGTGCCGGAGGTGCCGAGGCTGAGGACGGGGGTGCCGGGGGCGAGGCCGAGGCCGAGGGCGGCGCCCATGTTGTCGCCGGTGCCGGCGGCGACCAGGGCGCCGGTCCGCAGCGGGAGCCCGGCGGCGGCCATGACGGTGCCGGCGCCTTCGCCGCGTCCGACGACGCGCGGGAGGAGCGCGGGGTCCAGACCGAGGTGGTCGAGGATGCCGGTGTCGTAGCCGGCCTCGTCCCCCGCCCACCAGCCGGTGCCGGAGGCGTCGCCGCGGTCGGTGGTGCCCTCGCCGGTGAGGCGGCCGGTGAGGTAGTCGTGGGGCAGGCGGATCGCAGCGGTGCGGGCGGCGGTCTCGGGCTCGTTCTCGGTGAGCCAGCGCCACTTGGGGGCGGTGAAGGAGGGTGCGGGGACGCTGCCGACGCGGCGGGCCCAGGCGGCGGGGCCGCCGAGGTCCCGGGTGAGGGACTCCACCTGGGGTGCGGAGCGGACGTCGTTCCACTGGAGAGCGGGGCGGACGGGGGCGCCGGTGGCGTCGAGGGTGACGAGTCCGTGCTGCTGACCCGCGACGGAGATGGCCTCGGCCTCGGTCGCCGCGCGACCGCACTGCTCCAGGGCGGAGGTCAGGGCCTTCCACCAGTGTTCGGGGTCGATCTCGTGGGTGGCGGTGGTGGGGTGGCTCGCCTGGCCGGAGGCGACGACCTCACCGGTGGCGGTGTCCACGACGAGTGCCTTGGTGGACTGGGTGGAGCTGTCCACCCCGATGACCAGTGGTCCGTGCGCTGTGGCCATGGGTGCTGCCTCCTGGGGTCCGGGTGCGGTGCGGTGGCGGTCGCGCGCGCCGTTCGGGCGTGGGCGTCCGGGCGGGTCCGGTGCGCGGGCGGTCGTGGTGGCCCGCGCGCCGTCCACCGATGGTGCGCGCGTTCGCACACCCATGTTGCGACGACGGGTCTCTTGACTGCCTCGGCGGGTACGCATACTAATTTGTAAATAGCCCTGACGAAATGGCGTCCGATCACCGGAACCGCGCCACGTCACGGCCGGTACCCCCGCACGCCCGCAGGACCGAGACGAGGAGCGCCCGTGCCGCAGAACTACGTGCCCACCCCGCAGGACAAGTTCAGCTTCGGTCTGTGGACCGTCGGCTGGAGCGGCAACGACCCGTTCGGCGTCGCGACCCGCGCTCCGCTGGACCCGGTGGAGGCCGTGAACCGGCTGGCCGAACTGGGCGCCCACGGCGTCACCTTCCACGACGACGACCTGATCCCGCACGGCTCGTCGGCGAGCGAACGCGACGCGATCATCAAGCGGTTCAAGGACGCGCTGGCGACCACGGGCGTCAAGGTCCCGATGGCCACCACCAACCTCTTCTCCCACCCGGTCTTCAAGGACGGCGGCTTCACCGCCAACGACCGGGACATCCGCCGGTACGCACTGCGCAAGACCATGCGCAACATCGACCTCGCCGCCGAGCTCGGCGCGGAGACCTACGTCGCGTGGGGCGGCCGGGAGGGCTCCGAGAGCAACGGTTCCAAGGACGTCCGCGGGGCGCTGGACCGGATGAAGGAGGCGTTCGACCTCCTGGGCGACTACGTCACCGAGCAGGGCTACGGGCTGCGGTTCGCGATCGAGCCGAAGCCGAACGAGCCCCGCGGCGACATCCTGCTGCCGACCGTCGGGCACGCGATCGCCTTCATCGACCGCCTGGAGCGGCCCGACCTCTTCGGCGTCAACCCGGAGGTCGGCCACGAGCAGATGGCGGGGCTCAACTTCGCGCACGGCATCGCCCAGGCGCTGTGGTCGGACAAGCTGTTCCACATCGACCTCAACGGCCAGCACGGCACCCGGTTCGACCAGGACCTCCGGTTCGGCGCAGGCGACCTGCGCGCCGCGTTCTGGCTGGTCGACCTGTTGGAGACCGGCGGCTACACCGGCCCCCGCCACTTCGACTTCAAGCCGCCGCGCACCGAGGACGCCGAGGGCGTCTGGGAGTCGGCCGCCGGCTGCATGCGCAACTACCTGATCCTGCGGGAGCGCGCCTCGGCCTTCCGCGCCGACCCGGAGGTCCAGGAGGCGCTGGCCGCCGCCCGCGTGGACGAGCTCAACGCCCCGACGCTGGCGGCCGGTGAGACCGCTTCGGCGCTGCTGTCGGACGTCTCGGCGTTCGAGGAGTTCGACGTCGACGCCGCCGCCGCCCGTGGTATGGCCTTCGAGCGGCTGGACCAGCTGGCGATGGACCACCTGATGGGCGCCCGGCTCTGAGGCCGTGCCGCGCCGCGCGCCGTGGCGAGCGTGGGCTCGTGCCGGGGCGCGCGGCGCGGTGGCCGGTGGCCGGCCATCGGCGGGCGGTCAGCGGTGCCCCACCGGGGTCCGTTCCACCGCGTCCGCGGGCAGGTTCGGCAGCCCCTCCGGTGAGTCGGGGACCGCGCCGGGCCCCGGCCCCCGGTCGGCGCCGTGCCCGGTGGGCCCGGACGGTTCGTCCTCGGGTGGGCGCTCGGTGACGCGGGTGCCCGGGTGGAACCAGGAGCAGACGAACGCCAGCGCCATCGCGAGAGCCATGCCGTAGAAGACCCAGCGGTTGGCCTCGGCGAAGTCCAGGCGGATCGCGCTCGCGGCGCCGCGCAGGGTCTCGGCCAGCGGGCCGTCACCGCCCGGTCCGCGGCTGCCGGTCTGCCCCGTGACGGCCTCGGCCACGCCGGACGCCGCCCGGTCCGCCTCCCCGGTGGACAGGCCGCGCTCCCGCAGCGTCCCGGCGACGTTGTCGGTGGTGGCGTGCGTGAGCAGGGTGCCGTAGACGGCCAGGCCGATGGCGGCTGCGTAGTTGCGGATGGTCTGGACGACGCCGGTCACCTCGCCGTAGGACGCGCCGATGGAGCGGTTGACGGCGTCGGTGGAGGCGGGGGCCAGCAGGAACCCGATCCCGGCACCGGCCAGCGCGACGAACGGCCACTGGTCGTGCATGGACAGGTCGGTCAGCCGCGCCGCCCACAGTGCGAACCCGACGGCGCCGACGGCACCGCCCAGCCGGATCGCGGGCCGGGCACCCCGCATGTCGAGGATGCGGCCACCGATCTGCGAGGCGATGGCGAACCCGGCGAAGAAGTACAGCAGGTACAGGGCGGCCTGGTTGGCGGTCGCGCCGAGCGAGACCTGCGCGTACACCGACGCGAAGAAGAACAGCGGCACGAAGGCAAGCATCGCGAAGAACAGCACCAGGTTGTCGGCGGTGAACGCCCGGTCGCGGAAGACCCGCAGCTGGATCAGCGGTTCGCGCACCCGGAGTTCGTAGCGGCAGAAGACGACCAGCACGGCTGCGCCGCCGACGATGCACGCCCAGGTCGCCACCGAACGCCAGCCCCAGGACGACGCCTGTTGGAAGCCGAGCACGCTGAGCCCCATGCCGACCGCCACGAGGAACGCGCCCGGTAGGTCGAGCCGTTCGGCGCGCCGCCGCTCGGGAATGTGGGCGAGCGAGGCCAGCACCAGGGCGATGACCGCGACGGGTACGTTGACCCAGAAGATGGCGCGCCACGTCCAGTCGGTGAGCCACCCGCCGAGCAGCGGCCCCACAGCGGTGAGCGCGCCGGTGAGTCCGAAGAACAACGCGAGTGCCCGGCCCCGGCGTTCCACCGGGAAGACCGCGACCACGACGGCGAGCGCGGCGGGGAACAGCAGCGCGGCGCCGAACCCCTGGACGGCGCGGAAGGTGATCAACCAGCCCTGGGCGAAACCGCCGTCGGGCACGGCGCCGCACAGCACCGAGGCGAGCACGAACACCACGGTGCCGACGAGCATGATCCGCCTGTGGCCGTAGATGTCGGAGAGCCGCCCGCCGAGCGCGAAGAACGCGGCCAGCGCCAGCAGGTAGGCGTTGATCACCCACTGCACGCCGGACGAGGTGAGGCCGACCTCGTCGCTGATGCTGGGCGCGGCGATGGCGACGATCGTCTGGTCGATGAAGATCATCGCGACGCCGAACATCATCGCGGCCAGCGCCAGCTTCGGGTTGGTCCGGCCGTGGCCGGCTGCCGTGACCCTGCCCTCTCCCGGTGGCGCGGTGGGCGGCGGGCTCCCGCCGGTCTCCGCACGATGGTGCTGCGCCATGGCTTCCTCCTCGTACGCGCCGTCCGAGCGCGGCCACCACCCCGGCCACCGCGCCGCGTCGGTCGCCACCGCACCCCGCCGCCCGGGGCTCGCGCGCCCCGCGGCCGGTCAGCGACCGGCCGGGCGGAATCCGTCCTCCCAGCGTGGCCCGCTCGCCCCGCGACCGCATGTCCACCTCGTTCGGGCCCGGGTCCGGGCGCGAAGCCGCCACCCGGCCAGGCGCGGCGGGGTGGCGGCAGGGGTGCGCCGGGCGCGGCGGGGCGGGGCCCTTCGGGGC
>NZ_JAAVJB010000194.1 GCF_012034385.1 Streptomyces spiramenti
CCGGGGTGCCGCACCCCGGGCCCGGGGCAAACCAACGGGGGCGGCACGGCGCCTCCGCGCCGCACCGCCCCCGCCGCGCGTGGGACCGGGGTCAGTAGACGGGCTTCTCCGGCTCGATCTGGTTGACCCAGCCGATGACCCCGCCGCCGGTCACCCGGACGGCGGGGCGGCCCCTCACCCGGACGGCGAGCAGCGGTCGCGGCGGGCGGTGGGCGGTGCTGGGCTGGTCCCGTCCCAGTCGTCGCGAAGGGGAGTGACCGGATGTCGTCCGAGGAACCTGGTGCACCACCCGCCCGTCGGCGGGCGGCGGTGGCGCTGACCGCAGCCGCGGTACTGCTCGCCGGCTGTTCGGGCGGCACCGAGCCCGGCGGCGCGGTCACGGGCGCCGGTCCGGCCCGGGGCGCCGTGGACACCACCGAACTGCCGTCGGACTTCACCGACCAGGAGCCGGACTGGTCCGGCTGTCCCCGGCCGGACGCGCGGCAGGGCGACGACCAGCCCGCGCCGGAGAAGCTGCGGGACGGCACCGAGTGGGAGTGCGCGACGCTCACGGTGCCGCAGGACTACGACGACCCCGACGGCGACACCCTCGCGCTCGCCATGATCCGCGCGCGGGCCGGTGGCGACGAGGCCGACCGCATCGGCTCGTTGCTGTTCAACTTCGGTGGCCCCGGCGGCTCCGGCGTCGTGACCCTGCCCGCCTTCTCCGACGACTACGCCTCGCTCCACAAGCGGTACGACCTGGTGAGCTTCGACCCGCGCGGAGTCGGCGAGAGCGAGGGCGTGGTCTGCCTGGACGACCAGAAGCTCGACGCGTACTTCGCGGCGGACACCGTGCCGGAGAACTCCGCCGAGGAGGAGGAACTCCTCACCCGGCAGGCCGAGTTCGCCGCAGCCTGCGAGGACGGCGCCGGCGATCTGCTGCCGCACCTCACCACCGTCGACACCGCCCGCGACATGGACCTGATGCGCCACGTCCTCGGCGACAGCCGGCTCCACTACTTCGGCATCTCCTACGGCACCCAGCTCGGCGGCGTCTATGCCCACCTCTTTCCCGAGCGCGTGGGCCGCGCCGTGTTCGACGCGGTGGTCGACCCCACGCAGGACGACGAGCAGAGCGCCCTCGGCCAGGCACGGGGCTTCCAACTCGCGCTGCGCGCCTACGTGGAGGACTGCCTCTCCCAGGACGACTGCCCCCTCACCGGCTCGCCCGAGGAGGCCGAGCAGCAGCTGAAGGAGCTGCTCGACGGGCTCGCGGAGGAGCCGATGCCCACCCGCGACCCCGACCGGCCGCTGACGCGTTCGCTGGCCTGGTCGGGGATGGCGCAGTCCCTGTACTCGCAGGACTTCTGGCCCTACCTCTCGCAGGGCCTCTCCGACGCGACCGACGAGACCGACCCCGACGGCTCGGTCCTGCTCTTCCTCGGCGACGCGATGAACGGCCGGTCCACCGACGGCACCTACTCCACGCTCCAGTCGTCCCTCACCGCGATCCGCTGCGCCGACTCCGGCTCGCGCTACACCGCCGACGACGTGCGCGACCGGCTCGACGCCTTCGAGGAGGCGTCGCCCGTCTTCGGCACGGGCATGGCGTGGGCCCTGCTCGGCTGCACCGACTGGCCGGTGAAGGGCGACGAGGCCCATCCGGACGTCTCGGCCGAGGGCTCCGCCGAGATCCTGCTGGTCGGCACCACCGGTGACCCCGCCACCCCGTACGAGGGGACCGCCCGCATGCGGGAGGCCCTGGGCGAGGGCGTCGCGGTGGAGGTGACCTACGAGGGTGAGGGCCACGGCGCCTACACCTCGGGCGACCGCTGCGTGAAGCGCGCCGTCGACGAGTACCTGCTCGACGGGATGGTGCCCGAGTCCGGACTCACCTGCGGCTGAGCCCGCCCCCGGGGCCCGTGCGGAGCCCGGCGCCCGTGCCCCCGGAGGCCCCGGGGGCACGGGCGTGCCACGGGAGCGGGAGCCCCGTCCGGGGCGTCGGATAGCCTGACCGTGGTGCCGCCCCGGGTGGAGCGCGGCGGGCACCCGACGACACGGCACCGATCGGCGGACCACGGCCGGCCGGCGGGGCGACCTTGGGGGGCCATGAGCGCGCGGAGCACTGTCAGGCGGGGGGCCGCGCTGCGCGCGGCGGCCGCCGTGACCGCCGCCCTGGGCGTGCTGACCTCCTGCGCCGCCTCGGGCGCCGACAGCGGTGACGAGGAGCCAGAAATAGCGGGGGTGCCCTCGCCCAGCGTCGCCGGCGAGGCCGGCCCGCTCCCCGGCGACGAGGACGCGGCACCCCCCGAGGCACCGTCCCTCCCGCCCCTCCCCGCGGGCCTGCTCGACCAGCAACCCGACTGGCGCCCCTGCCCCGCCCCCACCGAGGCCCAGGGCGGCGGCGCCGCCCCCGGTGACGGCTGGCAGTGCGCCGGCCTCACCGTCCCGGTGGACTACTCCGCGCCCGAGGGCCGCACGATGGAGCTGGCGCTGGTCCGCTCCCGGGCGGAGGGCGACCGGCGGATCGGCTCGCTGGTCCTCAACTTCGGCGGCCCCGGCGGTTCCGGCGTCGCGACGCTGCCGCGCCTGGAGCAGCGGTTCACCTCGCTGGCCGGCGCCTTCGACCTGGTGAGCATGGACCCCCGGGGCGTCGGCGCCAGCGACGGCGTCGTCTGCTTCACCGGGGAGGAGCGCGACGCCATGCTCGCCGGGATCTCCCACCCCCGCGGGGCGGACGGCGCAGCCGGGGAGGACGCCTACCTCGACGACCGCCTCGCCTACGCGGAACGCTGCGCGCAGGAGGCCGGGGACCTGCTGCCGCACCTCACCACCGCCAACACCGCCCGCGACCTCGACGTGCTCCGTGAGGTCCTGGGGGAACCCCGGCTGCACTACTACGGCGCCTCCTACGGCACCAAGCTCGGCGCCGTCCACGCCGCGCTCTTCCCCGACCGGGTCGGCCGGGTGGTGCTGGACTCCGTGGTGGACCCCACCGTCGACGTGGTCGGCCGGGCGCTGGGGCAGACCGCGGGATTCCAGCAGGCGCTGGACGCCTACCTCACCGACTGCGCCGCCGCGGGCGACTGCCCGGCCGGGGACGACCCGGCCCGGGCGCACCTCTTCCTCGGCGAGCTGCTGGACTCCCTCGCCGACCGGCCCCTGCCGACCGCCGGCGGACGGCAGCTGACCCAGAACCTGGCCGTCACCGGCGTCATCGGCTCCCTCTACTCCGAAGGTTCGTGGCCGAGGCTGACGCGCGCCCTGCGGGAGGCTCACACCGAGGGCCGGGGCGATCTGCTGCTCGCCGCGGCGGACCGGTACAACGGGCGCGGACAGCAGGGCGGGTACCGCAACCTCCACGACGCCAACGTCGCCGTCAACTGCGCGGACTTCGCCACCCGGCCGGACCTCGCCACCGTGCGGGAGCAGCGTGCGGCGTTCGAGGAGGCGTCGCCCGTGCTCGGCAGGTTCCTGGTCTGGGAACTGCTCGGCTGCGCCGGCTGGCCCGTCGTCTCCGAACAGGACCAGCCCGCGGTCGCCGTCGAGGGCACCTCCCGGACCATCCTGCTGGTGGCCGTCACCGGCGACCCCGCCACGCCGTACCGCGGCGCGGAGCGGATGCGCGAGGCCCTCGGCGAAGGCACCGCGGCGCTGCTGACCCTCGACGGCGAGGGCCACGGCGCCTACACCGGCGGCGACCCGTGCGTCACGGCCGCGGTCGACGCGCACCTCCTCACCGGCAAGACCCCGGCGGACGGCACCACGTGCGGCTGACGCCCACCCCCCGGGGACGTTCCCGCGCGCGGTCCCGCGCGCCCTTCTACCGACGCACACGACACGAGCGCACGGCCCTCGGGCCGGGGGAGAGCACGATGGGTCATCCCACTTCACAAGGCGGGCGCCACCGCGCCCTGACGGTCGGCGCCGCGCTGCTCAGCGGCGTCATGCTGCTCTCGGCGTGTTCCGGCGGCGGCGGTTCGGAGCAGCGCGGGGAGGACGAGGAGGGCCGCCCCAGTGAGAAGTCCACCCCGGCCGCCCGCGCCTACCCGGGCGTCCCGGACGCCATCTCGCAGCAGCGGTTGAGCTGGGACCCCTGTGAGGCCCCGACCGTCGCCCAGGGCGGCGGCGAGGCGCCGGGCGAGCTCGACGACGGCACCCCCTGGCAGTGCGCGACGCTGACCGTGCCGCTGGACTACGAGGAGCCGGACGGCGAGACGATCGGCATCGCGCTGATCCGCGCCGCCAGCACCGCCGAGGGCGACGCCCGCCAGGGCTCCCTCATCTACAACTTCGGCGGACCCGGCGGCTCCGGCGTGCTGACGCTCCCGATGCTCGGCGAGCAGTACGAGGCGCTGCGCGAGGGGTACGACCTGGTCAGCTTCGACCCGCGCGGCGTCGGCGAGAGCGCCGGAGTGCGGTGCCTGGACGGCGAGGAGATCGACCGGCAGGAGCAGGAGCACGGCGCACTCCCCCGCACCGAGGAGCAGGAGGAAGCGTACGCGGAGATGTCCGCCGAGTACGTCGCCGCCTGCGAGGCCAACGCCGGCGAGATACTGCCGCACCTCACCACCACCAACACCGCCCGCGACATGGACCTGATGCGCCACGTCCTCGGGGACAGCCGGCTCCACTACTTCGGCATCTCCTACGGCACCGAACTCGGCGGCGTCTACGCCAACCTCTTCCCGGAGCAGGTCGGGCGCGCCGTCCTGGACGCGGTGGTCGACCCCACCGCGGACTCCGTGGACGGTGCCCTGCTCCAGGCGCGGGGCTTCCAGCTGGCGCTGGAGAACTACATGGCCGACTGCGCCGAGGTGTACGGCGAGGAGTGCCCGACCGGTGAGGGCGGCGAGGAGGGAAGCGCACTGCTGGCGGACCTCCTGGCGGAGGTGGCCGAGGAGCCGCTGGAGACCGGCGGCGAACGACAGCTGACCGAACAGCTCGCGGTGCTCGGCATCGTCGCCACCCTCTACGACCAGGAGGCATGGGAGTACCTCACCGTCGGGCTGATGGAGGCGCTTGAGGGCGACGGCGAACTGCTCCTGCTCTTCGCCGACGCCTACAACGAGCGCGACGAGGAGGGGCGGTACAGCAACCAGCGCGACGCGCAGGCAGCCATCACCTGCGCGGACACCACCGGGCAGCGCGACCCGGAGGCCATCGAGGAGAACCGCGCCGCGTTCGAGGACGCGTCGCCGGTCTTCGGTCCCTACCTGCTGTGGTCGCTGGCCGGATGCGAGGGCTGGCCCACCGACGGCGAGGCCGAGAAGCCGGAGGTCTCCGCCGACGGGGCGTCCGAGATGCTGCTGATCGGCACGACCGGCGACCCCGCGACCCCGTACGAGGGCGCCGAGCGGATGCAGCGCGAGCTGGGCGAGGGTGTCGGCGTCCTGATCACCTTCGACGGTGAGGGCCACGGGGCCTACGGGCAGGACGAGTGCATCGACGACTCCGTCGAGGACTACCTCCTGTCGGGGATGGTCCCCCAGAACGGCCTGGTCTGCGGCTGAACCCGCGCGGGCCGCGGCCCGGAGGCCGGCCGCCGCGTCCCGAGGAGCGGACACCTCGTCCGCCCCTCGGGACACGGCGGCCTCACCGGGCGCGACCGCCGTCCGGGGTGCCGCACCCCGGGCCCGGGGCAAACCAACGGGGGCGGCACGGCGCCTCCGCGCCGCACCGCCCCCGCCGAGCGTGGGACCGGGGTCAGTAGACGGGCTTCTCCGGCTCGATCTGGTTGACCCAGCCGATGACCCCGCCGCCGACGTGCACCGCGTCACCGAAGCCGGCGTTCTTCAGCACCGCGAGGACCTCGGCGGAGCGCACACCGGTCTTGCAGTGCAGGACGATCCGGCGGTCCTGCGGCAGGTCCTGCAGGGCGGTGCCCATCAGGAACTCGTTCTTGGGGACCAGCCGGGCACCGGGGATGGAGACGATCTCGTACTCGTTGGGCTCGCGGACGTCGATGACGTCGATCTTCTCGCCGCCGTCCATCCACTCCTTGAGCTGCCGGGGCGTGATCGTGGAGTCGGCCGCCGCGGCCTGGGCCTCGTCGGAGACGACACCGCAGAACGCCTCGTAGTCGATCAGCTCGGTGACCGTGGGGTTCTCGCCGCACACCGCGCAGTCCGGGTCCTTGCGGACCTTCACCTGCCGGTAGGTCATCTCCAGGGCGTCGTAGATCATCAGACGCCCGAGCAGCGGGTCGCCGATGCCCGCGAGCAGCTTGATCGCCTCGTTGACCTGGATCGAGCCGATGGAGGCGCACAGCACGCCCAGCACGCCGCCCTCCGCGCAGGACGGCACCATGCCCGGCGGCGGGGGCTCGGGGTACAGGCAGCGGTAGCAGGGCCCGTGCTCGGCCCAGAACACCGAAGCCTGGCCGTCGAAGCGGTAGATCGAGCCCCACACGTAGGGCTTGCCCAGCAGCACGCAGGCGTCGTTGACCAGGTAGCGGGTGGCGAAGTTGTCGGTGCCGTCGACGATCAGGTCGTACTCGGCGAACATCTCCATCACGTTCGAGGAGTCGAGCCGTTCCTCGTGGATGTTCACCCGGGTCAGCGGGTTGATGCCCTGCACGGTCTCCTTGGCGGAGACGGCCTTGGGGCGTCCGATGTCGGACTGGCTGTGGATGATCTGGCGCTGGAGGTTGGACTCGTCCACCTCGTCGAACTCGACGATGCCGAGGGTGCCGACACCGGCGGCGGCCAGGTACATCAGCGCGGGCGAGCCGAGACCGCCCGCGCCCACGCAGAGCACCCGGGCGTTCTTCAGCCGCTTCTGACCCTCCATCCCCACGTCCGGGATGATCAGGTGGCGGGAGTACCTGCGGACCTCGTCGACGGTGAGCTCGGCGGCCGGCTCGACCAGGGGGGGCAGCGACACGGGATCTCCGTTGGTCGGGGTGGACGGCGGTCAGGGCGCGGACGGCCCGTGCCGCCCGGGATCTCCCCCGCGCGGCACGGCCCGCCCGCCACGTCACGGACGTCATCACGCCATGGACACTGTCCCCAACACTGCCACGGCCGATCTCATTCCGAGACCGCCGTCCCGACGCATGAGACGAGCTCGTCCCAGAAGCCGGGCAGCGACGACCAGGGGTCGGCGCCGTCGCGAGCGCTCCGGTCCGTCAGGTAGTAGGTCGCCGCACCCTGCCACCGGGCGATGCGCAGCGCCTCCCCCAGCCGGGTCGGCGGGACCTCGCAGACCAGGTGGCAGAACCGCTCCGCCGGGTACCCCGCGGTCCAACCGGGCACCTGGGACCAGCGGTAGTCGCGCCACCGGCCCCGGAAGGTCACCAGCTGGTCCGCCAGTTCGGCGTACCCCTCGTAGGGGTGCCGGCCGTGGTCCAGCACGATCCGCGTCCCCGGCGCCAGCGCGCGCAGTGCCCGCGTGAGGCGCCGCACCGCGGCGAGCCCCTCCGGCGAGGAGGGCACCTCCGTGAGGTGGAACCCCTGCACCCGGTACCAGCTCAGATGGCGCTCGGCGTCGACCAGTACCTCGGTGGGCCGGCGGGTGCCCCCGCCCATCGCCAGCCTGCCGAGGACGGTTCTGCCCCTGACCCGCAGCGCGGCACAGGCCGACGCCGCGAACCGGTCCGGGTGCTGCCCCGGCCCGTTCGCCACGTCCAGCACGGCCCACCGGACCGGGGCGTCGGAGCGCGCGAGCTCCGCCCATTCCAACGGCGCCACCATGGGGTGCGCGAAGCCGGGAGCCACCAGGCCGGTCCCCGTCGCCGGCCTGATGACCGGCGGTGTGGTGACCGTCCCGGTGACGCGCCGCAGCGTCACATCCGGCATGCGGCCTCCATCCAGATGTCCGCCAGTGACTCCTCCAGGGCGATGCGGGACCGCCAGCCCAGCCGGTCGCGCGCCGTGCGGACGTCCGCCTGCTGCCAGATGCCGCAGCCGTCGGGGTAGGGCACGTGCTGCGGCTGCTGCGGGTGGTCCCCCGCCCGGGGCGAGGGGACGTGGCCGGGCGGCGGGCCGTCCAGCTCGTGCAGCGCCCCGGTGTACCCGGAGATCCGCGCCAGCGCGACCGCCGCGTCCCGCAGCCGGACCGCCTGGCCGGAGCCGATGTTGACGACGCCCTGCGCGGCGGAGAGCGTCGCGGCGTGCACCGCCCGGGAGACGTCGCGGACGTCCACGAAGTCGCGCTGCACCGCCAGGCCGCTCAGCTTGAGCTCGTTGTCGCCGTGCTGGAGCGCGCGGCGCAGCGAGTCCGCCAGCCGCCCCAGTGGCGATCCGGCCGGGGTCCCCGGGCCGGTGGGCGAGAACACCCGCAGCACGATGGCGTCCAGCCCCGAACCCAGGACCAGCTCGCTCGCGGCGAGCTTGCTGACGCCGTAGGGGCCACCGGGCCTGGGCTGCGCGTCCTCGGCCGTCGTCGAGCCGGGCTGCGAGGGCCCGTACTCGGCGGCACAGCCGACGTGCACGAGCCGGGCCCCGCAGCGGCTGCGGCGCATCGCCTCGCAGACGGTGGCGGCGGCGACGGTGTTGTGGCGGGTCAACTCGCGCGCGGTGCCGCGGATGGCCCCGGCGCAGTTGACGACGACGGACGGGTGCACCGCGTCCAGGAAGCGGGTCAGCGCCCCGGGGCTGCCGGTGGCCAGGTCGAACCGGACGTCGGCGTCGTCCCCCCGCCCGAGGGCGGTCAGGTGGACGGCCGGGTCGGCCAGCAGCCGGTCGGCGATGAACCGCCCCAGGTACCCGCTGGCACCCAGTAGCAGCACTCTCATCGGTCTCTCCTTGTCAGGTGGCACGGATTCGGTTCGGCCGCGGGCCGGGAGGGCCGCGCCACGGCTGGGACGTCGCGGGGACGAGCCGCGTGGGGGGCTCCGTCCCGCGCGGTCGGCGCGGGTGGATCCGGGAGTGTCACCGGCGCGGCGGCGGCAGGGCGGGGGTGCCCGCCGCCGCACAGTCGGCACGGCTTCCCCCACCGCCACGAGCACGGCCCCGGAAGCGGCGGACGGGGTCCGCGTCCCATCCGGTGGGCGGCGCGTGGCCGACCGGGCCTCGCGCGTCGCCGCCGTGCCCGCACTCCCCTCCGGCCGCCGCGGGGCCCGGTCGCCCGCTGCGCGCCGCCGGTTCGCCGTCCGGCGTGCCGTGGTGCGCCCACGGGCCGGTGAGCGTCCGCCAGGCGACGACCAGCAGCACCAGCCAGGCGACGCCGGCGACGGTCGCGGTGAGCAGCGGCGGCCCACCCGCCGCCACCAGCGCCTCGACCGGTCGCGCCAGGGCGCTCAGCCCCGGCAACCAGGAGGCGGCCACCAGCGAGAGCGCCGCCGTCAGCACCACGGAGGCCGCGACGAGGGCGAGGGCCGCCGCGGTGCGCCGACCGCCGCAGGTGAGCAGCAGCGCGGTGTGGAGCAGCAGCCCCAGCGCCAGCACCGCGGCCAGCTGCGTCGCAGCGGGCACGGGCCACACGGACGGGCCGCCGGGCACCAACGGCGGCAGCAGCGTCACCACCGCGAGCACCCCGGCGAGCGCCGCGCCGAACCCGGCGACGGTGGCCAGCAGCAGCGGACGGACGGCCGAGGTCAGCTCCCGCAGGGTGCGGCTGCCGACCAGCCGCTGCCGGGCCGCGGCGACGAACCGGTCGGCCGTCCACAGCGCCGGCGCCACCGCCGCGGCGAGGACCAGCGCCGTCTGCGCGGCGGTCCGCGCCGCGTCGGGTGCCGTGGGAGCGCCCCGCGCCACCTCCGCGAGGAGCCACCCCCCGCCCAGGGCGTGCCCCACGAGCAGCAGCGCGCCCACCGCAGCCGACAGTGAGGCGGCGGTGGGACGGCCGGCCGGCAGCCGTCGCCGCAGCGCGGCCCCGAGCGCCACCAATGCAGCGAGCGCGGTGAGGGCGGTGAGCGCCAGGACGGTGGTCGACCCGCCCGGGGGCGGGCCGTACCGGTGGGCCGCCGAGGGAACGGCGACGGCCGACACGGCCAGCGCGGCGGGCAGCAGACCCCGGGCGGGGATGTGGCGGTCTCCCCCGGCGCGGGG
>NZ_JAAVJB010000195.1 GCF_012034385.1 Streptomyces spiramenti
GGCGTGGCGGCCTGCCGGGGCCGGGCCGGGCGGCGTCGCGGAGCGGTCCGCCGACGGTCGGCGGCAGGTGGTCGCTGCTCCCCGCCACTGCGGCGGACGCCACCGTCCGTGCCCACGCGCTCGCCCACACCCTGCTGGACCGGCACGGCGTGGTCACGCGTGGCGCGGTCGCGGCCGAGGGGGTGGAGGGCGGCTTCTCGGCCGCCTACCGGGTGCTGTCCGCGTTCGAGGACAGCGGACGTGCTCGTCGCGGCTACGTCGTGGAGGGGCTGGGCGCGGCGCAGTTCGCGGTCGAGGGCGCCGTGGACCGGCTGCGGGCGGTCAACAACGTGCGGGAGCGGGGCGAGCTGCGTGACGCGGGCGAACCGGTGCTGCTGGCCGCGGCCGATCCCGCGAACGCCTTCGGCGCGGCGCTGCCCTGGCCGGAACCGCCGGACGGAGTGACGCAGAAACCCGGGCGGAAGGCGGGCGCGCTGGTCGTGCTGACCTCGGGGCGCCCGGCGCTGTACGTCGAGCGCGGCGGCCGGACGCTGCTGGCGTGGCCGGAGGGGGGCGATACCGACGGCACCTCACTCAGGGCGCCGGTCCGGGTCGTCGCGGACGCGGCGCGGCGGGGGGTCCTGGGCACGGTGACGGTGGAGCGTGTCAACGGCTCCCCGGTGCTGAGCGACCCGTTGTGGTCCCGGCTGCTGGAGGAGGCCGGTTTCCACCCCACGCCGCGCGGGCTACGGCTGCGTCCCTGACACCTCCCGGCGTACTGTTCGGCTGACGGCCGCCGGCCGCCGATGCCTCAGGCGGCGAAGACGTCCACGGCCTCCGCCGGTGCCTTGATGGTGACGCGCTCCTCCGGGCGCCCGGTGACCGACGTGACCCGGATCGGGTTCAGCATCGGGCGCATGGGCGGCGGGACAGCATCGCTGGCGGCGGACTGAGCCAGTTCGGCGAGAGCCAGCTCGTCGCTGACCTCCCGCAGCAGCTCGGACATCCTTACGTCCAGTGCGTCGCAGATCGCGGCCAGCAACTCGGACGAGGCCTCCTTCTGTCCGCGTTCCACCTCGGAGAGGTAGCCGAGCGACACCCGGGCGGACGAGGAGACCTCACGGAGAGTGCGGCCCTGACGTTGGCGCTGCCGACGCAGCACGTCACCTTGCAGGCGACGGAGCAGGATCATCGGTGGCTCCCTCCTCGGACCGTTGGCCTCGCTACGTTCATGCCCAACCGTACCGCTTCGGACTCCCCGCGCGACGGGAAGCCCTTCGTGTTCGCTGAAGGCGCATGGTGCGGTCTCATTCCCCCAACCGCCTGACCGAGCGGCTCCTCCACCGTACACTCACCGCGCGGTGGGGTCGTTTTCCTACCCAGTGGATACATCTCCCCCGCTACCGGGCAGCTCGGACGAGTCGGGCGCACCGGGCAGCCCCGGCAGCGCGGGAGGGGCCACGGCATCCTCGACCAGCGCTTCGTGGAGGGCGGCAAGGAGGGCGTCGACAGTCCGCGCCCGGATGCTCTCCCGATCACCCGTCGCCTCCACCCGTTGCGCGACCGCCCGCCGCGCGCCGGGGGGCGCCACCGCGACGAACACCGTGCCGACCGGTCGGCCGTCCTGCGGCGCGGGGCCCGCGACACCGGTGGTGGCCACACCCCAGTCCGCGCCGAGCAGGTCGCGGACCCCGGTCGCCATCCGGCGCACGACCTCGGGATCGACCGCCCCGCGCTCCGCCAGCAACCCCGCGTCGACGCCGAGCACGTCGCGCTTGACGTCCGTGGCGTACGCGGTGACGGAGCCCCGGAACACGGCGGACGCACCCGGCACCGCGGTCAGTGCCGCCGCCACGGCGCCTCCGGTCAGCGACTCGGCCACCGCCAGCGTGTGGCCACGGGCGGTCAGCAGTTCCAGGACCGACACGGCGGAGCGGTCCTCCGCACGCGCGACGCGACTCCTACGCACGGGCGCGCTCGCGTGCGAGCCCCGCACGCCGCAGCCTGGCAGCCTGCCGCACGTAGTCCAGACCGGTGGCGACCGTCAGCACCACGGCCGCCGCCATGGCCCACCACCGCAGGGTCGCGAGCGGTCCGGTGAGCACCAGGATGTACATGCCGACCGCCACGCCCTGCGCCAGCGTCTTGGCCTTGCCACCACGGCTGGCGGGGATGACTCCGAACCGGATCACCCAGAACCGGATCAGGGTGACACCGAACTCACGGGCGAGGATGACGAGGGTGACCCACCAGGGCAGTTCACCCAGAAAGGAGAGGCACACCAGGGCCGTCCCCATGATCGCCTTGTCGGCGATCGGGTCGGCGATCTTGCCGAAGTCGGTTACCAGGCCGTGGCGGCGGGCCAGCTCGCCGTCGAAGAGGTCGGTGATCATCGCGACCGTGAAGGCCGCCCAGGCCAGTGCTCGCCACACCGGGTCGTCGCCGCCGCCCGCGAACATCAGGACGGCGAAGCCGGGCACGAGCGCCAGCCGCATCATCGTCAGGATGTTGGCGATGTTCCACAGCCCCGCCTGCGGCAGATCCCCTGCCTCGGCGGTGATTGTCTCCGCACCGGAACGCGGACGGCGTCCGCCGTCCGCCGCGGAGACGGCCGAGGTGCCCGTCATCCGCGCGCCCCGGCGGCAGGACCGCCCGAGGGGACCGGGGTCCGGACGGCGGCGACGAGGTCGACGCCGTCGGTGTCGACGATGCGCACGTCCACGTAGCGGCCGACCTCGAAGCCGGCGAGCGGGTCCTCGTCGTCCACGGCCTCCGGGTCCGGCAGCAGCAGGACCTGGCCGTCGGTCTCCGGAGCCTGGTGCTCGCCGCGGCCCAGCGCGACGGGGCCGCCGTCGGGACCGCCCTCCGGCTCGAGCGACTCGACCAGCACGCGGGCGTCCTCGCCGATCCGCTCCTCGGCACGCTGCGACGTCAGCTCGTCGGCGAGGCGGCTCAGCCGCTCCACCCGCTCGGAGACCAGCTCGGGGGCGTGCTTGCCGTCGTACCCGGCCGCCTCCGTGCCGTCCTCGTCGGAGTAGCCGAAGATCCCGATCGCGTCGAGCCGGGCCGACTCCAGGAAACGTTCCAGCTCGGCCACGTCGGACTCGCTCTCGCCGGGGAAACCGACGATGAAGTTGGAGCGCACGCCTGCGTGCGGGGCCTTCGCCCGGATCGAGTCGAGCAGCTCCAGGAACCGGTCGGTGTCGCCGAAGCGCCGCATGGCGCGGAGCACGCCGGGGGCCGAGTGCTGGAAGGACAGGTCGAAGTACGGGGCGACCTTGTCGGTACCGGTGAGCACGTCGATGAGGCCGGGGCGCATCTCGGCCGGCTGGAGGTAGCTGACCCGGATGCGCTCCAGGCCGTCCACGGCGGCCAGCTCGGGCAGCAGCGACTCGAGGAGGCGGATGTCGCCCAGGTCCTTGCCGTAGGAGGTGTTGTTCTCCGAGACGAGCATGATCTCCGAGACGCCCTCGCCCGCGAGCCAGCGGGCCTCGTTGAGGACGTCGGAGGGCCGGCGCGAGATGAACGATCCGCGGAACGACGGGATGGCGCAGAAGCTGCAGCGACGGTCGCAGCCGGAGGCCAGCTTCACCGAGGCCACGGGACTGGAGTCCAGACGCCGCCGCAGCGGCGGGCGCGGGCCGGAGACCGGAGCGACACCCTCGGGGAGGTCCGTCGGCGCGCCGTGGCCGGGAAGGGCGACCTCGGCGGCTCCCTCCTGGCGCTCCGCGGGGGAGATCGGCAGCAGCTTGCGGCGGTCGCGCGGGGTGTGCGAGGCATGGACGCCACCGCCGAGGATCGTCCGGAGCCGGTCGGAGATGTCGGCGTAGTCGTCGAATCCGAGGACCCCGTCCGCCTCGGGCAGGGCCTGCGCCAGCTCGCTGCCGTACCGTTCCGCCATGCACCCGACGGCGACGACGGCCTGGGTACGGCTCTCCCCGCCCTTGAGGTCGTTGGCCTCCAACAGCGCGTCGACCGAGTCCTTCTTCGCGGCCTCGACGAAACCGCAGGTGTTGACGACGGCGACGTCCGCGTCGGAGGCCTCCTCGACGAGGTCCCAGCCGTCCGCGGCCAGCCGCCCCGCCAGCTCTTCTGAGTCCACCTCGTTACGGGCACAACCAAGGGTGACGAGGGCGACGGTGCGGCGTTCAGACATGGTCTCAGCGTACTTCGTCCCGGGCCGTGGCTCGGCCCGGGACGGGGGAAGCGGTCGACGGGCCGGGTCAGCCCTCCTCGGGGTCGCCCGGGGTGAAGCTCAGTCGCTGGACGGCACCGGGATCTCCGATGCTGTCCAGGTGCTTGCCGTTGACGTACAGCTCGATGGCGCCGGCGTTGCCGGTGACCAGGTCCAGCTGGTCGTCGTCGGTGAAGGTCTCGGCGTCGCCGTCCTGGAGCGTGCCCTGGAAGAGCTGGCGGCCGTTGGCGTCGGTCACCATGACCCAGCTGGGGCCGTTGGCGACCACCTTCATGGTGACCTTGTCGGCGGGGGCGCCGGCCACCGCGCTCTGGGAGGGGGCGGGCTCGTCGGCGGCGTCACCGTTCGCGTCGTCGCCGCCCACCGCGTCATCCTCGGGCACGGCCTCCGAGTCGGCGTCCGGGGACTCCGACTGCGCGACCTGGTCACCGGAACCGTCGCCGGACCCGCTGACCAGGGTGAAGCCCACGAAGCCCACCACGGCGACGATGGCAGCGACCATCGCGGCCGTCCAGTTGGGGCGCCGCGGTTCGGAGCGGATACGTTCCGCCTCGAACACCGGAGCCGGCGGCTCCGGTGCAGGGGCGTCGCCCCTGTTCTCGTTGAACCGCGCGACGAGCTCCGCCGGGTCGAGACCGACGGCGCGTGCCAGCGCGCGGATGTGGCCGCGGGCGTAGACATCGCCCCCGCAGCGGGAGTAGTCGTCGACCTCGATCGACTGGACGATAGGGATGCGGACGCGGGTGGTCGCGCTGACCTCTTCGACGGTCAGCTTCGCTGCGATACGCGCCTGCTGGAGGGAGCGGCCGACGGAAGAAGGCCCGTCCTCGGCCGAGAAGTTGCCGTTGGACACGGAGACGCCTTTCGAGCGTTAAGGCCACGTGTTGTACGAGCAATTCTAGGGTGCGGACGACCGGCCGGACGTCCGGCCCGCGTGAACGAGGGGTGGGGTCGCGGTGTCGCTCCCGTGTCGCCCTGCCCGGGCGACGCGCCGGACGCACCCCGGGCCCGCGAGCGGGGCGATCGGCCCCGCCCGGCACGCACCGCCGACCGGACCGACATCGCAGGCCGGGCACTGCGCCGCGGGCCGTACGGGCGCGAACGCCGGGTGCCGGGTGCCCACCCCTCCCCGCCACGGGCGACGGGGGACGGAACGGGCGGGACCCAGAGCGTGTGTGAGACCCCACGTCGGCTCAGCTCGCGGCGCCAGATGCGGTCAGCTGCACGGCGGAGGGGCACCCTCATACCGGGTTGTCTTCGGGTGTTCCCGACAACGCAGCAGATGGCCGTAGCCGGCGTCGCGGGCCCGGCGTGGGGTCTCACACACGCTCTCAGGGAGGGGTCTCCCCGCGGATCACCGCGAGCACGCCCGCGAGCTCGTCGGGCTTGACCATCACGTCACGGGCCTTCGACCCCTCGCTGGGACCGACCACCCCGCGGGACTCCATGAGGTCCATCAGTCGCCCCGCCTTCGCGAACCCCACCCGCAGCTTGCGCTGCAGCATGGACGTGGAACCGAACTGGGTGGAGACGACCAGCTCCGCGGCCTGGCACAGCAGGTCGAGGTCGTCGCCGATCTCCTCGTCGATCTCTCGCTTCTGCCCCTTCCCGACGACCACGTCGTCCCGGAAGACCGGCTTCATCTGGTCCTTGCAGTGCGCGACCACGGCCGCGATCTCCTGCTCGGTGATGAACGCGCCCTGCATGCGCACGGGTTTGTTGGCGCCCATCGGCAGGAACAGTCCGTCGCCCTTGCCGATCAGCTTCTCCGCACCCGGCTGGTCCAGGATGACGCGGCTGTCGGCGAGGGAGGAGGTGGCGAACGCCAGGCGGGACGGGACGTTCGCCTTGATCAGCCCCGTCACCACGTCCACACTGGGCCGCTGGGTGGCGAGCACCAGGTGGATCCCGGCAGCCCGCGCGAGCTGCGTGATGCGCACGATCGCGTCCTCGACGTCCCGGGGCGCCACCATCATGAGGTCGGCGAGCTCGTCCACCACCACCAGCAGGTAGGGGTAGGGCACCAGTTCGCGGTCCGAGTCCGCCCCGGTCGTCACCTTCCCCGAGCGCACCGCCGCGTTGAAGTCGTCGATGTGCCGGTAGCCGTACGCCGCCAGGTCGTCGTAGCGGAGGTCCATCTCGCGGACCACCCACTGCAACGCCTCGGCCGCCTTCTTCGGGTTGGTGATGATCGGGGTGATCAGGTGCGGGATGCCCTCGTAGGCGGTCAGTTCGACCCGCTTGGGGTCGACGAGGACGAGTCGCACATCCTCCGGGGTGGCCCGCATCATGATGGAGGTGATCAGGCAGTTGATGCAGGAGGACTTGCCGGAGCCGGTCGCACCGGCCACCAGCACGTGCGGCATCTGCGCGAGGTTGGCCATCTGATAGCCGCCCTCGACGTCCTTGCCGAGCCCCACCAGCAGCGGGTGCTCCGTCTCCGCCGAGTCCGCGATGCGGAGCACGTCCCCGAGGTTCACCATCTCCCGGTCGCTGTTGGGGATCTCGATGCCGACGGCGGACTTGCCCGGGATCGGGCTGATGATCCGGACGTCCGGGCTGGCGACCGCGTACGCGATGTTCTTCGCGAGCGCGGTGATCTTCTCCACCTTCACCGCCGGGCCGAGTTCGACCTCGTAGCGCGTGACGGTCGGCCCACGGGTGAACCCCGTCACCGACGCGTCCACCTTGAACTCCGTGAAGACCGTGGACAGCGAGTGCACCACCTGGTCGTTGGCTGCGCTGCGGCTCCGGCCGGGCCCACCGCGCACCAGCAGCTCCAGCGGGGGGAGCGAGTAGGTGACGTCCCCGGCGAGTCGAAGCTGCTCGGCACGGTGCGGCAGCGCCGCGGGCGGGTCGGGCGCCTGCCGCGTCAGATCCGGCACACCGCCGGAGTGGTGCGCGCCCGACGCCTGGGGACCGCCGCCCATCGGCACCTGCTCGGCACTCGCCGGATCGCCGCCGCGCATCCTGACGCGGCTGCTGATGCCCGCGACCAGCGGGGAGGGCTGCACTCCGTGGGTGACGGCGCCGTCCAGTGCGGCGGCGTCGGCGGCGACCTCCGACGGGTCGGCCGAACGGCCACCGCCCCGGCGGCGGCCCCCGCGGGGGCGCTCGCGGGCGGGAGGCTCCTCCTCCTGCTCGACCCGGACGTACTCCTCGTACGGGGGCTCCTCCCCCCTCGTGACAGCCGGACGGCGGCGTGGCCGGGCGACCCGAGGCGCCGGCTCCGGATCGGGTTCCGGGTCGTGGGCGTACGGCTTGGCCGCCGGTTCGACGACTCCCAGCCGCACCCCGACCTCCCGCAGCCGACGCGGGATCGCCGTGACGGGCGTCGCCGTGACCACCAGGAGGCCGAACACGGTGACCAGCACCAGCAGCGCGGCGGCCAGCGGCTCGCCCACCAGGAAGATCACCGGCCGCGAGAAGAACCAGCCGATGAGGCCGCCCGCGTCCTGCATCGCCTGCGCGCCGTCCTCACGCCCGGGAGCACCGGTGGCGATGTGCACCAGGCCGAGGACTCCCCCGACCAGGAACGACAGTCCGATGACGATGCGTCCGTTGGCCTCCTGCTTCTCCGGGTGGCGGATCAACCGCACCGCGAGGAAGAACACCAGCAGCGGGAAGACCAGGTCCAGGCGTCCCAGGGCACCGGTCACCAGCATCGTCACGAGGTCGCCGACCGGGCCTTGGAGGTTGGACCAGGTGCCGGCGGCGACGACGATCGCGATCCCCAGCAGAAGGAGCGCCAGACCGTCCTTGCGGTGCGCCGGATCCAGGCCCTTGGTGCTCTTCCCTATGCCGCGCAGCAGCGCGGCGATGGGCAGCGCCAAGCCCATCCAGATCTTCCGCAGGGCACGGATCGGCAGCGGGGGCGGAGGCTTCTTCCGGGCCGCGGGCCGTCGCCCCTTGGCCGGGGCCGCCTTCTTCGCCGCGGGCTTCTTCGCGGTGGCGCCACCCCGCCCGGATCGCGAGCTGCTGGGACCGGTTCCGGACGTACGTGAGGCCATGGGGGTGAGATTACCGGTGCGGGGCGCCCCAGGCACGGATGGCGGTGATCCGAGCCCCACTCAGCGCGCCGCGCCCGTCACGCCCCGACCGGGCCGTGTGCGAAGCCGCCAGGACGGGACGCCCGACAACCGGGCGTCAGTTCCCGGCGGCCTCGGGGGTCGGCGCGGCGGCACCCGGTTCGAGCGCGTCCAACGCCCGGCGCAGCGCGGCGAGTTTGCGCTCCAGATGACCGGCCGTCGACATCGCGGCGGCGCCGGCGCCGGCGCTCTCCTCGAGCTCCTTGGTGAGCGCCTCGGCCTGCTCCTCCACCGCGGCGAGGCGCGCGGAGAGCTCCGGCAGCAGACTGCCGGGGACCGCGTCGCCCGCTCCCCCGTCGAGCTCCCGACGCAGCAGCGTGGCCTGCTCACGGAGCTTCATGTTCTTCTCGTACAGGTCGACGAAGACGCTGACCTTCGCGCGCAGCACCCAGGGGTCGAACGGCTTCGAGATGTAGTCGACGGCGCCCGCGGCGTAGCCCCGGAACGTGTGGTGCGGCCCGTGGTTGATGGCGGTCAGGAAGATGATCGGGATGTCACGGGTACGCTCCCGGCGCTTGATGTGCGCCGCCGTCTCGAAACCGTCCATGCCCGGCATCTGCACGTCGAGCAGGATGACCGCGAAGTCATCGGTGAGCAGCGCCTTCAGCGCGTCCTCTCCGGACGACGCACGCACCAGCGTCTGGTCCAGCGCGGAGAGGATGGCCTCCAGCGCCAGGAGATTCTCCGGCCGGTCGTCGACCAGAAGGATCTTGGCCTTCTGGACCATGCCCCGTCCTCCTCCGCCCCGGCGGCGTGGCTGACCACCGCCCCTGTCGGGCGACATCCTCGCCGCCCGGTGAACCGCTCTTCTCGTCCCGCACATGGTAGCCCCAGCCACAGCCGGACACACCCAGTCACGGGGAAGTCACTGTCTCATACTCGCAACGCGCCCCGCACCCGGGGGGTTCCCGCACGGTACACCCCCGGGCGCGGCGGCGTCGCGATCACTGCGGGTTCATCCAGCGGTCCATGACCTCCAGGAGGTAGTCCGTGTCCACCGGCTTGGTGACGTGGTCCGACGCACCGGACTCGATGCTCTTCTCCCGGTCGCCCTTCATGGCCTTCGCCGTGAGCGCGACGATGGGCAGACCCGAGAACTGCGGCATCCGCCGGATCGCGGACGTCGTCGCGTAGCCGTCCATCTCCGGCATCATGATGTCCATCAGCACCAGGGCGATGTCCTCGTTCGACTCCAGGACCTCGATGCCCTCGCGCCCGTTCTCGGCGTACAGGACCAGCAGCCCGTGCCGTTCGAGGACGCTCGTCAGGGCGAAGACGTTGCGGACGTCGTCGTCGACGATCAGCACCTTCTCGTTGTGGAACGAGATCCGCCGGGCGGGCTTGTCCGACTCCTCGGACCTGCCGCGCGCGGACTCGGCCCGCGGCTGGTCGCCGCCGGCGTCCTTCTGGGGCGCCTCCTCCCGGCGACGCCGGGTGAGCTGCTCCGCCGCAGCCTCCGCCGCCTCGCTGGCGGATGCCCGCCCACCGCCGGGGGCGGGCCCCCGGAGGGGCTGCTCCTCGGCGTGGTCGCCCACCGGCGCCGTCGCCGGGGTGCCGTCCTCCGGGCTGACGGCCCCGTCCGCCGCGCCGTCCTCGGTGGCGGGC
>NZ_JAAVJB010000196.1 GCF_012034385.1 Streptomyces spiramenti
GGATCTCCAGCATCGTGCGCAGCAGTCCCGCCGCGTATGTGTCGGTCACACTCCCGGCCGGAGTGACAGCCTCCTTCATCTCCGCACCCGATCCAGCAGATGACCCACGACCCGATCCGCGACATCCACCCGACCGGCGAGCGCGGACTGGAAGCCGGTGAACTCGACTCGGTGGTTGACTTCCAGGACCAGCAACCGGCCGTCCCGGTCCTCGATCAGGTCGACACCGGCGATGTCAGCGCCGACAGCAGCAGCCGCGTCGACAGAGAGCTTGTCGATCTCCGGAGTCACCTCGCACGGCTTGGCCTGACCACCGAGAGCCACGTTCGTTCGCAGGGAGTCCCCCGTGCGGTACACGGCACCCAGCACCTGGCCACCGACCACGACCACCCTGATGTCCCGACCGGGCTTGTCGATCAGTTCCTGCACGTAGCCGAGGTGCGACTGCGGCCCGGGCAACGCGGCAGCGTACTCCAGTACGCCCTCCGCGGCGGCCCGGTCAGCGAAACGAACGATCAACCTGCCCCACGAACCGACCAGTGGCTTGATCAGAGCGGGATAGCCGATCTCCTCCAGGGCCGCCAGCGCGGCCTGCGGAGTGAGAGCGAGCGCCGTACGCGGGGTCGCCACCCCCGCAGCCCCCAAGGCCACGGTGGAACGCCACTTGTCGCCGCACACCTCGGTTGCGTCCGCACTGTTGACCACCTGGACTCCTGCCGCGGTGAGACTGTGGGCCGCGTACGCCGCGCGGACCTGACCGATCTCCCGATTCAACGCGAGACCCCAGGGCACGCCACGCTCACCGGCCACGAACCACTGACGCCGCGTGTCCACATGCTCGAAACGGACACCGCGTCGGTCGAACGCGTCGAACAGCCTCTTCTCGTCCGCACCGACCCTGCTCGCGAGCACGGCGATTCTGCGACCGCCCGGGCGCTCTGGTGTCGCTGACACGTGACCTCCGTACTAGGACCACTGACCAACCCCGGACGGAAGAACCGACCTGTCGCACGGAACAGAAGCTACGAGCAAGCCGCCCCCCGAGCGTCCGCGGCAAGTTCAATCACCAGGACACGCCCCGCTGACCCTTCCCCGTGCGACTACGAACTCCGATTACTCGGCGCCGTTCGGACCTCTGCCGTCAGTGGCGCACCCTCAGCGGAGGTGTGAACCGTTACGAGCTCGTAACACGATCTTGTGATGTGGGGCTGGTGGGCGTGACCGGGGTGGCGGTTTGGCCGTTCGTGTTGGTGTGGGTGACAAGCCGTGGATCGTGTCGGATGAACTGTGGGCCCGGATAGAGCCGTTGCTGCCGCGGTGGCCGGAGCGGTCGCCGGGTCCGAGACCGCTGGATGACCGGCTGTGCCTGCAGGGCATCTTGTTCGTGCTCTACAACGACATCCGGTGGCATCACCTGCCTTCTGAGCTGGGCTTCGGGTCCGGGCAGACGTGCTGGCGGCGGCTGGGGCGGTGGCAGGAGGCCGGGGTCTTCGACCAGCTGCACCGCCTGCTGCTGGCCGAACTGCACGCCGCAGGTGAGCTGGAGTGGTCCCGGGCCTGCGTGGACGCCTCCCACATCCGGGCGAAAAAGGGGGTGCCGGGACCGGCCCGTCGCCGGTCGACCGGGGGAAGACGGGCAGTAAACACCACCTGATCTGCGACGGGAACGGCACACCACTGAAGGTGATCACCACCGGCGGCAACGTCAACGACGTCACCCAGACCCTCGCCCTCGTGGACGGCATCCCACCCGTCGCCGGCCGACCCGGCCGCCCCCGCAAACGACTCGACGCGCTCCTCGGCGACAAGGGCTACGACAGCAACCCCAACCGCCGCGAACTGCGAAAACGCCGCATCCTCCCGGTCATCTCCCGCAAAGGCCAGGCAGACATCCACGGCCTGGGCAAGCTCCGCTACGTCGTCGAGCAGACCTTCGCCCTCCTCCACCACTTCAAGCGCCTCGCAACCCGATGGGAACGCCGACTCGAACTCCACGACGCACTCGTCTCCCTCGCCTGCTCACTCACGAGCACTACACCTCCCCGGAACGTCTTCATCACCACTTCACCGGCGACTGGGAGATCCTGCTCACCCTGCGCACTACCGAGTTCACGGAGCACGCCCACGTCGGCCAGTTGCACGACCACACCCACCGCATGGGCATGCTGCTCGCGGCCCGGACATCCACCCTCACCTACCACTGCTGAGAGAAGACCCCATGAAGCACGAGTACGAGGCGAAGTTCCTGGCCGTCGACGTCGCCAGCCTTCAGAACAGACTGAGCGCAATCAATGCCGTCCAGGCGTTCCCCCGCACGCTCCTCACCCGCAAGATCTTCGAGAACGACTCCCTCGACGGCGGAGCCTGGATCCGCCTGCGGGACGAGGGCACCCGGTCGACCCTCACGCTCAAGCAGGTCACCGACGCCACGACGATCGACGGCACCAAGGAGATCGAGACCGAGGTCACCGACCTGCACGCCATGGCCGACATCCTGCGCCGGGTCGGCCTCACCGAGGTCCGCTACCAGGAGAACTACCGCGAGGAATGGCGCCTGGGCGAGGTCGTCTTCGACTTCGATACCTGGCCCGACCTACCCACTTTCCTGGAGATCGAAGGACCCGACGAGGTATCGGTACGCCAGGCCGCCGCCCTGCTGAACCTCGACTACTCCGAGGCCCGGTTCGGCAGCGTCGACGAGATCTACAAGAGCGAGTCCAGCCGCGACATCCTCGCCGAGCCCACGCTCCTCTTCTCCGAAGCTGAGAAGCGCCAGGCCTCTTCCGCAGGCGCACGGCGCGAGTGACTGCGGGCGGGGAGGGGCTGTGACGCCGCCGTCGCGTGCGCTGATACGGAAAAGCCCAGGTCACATGTGATGTGACCTGGGCTTCTGCCGGAGCCGCCTAAGGGAATCGAACCCTTGACCTACGCATTACGAGTGCGTCGCTCTGGCCGACTGAGCTAAGGCGGCGTGTTCCGGGGCAAGTCTACACACGTCCCGGAGTGGTCCGTGCGGGCCTCCGGGGGCGGGGCGGACGGCGTTCCGCGGCCGGTGGGAGCGAGGAGTGGAGTCCGTGGGCACAGGGACAGGAACAGGCACAGCGGCGGGGTGGGACGGGGGCCGGCTCTGGTACGCGGCGTACGGGTCGAACCTGCACGTTGCGCGGTTCGACCGGTACCGGCTGGGCGGGGAGCACCCCGGTGGTGCACGGGTCTACCCCGGGTTCCGGGACCCGTCGCCACCGGCCGGGACGGTTCCGCTGACGCTGCCCGGGGCGCTGTACTTCGCCACCGAGTCGCCGATCTGGCACGGCGGGCGGGCGTTCTACGACCCCGTTGCCGAGCCCGTGGGCGGCGGCAGGGCGGGAGGTGTGGCGGCGCGCGGGTACCTGCTCACCCGCGAGCAGTTCCTCGACCTGCTCGCCCAGGAGATGTACCGCCTCCCCGGCCAGGGGCCGGAGCCCGACCTGGCCGAGGCGGTCGCCACCGGCCGTACCCGTGCCGGGGACGGCCGGTACGAGACGGTGGTCAGCGGCGGGGAGATGGACGGGCTCCCGGTGCTGACGTTCACCGCGCCGTGGGGACTCGGCGACGTGCCCGGGAATCCGCCGTCGGCCGCCTACCTGCACCACCTGGTGGCGGGGTTGGTCTCCGCCCACGGCTGGAGCGCTGCGCGGGCCGCGGCGTACCTGGCGGCGTGCCCCGGCGCGGCCGGCCACTGGGAACCCGACGCGGTCGCCGCCCTGGTCACCGCGGAGCCCTGACCGGGGGCGAGCGAGAGGGCGCCCCCGGCGGAACGGTGGGGGAGGGCCGGCCCGACCTGCACGCCGATCCCCGAGCTGCCGGCCTGCTGCCCCCGACTCGACCGGCGGCCCTCGACCTGCCGGCCCGACCGCCGATCCCCGGCCCGTCGGCCCGGCCCCGACTCGACCGGCGGCCCTTGACCTGCTGGCCCGACGACCGGCCACGCACCCGGCCCGTCGGGTGCACCGCGCGCCCGTCAGGGGCGTTCCGCCGGTCGGCCTCCGAGGTGGAGGGTGAGCCGGTCGAGCCGCAGCGTGCCGTCGAGGGTGATCAGTACGTCGTGGCGGCCTCCCGCGCCGCCGACCGCCGTCAGGGCACCCGAACCGGCTACCGGTGCAGCCGACGCCGACGCCGCTGCGGACGCGTGCGCCTCGGTCAGTTCCGTCGATCGCTCCCGGTACCGGTAGGGGTCGGGCGGCTCCGGCGAGGCGCCGAAGGTGATGACGGCCGCCGTGGCGTCCGTGGGGACGGACAGCGTCCCCTCTCCCGGGGGCAGGAGTTGGACGGTGACGGTGCCCCGGCCGGAGCAGCGGGCGGTGAGACCGGTCGCCGCTCCGGTGTCGCAGTTCCGGAAGAGCAGCCGACCGGGCGCTCCCGGGTCGGCCGGGGCGACGGCGTCGCCGTAGGCGCGGGTGAGGTCGACCAGCTCGGTGCCCCACTGCTCGTCGAAGTCGGCGGCGACCAGGCCGCGGACCGCGGCCTGGTGCGCCACCGGGGGTTCGCCGGGCAGCTCCAGGGTGATGGTGCCCCGGGCGTCGTCGGAGGCGGCGCCGACGTCGATCGCGTACGGCCCGGCGCTGAAGGTCCACCGGTGGCGGGCGGTGTCCCAGTGCCCCAGGTCGGCCAGCGGCACGGTGACGCCGACACGCGCCGTGGCGCCGGCCTTGATCCGGACCCGGGCGAAGTCGAGCAACTGCCGCTTCGGGCGCGGCAGATGCGGCTCTCGGGCACGGCCGTAGAACTGCACGACCTCGTCGGCGGTCCGGCCACCGGTGTTGGTGACCTCGCACTCGATGCGGAGCTCGGCGCCACCGGTCGGGTCGTCCGGACCGTGCGGGCCGTCACCGTGCGGGCCGTCACCGTGCGGGCCGTCACCGTGCGAGCCGGAGCCGTCCGCGCCGCCCCCCTTCGGGCCCCCGTCCTCCTCGGGTGACCGGCCGTCCGGCGCGAGGCGGGTGACGGTCGGGGTGCCGTAGCGGAAGGTGGAGTACGACAGCCCGTGGCCGAAGGCGTACAGCGGCGTCGCCTCGCTGTACAGGTAGGTCTGCCGCGAGCCGATGATGTCGTAGTCCAGCAGGTCGGGCAGGTCGGTGTCGCGGGCGTACCAGGTCTGCGGGAGCCGCCCGGCCGGGGAGACGTCGCCCGCGAGGACCCGCGCCAGCGCGGTGCCGGCCTCCTGGCCGCCGTGCGCCGTCCACAGCAGCGCGGGGAGTTCGGCGTCCGCCTCGGGTACCGCGTACGGGTAGGACGAGCAGAGCACCAGCACCGTACGTGCGTTGACGTCGTGGACGCCGCGCCACAGCCGCTGCTGGTGGTCCGGCAGCCGCAGGGTGCTGCGGTCCTCGGTCTCGCGGCCGTTGATGTGCGGGTCGTTCCCGGTCACGACGACGACGGTGTCGGCGTTGGCGGCCTCGGTGACGGCGGCGGTCACGCCGTCCACCGTGGTCTCGACGGTCAGCACCGTCGCCCGCGCGGCGTCCAGCGGCACGCCGTCCGCGTCGGTGACGCCACCGCCCTCGGGTGCCAGGCGCAGGTGGCCGCCGCTGGCGATGTGGTGGAGCAGCCGCCGCGGCTCGGCGACCTCGTGCCCGTCCCGGACGGTCTCGCCCGGCACGGGCAGCAGGCGGAAGGTCTCGCGGACGATCCAGCCGCCGGGCTCGCGGGACGCGGCGCGCAGCACGCCGTCCTCGCCGGCCGCGAGGTACGGTCCGCCGGGCAGTCGCAGGGTGAGGACGCCGTCGCCCCAGTCGTCGACGACGAGTTCGGTCGCCTCGTCGGCGGTGCCCTCGACCACCGGCTGGGTCTCGGTACGGAGCGCCTGCGCCGCGGGCTCCGGCGCGGCGGCGGCGTCGCCGGGTCCCGCCGGGCCGGTGCCGTCGGCGGCACCGGTCGGGTCGGGTACGTGCAGGCCGCCGGTGGCGGTGCGCAGCCGGATGCGGTCGTTGCCGTCGTGGTGCCGGACGGCGGCGGAGCCGTAGCGGGCGCGGATGCCGTCGAGGGGGGTGATGGCGTACGGCGGGGTGCCGCTGTACCAGTCCAGTCTGCAGGAGTCGGCGAGCGGGCCGACCACCGCGATCTGCCGGGCCTCGGTCAGCGGCAGCAGCCCGTCGTTGCGGAGCAGCACGACGGCCTTCTCCGCCGCCTCGCGCGCCAGCGCCCGGTGGGCCGGGCGGTTCACGGCGCCGGTCGTGGCGTAGGGGTCGGTCTCCGGGTCGAACTCTCCCAGCATCAACCGGAGATGGAGAAGCCGTCGGGCGGCGGTGTCGATGTCGGCCTGGTCGATCAGCCCGAGGTCGAGGGCCTGGTGGAGCCGTGCCGTCATGGTGGCGGGGTCGTCGCCGTGGTCGGTGAAGCTGTCGACCCCCGCCCGCAGGGCGGCGGCGGTGGCCTCGGCGTGGGTGGCGAAGTAGTGCTCGGAGTCGACCAGGTTGGAGGGTGCGCCCGCGTCGGAGCAGACGACCAGCGGCAGGTCGGTCCAGCGACGCAGTTCGGTGGCGAGCAGCGGGGAGAGGTGGTTGGGGCGGCCGTTGACCAGGTTGTAGGCGGGCATGACCCCCGCGACGGCGCCGGCCCGGACCGGGCGGCGGAAGGCCCGCAGGTCGTACTCGTGCAGTACGCGGGGGCGGACGGAGGAGGAGGTGGTGTCGCGCCGGGTCTCGTTGTTGTGGGCGAGCCAGTGCTTGAGGACGGGGGCCGTGCGCCAGACCTCGGGGTGGTCGCCGCGCAGTCCGCGGGTGTAGGCGGTGGCCAGTGCCGCGGTGTGCGCGGGGTCCTCGGAGTAGCCTTCCTCGCCGCGTCCCCACAGCGGGTGGCGCAGGAGGTTGACGGTGGGGGACCACACGTTCAGCCCGACGCCGGGGTTCCCGCGCCGTTTGGCGCGGATCTCGTTGCCGACCATCTCGCCTGCTCTGCGCAGCAGTTCGGCGTCCCAGGTCGCGCCGAGCCCCACTGCCTGCGGCAGGACGGTGGCGGTGCCGGCCCAGGCGACGCCGTGGAGCGCCTCCTGGCCGGTGCGGAAGGCGGCCAGGCCCACGCGTTCCACGGCCGGGGCGTACTGGTGCAGCAGGGCGACGCGTTCCTCGGTGGTGAGGCGGTCGAGCAGCTCCTCGACGCGTTCGGCGGCGGTGGGCCGGACCGTGTCCGGGGTGCCGGGTGCGATGTGCCCGTCCGCTTCGGGGGTGTTGTGCCCGGTGGCGGGCGTGCCGGGCGCGTCGGCTGCCCCGGGGGCTCGGTGGTCGGTCACGGGCGGTCCTCACGTGCGACGGTTGCGTGGGAGTGCGGGGCCGGGCGTGGTGCGCCGCCGGTGGCGGCGTTCGGCGCCACCGGGCTTGTCTCCCGCCGACGGTGGGTCGCTGTCGGCGGTGGTGCGAGCGGCCGGCGTCGGCGTGCGTCTCGGATACCGCCGGTGCCGGTGCCGGTGCCGGTGCCGGTGCCGGTGCCGGTCGCGGGGGAGCGCGGCCGGCACCGGCATGGCGGTCGGTTCGGCAGCGGTGGGGCCGGGAGGGCGAGGCACCCCGGCGGAGTCGGGAACACGCCCGACCGGACCGACGAAGTCGAAGCGCTTCGATCGTGAGCCCGCCGTCACCTACTGTCAAGGGGGCCGGTGCGGTCGAGCGCGATGTCCGGTCCAACTCCGTAACGCATGACCAGAGTTGCACCGCCGGAAAGACGCTGCACGGCTCTTGTGCGTCACCGAGGGCTCACCCTAGCCTTCGCTGAAATCGAAGCGCTTCGAGCGCGATCCCATGGGATCGCTCCCATGGCGCGCCGTCAGCTGAACGTGCGGGGCTCGCCGCCGCCGTCGAAACGCTTCAACGGCCTCCTGCTCCCCGGGCCGCAGCTCTCCTGTTCGAGCCGACACGCGCGCCCCGTTCCGATCCGGCGCGCCCCCGAAGGGTTGACGCCATGACGACGAACGCCTCCGCCCCCAGCCGCCGTACCTTTCTGTCCTCGACGGCAGTGGCAGCGCTGGCCGTCGCCGGGGCCGGGCCGCTGCTCACCGCGTGCGGGGGTGGTGGTGGGGCAGGGGCGTCCTCCCGGGAGGGCGCCACCGCGGGGCGCGCGCTGCGCGAGCTGCTGCCCGACCACATCCCCTCCGGCCTGGTGGAGCCCGACTTCGCAGGAGTGGACGGCTCCAGCCCGGGGTTCACCCACCTGCCCGACCCGTTGGCGACCTCCGTTCCCGAACCCCGCGGCTCCGGAGCGAGCTTCCGCGTCATGACGCCGCTGTGGGGGACGGTGCCGCGGCGGGAGAACGACTACTACACCGCCGTCAACGAGGCGTTGGGCTCGACGCTGGTGTTCGACCCGCAGGACGGCAACACCTACCAGGAGAAGATCGGCGCGGTCCTCGCCGGCTCCGACATCCCCGACGCGGTGACCATCCCCGGGTGGAACATGCAGGGGCAGATCCGCAACGCCGTCACCTCCCGGTTCGCCGACCTCGCGCCCTACCTCGCGGGCAGCAAGGTCCGCGACTACCCCAACCTCGCCAACATCCCCACCGCCGCCTGGCAGTACTGCGTCTTCGGCGGCGCGCTGCGCGGGCTGCCGATGCCCGCGCCGGTGCTGGGCGACGCGATCTTCTACCGTCGCGACATCGTCGGTACCGGTACGCCGCCGGGGAGCGCGGACGACCTGCTGGCGTTCGGCGCGGAGTACACCGACGCGCGGGCCGGGCGGTGGGCGTTCGACGACCTGTGGACCGGCATCCAGAAGATCTTCGGCGTGCTGCCGGACGCCCCCTCCTACTGGCGCGAGGAGAACGGCCGGTTGGTGCACAAGATCGAGACCGAGGAGTACCGCGAGGCGCTGGCCTTCGCCCGCAAGCTGCACGACCAGAAGTACGTGCACCCGGACGCCGAGGCCAACAAGGACGCCGACGCCAAGATGCGGTTCACCGGCGGCCAGGTGCTGATGTACAACGACGGCACCGGCGGCTGGAAGGGCATGGTCAGCGAGCAGGGCGACGACTTCGACATGCAGCCGGTGGACTACTTCTTCCACGACGGCGGCGAGCCCCGGTTGTGGCAGGACCCGGCCGCGTCGATCTTCACCTTCCTCAACAAGGACCTGCCGGAGGAGAAGATCCGCGAGCTCCTGGCCGCCGCGGACTTCGCCGCCGCTCCCTACGGCACCCGGGAGTTCATGCTCACCTACTACGGCGTCGACGGCGTGCACCACGAACTGTCCAGCGGGGTGCCTGAGTTCAGCGAGCAGGGGTTGCAGGAGGCGCAGCCGGCGACGCTGGTCTTCCTCGCCTCGCCGCCGCACACGGTCGCCTTCCCCGACGAGCCGCAGCTGGTGGAGGACTACGCGGGGTGGATGGCGCGGCAGGCGCCCCACGTCAGCCAGCCGCTGTTCTTCGGCATGCAGGTGGTGGAGCCGCAACGCTACGCGACGCTCTACACGCCCTTCGACGACCTGCAGAAGGACATCCGGCGGGGTCGGAAGAAGGTCTCCGACCTCGAACAGGCCGTCTCCACCTGGCGGAACAGCGGCGGCGACGAGTTGCGCGACTGGTACCAGGAGCTGTTGGAGAGCAACGGCTCCGGCAACTGACCCGCGCCCCACGTCCGCCCACCGGGAGGAGCTCAGGTTGAGTCCGCGCACCGACACCGACACCGACGCGGCCGGCGACGGCCCGGAGCCGCCGGGGGGCGGCGGGCACCCCGCGGACGCGGCCGGGGGCGCCGTACCGGCGGCCTTACCGGCCGCCGGTCCGACGGCCCCGGC
>NZ_JAAVJB010000197.1 GCF_012034385.1 Streptomyces spiramenti
TACCGGGCGGAGCGCCTCACCCGTTCGGCGGGCTCACCTCCGGCGCGCGGGCAGGCGCGTGACCGCGTCGGCCGGTCGGCGCCCGGCCACGCAACGCGCCCGTACGCGGGGGCCCGCACGCGGGCGTCGGGCGCGCGGCGGGGCGCGGCACGACCGGTGGCCGGACCGCGCCCGCGCGGCAGCAGGTCAGGCGCGGGCGAAACTGAGGGTCTCGCCCAGCGCCCCGGCCCGCCAGAGGTCCTGACAGGCGTCGGCCATCTCCGGCAGGCCCTCCACCACGCTGCCCCAGACGATCCCCGGGACCCAGCCGGCGTCACCGTTGATCAGCAGGTTGTTGCGCTCGTAGAACAGCGCGAGGTCGACGACGGTGGACCGTTGGTGGTGCGGGGCGGAGTCGTCGTAGCCGTACGACTTCGTCGCCAGCTGCGTCTGGGTGAAGGTGAAGTAGCAGAGGTCGCCGGGGATCGGGGTGATCGTCGGGTTCTCCAGTGGGGGCTCCTCCGCCGCGAAGGGGGCGAGGAGGGCGTAGATCTCGTTGCGCGCGTACTTGGCGTGGTAGACGTCGCCGCCCAGCGGCAGGGCGTCCCACACCGCGGCACAGGTGATCGGCGCGCGGTCGTCGAGCAGTCTTGCGGTACAACTGACGCCGCGCTTCGCCAGCGAGACGGTGATGAAACGCTCGGGAGCGGTCGCTTCGGCCATGCACACCTCCGGTGGTTTCGGTCCGGTTCGTCCGCTCGCCATGGTGGCGCATCGGCCGGTCAGGTTGCGACTGCGCCTCGCCGTGCACCCGGTCGGGTATACCAGCGCATGACTTCTCGGGCACCGGGTAGCCGCGCGCCTATGGTTCGACCATCACGAAAAACTACTTCTGTCAACGGGGGGATCAGCCGCAGAGCCTTGTTGCTCGGCGGCGCCGTCGCCCTCGGTTCGCTGGGACTGGCCGGGTGCTCCCGGGTGGACACCTCGGCGGCCGAGGACGGCGGCGATCTGCTGGACCGGCTGCGCTCGCAGGGCGTGGTCCGGCTCGGCATCGCCAGTGAGGTCCCCTACTCGTACATCGACAAGGACAGCGGGAAGCTGACGGGGCAGGCCCCGGCCATCGCCGAGGAGATCTTCGGCCGGCTCGGTGTCGACAGCTTCCAGCCCGTCCTCACCGAGTTCGGCAGTCTCATCCCCGGCCTGCGCGTCGGGCAGTTCGACGTCGTCGCCGCCGGCATGTGGATCACCCCGGAGCGCTGCGCCCAGGTGATCTTCTCCGACCCCGACTACGTGGCCAAGGACGCCTTCATCGTGGCCGAGGGCAACCCCCTGGGCCTGGAGAACTACACCGACATCGCCGAGACCGGCGCCACGGTCGCCACCGGTCCCGGCTGGTTCCAGCGCGACTACGCCGTCGGCAACGGCGTGGCCCCGGGGAAGATCGGCACCCTGCCAGACCAGCTGGCAGGGCTGACCGCGGTGCGGCAGGGACGCATCGACGCCTTCTTCGGGACCGCTCCCACGATGGTGTCCGCTGCGCGGAACACCGGCGGGGTGGAGGCCACCGAGCCCTTCACCCCCGTCGTCGACGGCGAGGAGCAGATCGGGGCGGGCGGCTTCGCCTTCTCCCCGACCGAGACACGGCTGCGCGACGCCTTCAACGCCGAGCTCCACGAGATGAAGGAGAGCGGCCAGCTTCTGGAGATCGTCTCCCCCTTCGGGTTCACCGAAGAGGACATGACCGATCTCACGGCCGAGGAGCTCTGTGACGCATGACGTGGGGTCTCGTCAGCAACTGGATACTGCCCGGTCTCTGGATCACCGTGCAGGTCGCCGTGTTCAGCGCCCTCATCGCGCTGGTCGTCTCGTTCGTCATCGGCACGCTGCGCACCTCCGACCTGTGGATCGTGCGCTTCCTCTCCGGTGCCTACTTCGAGATCTTCCGCGGCGCCTCGGCGCTCGTGGTGATCTTCTGGTTCGCCTTCGCCTTCCCGCTGCTCTTCGGCTGGCAGCTGGTGCCGCTGTGGGCGGGCGCACTCGCGCTCGGCCTCACCTACGGCGCCTACGGGTCGGAGATCGTGCGCGGCTCGCTCGCCTCGGTACCGGAGGCACAGCGGGAGGCCGGCATCGCGCTCAGCTTCACCCGGCTGCAGCGGCTGCGCCGCATCGAGATCCCGCAGGCGTGGCCGGAGATGGTCCCGCCCTTCAACAACCTCGCGATCGAGCTGCTCAAGGGCACCGCGCTGGTCTCGGTCATCGCCGTGGCGGACCTCGCCTTCGCGGGCAACGTCATCCGGCTGTCGACCAATGAGAGCGCACCGGTCTACACCCTGCTGCTGGTCATCTACTTCGTGCTGGCCTTCGGCGTCACCCGCGGCATGCGCGCCGTGGAGCGCCACGCCAAGCGCGGCGTCGGCAAGCTGCCGGAGCGCAAGCCGCTGTTCTCGCGCGCCGGGACGGCGACGACCGGCGGTTCGACCACCGACGGGGGTGCCCGATGAGCCGGAGTTGGAACTGGGACGCGGTATGGGACTTCATGCCGTACTTCTGGGACGGCCTGCTGCTGACCCTCCAGGCGCTGCTCTTCGGCACGCTGCTGGCGTTCTCCCTCGGCCTGGTCTGGGCGATGGCGCTGCGCGGCCCCCGCTGGGTGGCCTGGCCGGTCATCGGCGTGACCGAGTTCGTGCGGAACACGCCGCTGCTGATCCAGCTGTTCTTCCTCTTCTTCGTGATCCCCGACCTGCCGGGCGGACCGACCCTGTCGCCGCTGGTCGCGGGCTCCATCGGTCTGGGTCTGCACTACTCCACCTACACGATGGAGGTGTACCGGGCGGGTATCGACGGCGTTCCCGTCGGCCAGTGGGAGGCGGCGCGCGCCCTGTCGCTGCCGATGGGCCACACCTGGCGTGCGGTGATCCTGCCGCAGGCGTTCCGGCGGACGGTGCCTGCGCTCGGCAACTACGTCATCGCGATGCTGAAGGAGACGCCGCTGATCTCCACCATCGGCCTCACCGAGCTGCTGCTGACCGCGCGCGAGTACGGCGTGCAGTCGTTCAACTTCATGGAGCCGATCACGGTGGTCGGTGTGGCGTTCATCGTCATCGCCTACCCGGCGTCCCTGCTGATCCGAGTCCTGGAGCGACGCCTTGCCACCTACTGAGCCCACCCCGAGGAAGAACGAAGCGGACCCGGAGGTCCCGGTGAACACCCCGAACGACACCCCCGCAGAGGCGGCCGGCGCCGCCAAGGACGGCCGACGGCCGGGCGAGGACCTGATCACCTTCACCGACGTCACCAAGCGCTTCGGTGACAACGTCGTCCTGGACGACCTGTGCTTCGGCGTCGAGGCCAACAAGCACGTGACGCTGATCGGCCCGTCCGGATCGGGCAAGACGACGATCCTCCGGCTGCTCATGACCCTCGCCGAGCCCGACGAGGGCACCATCGAGGTGGACGGCGAGTACCTCACCCACGAGCTGAAGAACGGCAAGCTGGTCCCGGCCGGCGAGGCGCACAGCCGCGCCGTCCGGAAGAAGATCGGCATGGTCTTCCAGCAGTTCAACCTCTTCCCGAACATGCGCGTGCTGCGCAACGTCACCGAGGCACCGGTGCACGTGCTGGGCATGGAGAAGGACGAGGCCGAGGAGCGCGCCCGGGGTCTGATCGAGCTGGTCGGGCTGACCGAGCACCTCGACAAGTACCCCTCGCAGCTCTCCGGCGGCCAGCAGCAGCGTGTCGCCATCGCCCGCGCGCTGGCGATGCGGCCCAAGGTCCTGCTGCTGGACGAGGTGACCTCCGCGCTCGACCCGGAGCTGGTGGCCGGTGTGCTGGACGTGCTGCGCGACATCGCGCGCTCCACCGACATCACGATGGTGTGCGTGACCCACGAGATGAGCTTCGCGCGCGACATCTCCCAGAAGGTGCTCATGTTCGACCAGGGGAAGATCGTCGAGTCCGGTTCCCCGGAGAAGATCTTCAACGACCCGGACCACGAGCGGACGAGGGAGTTCCTCAGCTCCGTCCACTGAGCCGGCGCACACGCCCGGGCTCCGCGCGACCCGCTCCCGCCTGCCGGGGGCGGGTCGCGGGGGGGGGGGCCCCCCGGGCCGTTTCGGCCAGAGTGCCGACCGGCCCTCCCCGCAGGGGGGTTGACGGCTAACCTTGGGTGCCTTGTCGGCTTCCCGTGTTCGCAAGGGCGGCTGCGGTAACCCGCGGGAGGGCGCTGTGGCACTTGGTTCCGGGGCGATCGCCCCGCTCTATTCCGTTCGGTACGCGCTGCGTGCGCTGGAGGCGGTCGCCCGGCGCCCGGACGGCGTCGGCGGGGAGGAACTGGCCACCGAGCTCCAGTTGCCGCCCCGCCAGGCCGCCGGGCTGCTGCGGATGCTCGCCCGGGAGAGCTATCTGCGGGAGCTCGACGACGGCGGCTGGTGCGCCGGCGAGGCGCTGCTCCGGTTGGCCGGCGAGGACGGCCGCCGGCAGGTGCGGGAGGAGAAGCTGCGGCAGGCGCTGGACCGCCTCGGCCGCGACGTGGGGGCGGCGGTCTACGTGGGGCGCTACGTGGGCGGTGAACTCACCGTCCCCCACGTGTCGGCGTCGCCCGACCGCCCGGCGGTGCACCAGTGGGTCGACCTGCGCTCCGCCGCGCACGCGACGGCGCTGGGGAAGTGCCTGCTCAGCCAGTTGGACCACGAGGGCCGGGAGGACCACTTCTCGCGCCATCCGGCCGCGCGGCTCACCTCCCGCACGGTCACCGACCGGCGGGTGCTGCTGGCCACGCTGGAGCGGCAGCCGGCGACCATGCCGGTGCTGGACCTCCAGGAGTACGCCGTCGGCACCCTCTGCGCGGCGGTGCCGCTGACCGCGGGCGCGACGGTCGGCTGCCTGGCGCTCTCGCTGCCGGTCGGGCAGGCCCACCGGTTGCGCGAGGCGGCGGAGACCCTCAACGAGCAGGCGGCGCCGGCGCTGCTGTCGCTCTCGTTGTGAGCGGGGCCACCACGTGGACCCTCGGCGGTGGTCATCAGCACCGTCGCGGAGCGGGTAGAGTTCTTGTTGTCCGGCCGAGAGGCCGAAAGAGGCGCCGCTAGCTCAGTTGGTTAGAGCAGCTGACTCTTAATCAGCGGGTCCGGGGTTCGAGTCCCTGGCGGCGCACATCAGAAGAGGGGCTTCCCGGCTCAGGCCGGGGAGTCCCTCTTCGTCGTGGGCTGCGGCTGACCGCTCCCCCTGCCCCGTCGGTCGCGCCGTCACGCGCGACGGGCCCGCGCGGCGGGACGAACGGCTCGACGGCCACCGCGGCGTGGTTCGCTCGCCCGCCGGGGGCGGACGGCTGGCGGTGGACGACGGCGCCGCCGTCGCGGCGGGCCGGAGTGCGGCACGGGCGCGGACGGCGGCGCGGGGCGTCAGGGACTACGGGGGCGCACGGAGGGCTGTGGTCGTGCCCTCACGATGCGGGGGCGAGCCGGTGGGCGCCGGGTCACGCGCCCGGCGGTGACCTTCAAGCGGCGGTGGTCACCTGGGCGCGCACCGCGGCGAGCCACTCGGCCCGGAGGCGGCCGAGTTCCGCGAGGTCGTCCGCCGACCATGCGCGTCCGCCCTGGGCGGTGACCAGGGCGCGGATCGCGGCATTGGCCGCTTCCGCGGACGCCTGACGCTCGTGGCGAGGATCGGTGAACATACGAACACAGTACGCCCCGGGTACGACATCGCGCCGCTCCGTTATGGCCGACCTGCTCCCCGAATGCGCCCGCCGCACGCGGGAGTCAGGGGCGGTGACGGCATACGTGCAGGTCACACCGGGCGGACAGGGCCCGCCCTACCCGATGGTGCCATCCGTCACACTTCCTGGGGGCGTCGATTTCGCAGAGTGACCGAGGTCACGACCAGGGTGCTCCCGTGCGCGCCGGGGGCGTGCGCCGTCGCACACCGGCCGAAACCCGCCCCTGCGGTGCCCCCGTGCCGCCGGACCCCGCGCCCCCTGTCGGCCCCGCGACCCCGTCCGGCCGCCGAGCCCGTCACCGCGCACCGCGCACCGCGTGCCGCGTGCCGCGTGCCGGGGGCGTACGCCGCCTCGTTCAGTCGTCGAGGGCGGCGCGCGCGTCCATCAGGGCGAAGCCGAGCAGGTTCCGGCCCGGCCACACCGAGGGCCGTGCGGCACCGGGGGCGTCGGCGGTGAGGCCGATGCCCCACACCCGGTCCAGCGGGCTCGCCTCGGCGAGGACGCGGCGCCCGGTCGCGCGCAGGTAGTCGCCGAGCTCCCGGTTCTGCCGGAACTTCGCCAGGGACGCCTCCACCACGACCGCGTAGCGATGGGCCGACCACCGTGCCTCGTCGAACCCCGTGACCTGCCGTCCCAGCGCCTTGGCCTCGCCGGGGTGCCGGGCGGCCAGGATCCGCTCGGCGACGGCGTCGTTCCCGAAGAGCCGAGCCTTGGCGGCCATCATGCGGTGCTCGGCCGTGGGGTACGCGACCCCGCCCAGGACGAACGGCGCGGGCCACCACTGGCTGAGGCAGCCCGGCCCGACACCGCCTCCGGGCGGCGGAGTGTGGGCCCAGAAGAAGAGGAACTTCTGCCGGTGCCCCTCGCGTTCGCCACGCAGCAGCTCCGCGTGGCGCCGACCGGGACCCGGGCCGGGAAGGGCGTCCGGCGGCTCGCCTTCCGACAGGTCCCCGGGCGGGGGTGCGAAGGCGGAAGGGCCGTCGGCCGCGGTGTGGGGCATACCCGTCATGATGCACCGGGAGGCCGTCCGGCCGCCCGGGGTTTCCCGGTTCACCCCCGGTGCACCAGCTGGAGGAGGGGGCGTTGCCGCCGCTCCGGGGCCGTGCGGCCGGCCAGCTCGGTGCGGTGCCCGGGTACGTCCTGGGCGAGCAGCAGGGTCACCGTGTCGCCGCTGTCGAGCGCCTCGGTGACGTCCAGCCCGGCCCAGTCGGGGTAGGTGGTGACCCATCCCTCGCCCAGCGCCGGTCCGGGCCGCGGGGCGTTCTGCCAGGTGACGGCCGTCTCGCGCCACCGCCGCCGCATCGGGACGACTGCGTGGGCGCGCAGCGGATGCTGCAGCATGTCGGCGGCACGGCTCTCCGGGTCCTTGGGGATCGCCCCGTGGAGCCAGAGGACGGCGCGTTCGACACCACGCACGCGGTGGCCGGGCGGCAGCGCGAACCTGAGCAGCGCGCGGGCGGTGTCGTCGGCGTCCTCGGCGTGGTGCACCGTGAGCCGGGCGGTCCCCGGCGACGGTCGGCCCGCATGCAGCCCCGCACGGATGGTCGCGGTCGCCTCCGCGGTGAGCAGGCGGACGCGGCGCCGTGCGGGCGGGCGGCCGGTGCCGAGGGTGACGGTACGGGTGGCACCGTGGGTGCCGCCGGTCTCGACCAGCAGCTCGACGCGACCGCCGCTCTCCAGGACGGTCACCCCGGGGTCCGCCTCCCGCACACCCCGGCGGGGCCCTCCCGAGGGCGTGACCGCGACGCGCACCACCGGGACGGTGCGGGAGGGGTCGGAGACGGCGACCGTGAGCGCCCCGGGCGACTCCCTGACCAGCACCGCGCAGGGCCCGTCCGCGGTGACCGCGGTACCGGCGGCGCCCGTGTCCGCGGTCCGCCGCCCACTCGCGGTGCCGTGACCGTCCGCGGTGCCGTGACCATCCGTGCCGGCAGGATCGGGCGCACCGGCGGGGCCTGGCGCACCCCCGAAGAACACCAGACCGGTGAGGAGCGCCCCGTCCGGGAGCGCCCCCGGCGCGGTGCGGAAGGCGTGCACCTCCGCCGTCAGCGACAACGGCTCGATCCCGGGGTGGCCGGCGCGAGCGGCGGTCTCCGCCGGCGAGGCGCCGGGGAGCAGCAGGTGGGCCAGGGCAGCGCCCGCCGGAGAAGCGCCGTGGTCGTGCCAGAGCGTCACGAACCGGCGGGTGACCGGCGCGGCCGGGCCGCCCTCCCTGATGTCCGCCCAGGCTCCGGTGCGGTCCTCCGTCAGCGTGAGCAGCGGCCCCGCGGCGGGACCGGAGCGCGGCGGTGCCCCGGGAGCGGGGAGGAAGACGTAGCCGCCGGTTCCGCCCAGGTGCGCCCAGCGGGGCGCCGGGTGGCGGAGGGTGGTTCCGGGCGGGGCGTCGACCGTCCGGCCGTCCACCCGGAGCGTTCCCCCGACGGGCGCGGAGGGGGCGTGCAGAGAGCGGTGGTCCACCGTGGTCTCGACGCTCCGGCCCGGGGCCCGCAGGTCGGAGGCGGCACAGAGCACCGCGTCGTCGAGGAAGAGCCAGGAGCGGCGGACCCGCAGGGGCGAGTCGATGCCGCGCAGGTCGGCGGCGGCCAGTGCGAGGTCGCCCAGGCGGACCTCGCCGGACCACCGGGTGCCGGTCAGCGGCTCGTGGTCGTTGTCGCCGCCCGCACCCACCGCGAGGGCGGCGGTGTCCACGGTGGTGCCGGGCAGCCGCTTGGGGTCGGCGGTGGGCCAGAAGCCGTCGGTGTACTGGTGGGGGTCGTGGTCGAGGTACAGCAGGGCGGCGCCGTCGCCGGTGTGCCAGCCGTGGGCGTTCTCGCCGTTCATGTACTCGTAGCGGGCGACGCGGTCGGAGTTGAGCGAGAGGCAGTAGGTCCAGCGGGGGCGGCGGTGCACGTGGCGTTCCATGTCGGGGAAGCCGAAGTGGCCGGTGGGCGGCGGCGCGGGTGTCAGCTCCCGGTCCGCCAGCACGGTGGCGGCGGTGGCGATCTGCGCGGGCTCGCGGGCGGCGAGGGGGCGCCAGGTGTTGGCGGTGAGCCAGCTCTTGGCCCGGCCGCGCAGCAGGGCGGCCGTCGTCGCGTCCCCCGTGTGGGTCCCGGTGGTGGTGAGGGCGTCGGCCAGGGTCACCAGGTCCAGCGCGAGGCGGAAGCCGTCGTCGGCGTCGGTCGCGTTGTGGCGGGCGAGGGCCCGGCCGCGCACCGCGTCGGTCGTCAGGCCGGCGTGGACCAGCGGCAGGAAGGTCCGCTCCACCGCGTCGAGGAGCCGCCCGCGTTCGTTCCCCGCGACCGCCCACGGCGTGCCGGCGAGCAGCGCCAGCAGTTCGGCCACCCCGCTGACCAGCACCTGCCCGTAGGTGCCGGGGTAGGCGACGCTGGTGTGCATCAGGAACGAGCCGTCGGGGTGGAAGCCGTCGCCGACCCGGACGGGGTCCAGGACGCCGCGGAGCGCGTCGGCGGCGGTGGCCAGCCGCTCCGTGGTGCCGCCGAGCGCACCGCGCAGGGCGACGATGCGGCAGAGGTCGACGCGGTTGGCGCCCGTGGACCGGAGCTCGTCGCGGAGCATGCGGCGCGGGTCGGGGACGAAGTGGTCGACGGCGGCGATGACGCCGTCCCGGGTCTCGCTCCCCACCGCGGGACCGAGAAGGGCGAGGAGATCGGTGGCGGCGCGCGGGGCGCCGATCTCCCAGTCCCACCAGTTGCCGTGCTGGGCACGTCCGGCGTGGTACCCGAAGCGCCACCACAGGCGCAGTCCGGCCGCGACCGCGCGGGCGACGGCGGGGTCCGTGTGCAGGGCGCCGCCCTCGGTGGCGGCGGCCAGCGCGATGGTGCGGAGCCGTCCGGCGGCGGTCGTCAGGTGGGCCGAGGGGACGTCGGGCCCGGCCAGTGGCAGGTCGGGCCAGGGGGTTTCGGCGTCGTCGGCGGTGTCGAGGGCGGCGAGGTGGGTCCGGGCAGTGCGATCGCGGGCGGCGACGGACAGGTCGTGGGCCTCTCCCCACTCCCCCGGCGGCCGTCCCGTTGCGACGCCGTGCAGCAGCAGCGCGCGGCGGCGC
>NZ_JAAVJB010000198.1 GCF_012034385.1 Streptomyces spiramenti
GGCCGGGCGGCGGTCCGCCGCCCGGCGGGCACCTGCCCAGCTCGCGGCCCCGGCTGGCCCGGGCGCTGCTGCTGTTCTCCGTGTTCGCCTGTGCCGCCTGCGGCCTCGCCTACGAACTGGCGCTGGTGACGCTCGGCAGCTACCTGGTCGGCAACACCGTCATGCAGACCTCCCTGGTGCTGTCGGTGATGGTCTTCGCCATGGGTGTCGGTTCACTCGCTGCGAAGCCGCTGCAACGTCGGGCCGTCGGCGCGTTCGCCCTCGTCGAGGGGCTGCTGGCGCTGATCGGCGGGCTCTCCGTCCTCGTGCTGTACGCGATGTTCGCCTGGCTCCAGGTCTACACGCCCGCGATGATCGTGATCGCCTTCGTCGTCGGTGTCCTCATCGGTGCGGAGATACCGCTGCTGATGACGCTGCTCCAGCGCATCCGCCGCCAGGAGGCCGGCAGCGCCGTCGCCGACATGTTCGCCGTGGACTACATCGGGGCGCTCGTCGGCGGGCTCTGCTTCCCGCTGCTGCTGCTCCCGGTCTTCGGGCAGTTGAAGGGCGCGCTGGTCGTCGGCGCCGTCAACGCGGTCTTCGGCATCGCCGTCGTGGTGTGGATCTTCCGCAGGCAGCTGCGTCCGGTGGTCCGCACCGGCCTGCTGGCGACGATGGTGCTGGTGCTGGGCGTTCTCGGCACCGCCTACGTGCTGGCCGACCGCATCGAGGTCACCGCCCGGCAGCAGCTCTACCGCGACCCGATCGTGCACGCGGTGCGCACCGACTACCAGGAGGTCGTCGTCACCGAGGCGTTCGCCTTCACCGGCGACCGGGACATGCGGCTGTTCCTCAACGGCGATCTCCAGTTCTCCTCGATCGACGAGTACCGCTACCACGAGGCACTGGTGCACCCGGCGATGACCGGGCCGCGCTCCCGCGTGCTGGTGCTCGGCGGGGGCGACGCCCTGGCGGTGCGGGAGGTGCTGAAGTACGACGACGTCGAGTCGGTCACCCTGGTGGACCTCGATCCCGAGGTCACCGAACTGGCGCGCTCCTGGGAGCCGTTGCGGACACTGAACGAGGACGCGCTGGCCGACCCGCGGGTCGAGGTGGTCAACGCCGACGCGTTCAACTGGGCCCGGACGGCACCCGGACCCTACGACGTGGTGATCGCGGACTTCCCCGACCCGGAGGACGCGCCCACCGCGAAGCTCTACAGCGTCGAGTTCTACACGGTCGTCGACCAGATCCTCGCCGACCACGGGTCGTTGGCCGTGCAGGGCGGGTCGCCGTTCTTCGCACCGCGTTCGTTCTGGTCGATCGACGCCACCCTCGCCGAGGCCGGGTTCTCCACCACCCCGTACCAGGTGGACGTCCCGAGCTTCGGCAACTGGGGGTTCCTGCTGGCCCGTCCGCCCGGGGCGACCGGCGAAACCCCGGCGACCGCCGTGCACACCGCCGCCGCGCCGGGCGTTCCGGTGTTGGGCGCTCCGATGCTGGGCACTCCGTTGCTGGGTGACGGCAGCACCCCGGCGCCGCTCCGACTGGCGCCGGACGCGCCGCCGTTGCGGTTCATCGACGACGCCGTCCTGGAGGCGGCCACCGTCTTCCCCGTGGACCGGCGCCGGGCCGACGTCCGCCCCAGCACCCTCATGGACCCCGTGGTCGTGCAGTACGCCCGCGGCGAGTGGGAGGACGGCTGACCCGGCCGGGCTGCGGTCCTCGGGCGCCTCGTCCCCCGAACCGCCTCCCGGTCGTCGCGCCGCCGGCGCCCGGCACGCGCGTGAAGCGCTTCGACCGGATGCCCCGCAGTCACCGCGGAGGCATTCCGCAGTGCGTCACCTATGCTGGTCGGAGCGGGCACGGCACTGCGTCGAAGCGCTTCAACGCGGCGTGACCCACTCGACACCCCCGTGAGAGGCGACCGGATGAGCGACACCACCGGCGCGGTCACCCTGGCCGAGGTCGCCCGGCACGCCGGGGTGTCCGCCAGCACGGTGAGCTACGTGCTCAGCGGCAAGCGCTCCATCTCCTCCTCGACGCGGGAACGCGTCGAGTCGAGCATCCGCGTCCTCGGCTACCACCCCAACGCCCGTGCGCGCGCGCTCGCCAGCAGCCGGTCGCAGATCCTGGCGCTGATGATGCCGCTGCGCACGGACATGTACATGCCGGTCATGATGGAGATTGCGGTGGCCGTGGCGACCACCGCCCGCAGCCACGGCCACGACGTCCTGCTGCTGACGGGCGAGGAGGGGCCCGCCGCGCTGCGCCGCGTGATGGCCAGCTCGCTGGCGGACGCCGTGATCCTCATGGACGTGGAGACCGACGACGAGCGGCTCCCGCTGCTCCGGGAGAGCGAGCTGCCGGCGGTCCTGATCGGCCTGCCCGGCTCCCCCGACCGACTCACCTGCGTCGATCTCGACTTCGAGGCGACGGGCGCGTTGTGCGTGGACCATCTCGCCGAACTCGGCCACCGGGAGCTGGCGTTCGTGGGCGAAGCCACGGCCGTCTACGAACGGCACACCGGTTTCGCCGAACGCACGGTCCGAGCGGCCCAGTCCCGTGCACGGGAGTTGGGCGTCGGCCTGCTGCACCGCCCCTGCGACGGCGACTACGCGGGCATCGCGGACACCCTCGGCCGGATCTTCGACGAACGCCCCCGCACCACCGGCTTCGTCGTGCAGAACGAACCCGCTGTGGAACCCCTCCTCTCCGTGCTGCGCCGCCAGGGCCGTGCGGTGCCGGAGGACGTGTCGGTGGTCGCCATCGGCCCCGAGGACATCGCCGCGCGCGCCTCGGTACGGCTGACTTCCGTCGCCTTGCCCGCGCGCGAGATGGGGCGCCGCGCGGTCGAGTTGGCGATGGCCGCGCTGGACCGCGGCCCGGCCCACCGGCAGGAGCTGATCGCGCCGTCGCTCACCGTGCGCGCCAGTTCCGGGCCGCCCCCCGGCTGAGCCGGGCGGCTCCCCGCACGGGCCGCACGCCGGGCCACGGCCGGGCGCCAGGTCGCGGCCGGGCGCCAGGTCGCGGCCGGGCGCCTCCCACCGGGTGAGTTCGGCACGCACGGAGTGCCCGGCCCGCACGGAATGCCCGGTCAACGCGCCAGCGTCAGTCGCTGCTCACACCCGGCCGTGAGCTCCACGCGCCCCGGGCGCGGGCGGTGCCGTCCCAGCCGCAGCTCGATCACCGCGTCCCGTCCCGGGCGGAGCACCGCCTCGACCCGCCGCGGTGACCAGGCCACGTCCAGCTCGCTGCCGAACCGGGTGGCGAGACCGGTGACCGCACCGGTCGGGAACGCGGCGGGCAGCGCGGGCAGCAGGTCGAGGCGTCCGGGTGAGGTGTGGGCGACCAGTTCGAGCACCGCGGCGGGCAGGGCGTGGGCGGCGTCCGCGTTGTAGACGTCACGCGCGGGGTAGTGCGAGCTCATCAGCGAGTCGTGGAAGCAGTCCGCGTGCAGGACGGCGCGAAGGGCGGCGAGGGCGGTGTCCGCCTCGTTCAGCCGTGCCGCGATCAGCGCCCGGTGGAGATGGCCGTGCGCGGAGTCGTTCTCGCTGCCGCGGAGCTCCAGGGCCCGGCGGGCGGCCTCGGCGAGCTCCGGCGCCGCCTCGGGGGTGATCTCCGTGAGCGGCCACACGGGGTAGAGGTGGCTGAGGTGCCGGTGGTCGTAGGTGTCGCCCAGTCCCGGACTCGCCCATTCGGCGAGCGCGCCGTCCTCGTTGACCCGGTAGGGCGGCAACGCGGCGGCCAGTCGGCGCCAGCCGGGGGCGCGGTCGTCGCCGGGGAGCCGTTCGGCCGCCGTGGTGAGGGCGTGGCGGGCGGCGGCGATGTCCATGGTGGCGTTCACCGCCACGGGGCCCCGGCCCGCCGGGCTGTTCTCGGGCGAGTACGACGGCACCACGGTCACGGTGCCGTCGCCGCCGTCGTCCCGGAGGAGGAAGTCGTCGTAGAACTGCGCCACTTCCGCCAGCAGGGTGTCGAGGACGTCGTCCGGGGCGCCGGTGTGCTCGGCCTCGTGCAGCAGCGGCAGCAGCAGCCAGTCCGCGCCCGCGGTCCACACGTGCAGGGGGTAGTCACGCTGGAAGTGGCGGGTGTGGCCGCTGTCGCCATCGGTGTGGGAGGGGGCGACCACGCCCCTCGTCCCGAAGATCGCGGCGGCGTTCTCCCGCCAGTCGTCGAGCTGCTCGGCGATGAACCGGCGCTGTGCGGCCACGACTTCGGGGAGTGCCGCGCCCGCGGCGGACGCGGTCTGGAGGTTGAGGTTGGCGTTGGTGGTGAACGCGCCCGACCACGCGGTGTCCCAGTCGCCGGTCCACAGCCCCGTGAGCCGGGGCGGAAGCTCCCCGGCGGCCGACAGCAGGTGGTGCCGCCCGGCGGCGAAGAGCCGTTCGAGCAGGGCGGTGCTGTCCGGGCGGGCCAGCAGCGCGCTCCCGGGGAGGGCGCGTTCGGCGGCGGGGGCGTGGAGATCGAGTGCGACACGGAGGTAGGCGGGTCGGTGGCGGGCGACGTGGCGCGCCAGAAGTGCGTCGTGGACGGCTTGCGGCGCGACGGCGCGCCTGGCGTCGGGGGCGGCGATCCCCTTCGGGGGCGGTGCGGTCCGGTCCCGGGGGACGACCGCCGCGGCAAGCCGGACGAGCCGTTCCCAGAGTTCCGCCGGGTCGGGGGCTGCCGGTCCCGCCGCCGCGTCGTGGCGGTGGACCCGGGTGAGCAGGAGCAGCGCGCGGGCGTCCCGGACCCGTGTCCCGGCACCCTCGGCGGTCGTCCCGCCCGCGTCGGCGAGGAGGACGGTGGCGACGGTGTAGCCGCGGCCGGAGTCCGGGTGGTCCACACGCAGCGCGAGGTGGGCGCCGCCCGCGATGGGCACGGTGGACCTCGCGGTGGACAGGTTCGCGGGCGCGCCGGGGAGTTCGTGGTCGAGACGGACGGCCAGGTCGTGGCCGGGCGCGGTGAGGAGCTGCACGATCACGTCGTCCGCCCGGGAGACGAAGACCGTGGAGGTGCGCCCGGCCGCGGCCGACCGGATCTCACCGGTGGTGAAGTCCACCGACCGCCGGTAGCCCCCCGCCCGCCCGCCCGGGGGCGCGGCGAGGGTGACGACGCGGGTCTGCAGGGCGGGGTGGAACGGCTGGACCCAGTGGAAGGGCAGGCCGTCGCCGAACCGCTGTCCCGCTTCGTTGTCGCCGGCGAGCAACGCCCGCTGTGCCTCGGCGAGTCGGCGCGCGAGGGCGGGTGGGCGCAGCCGTTCGCTGCCGTTGGGGCGGACGAGCCGGTGATGGGTGACGATCACGCGGTCGTCGTCGAGGTCGCCGTGGGCGAGCGCGCCGTGGCTGCCGTTCCCCGCGAGGTAGCCGTCCTCCCACCGGTGTGCGGGCGTCGGCTCCCAACTGCCGTGCACCGGAGCGTGGTCGGCGGCGGGGACCGGACGGTCGCAGCTCCCGGGCCTCCTGCCGCTCCCGCTCATCCCGCGCCGCCGGCGGAGGCGGTGGGGGTCGGGCGCAGCACCGCGGCGCCGTACCGCTCCAGGTGGACCGTCCGCGAATGGTGGTCCCCGGTCAGCAGGTCGGTGTGGGGCATGGGGAGCGGCACATCCGCCGCCTGCGGCCCGTGGTTGAGCAGGAAGAGCGCAGGACCGCGACGGACCGCCTCGACCCCGGTCGGCAGCCCGTCGAGGACGGGTGTCGCGCCCGCGGTGTCGGCGACGCGGCGCAGCAGCCCGCGCAGGGCTGTCGGCTGGGGCAGGGTGGAGACGTACCAGGCCCGGCCGTTGCGCAACACCGCAGGCAGACCGTCGAGTTCACCGCCGCGGTAGGCGGTGACTGTCTCGGCGCCGGGCGCCGCGGTCAGCTCCTCGGACCAGAGGGTGCCGGTGGTGCCGTCGTCGCAGCGGACGGTCTCGTCCTCGGCCAGCGGCCACCAGGTGTGGAGGGTGTCGATGCCGAGCAGTCGCCGCAGTCCGGCCGCCATCCCACCCGCGTGGACCCGGTCGTCCTCGTCGACGACGCCGCTGAAGAACCCGCAGACCAGGTGGCCGCCGCCGGTGACGTAGCGGGTGAGGGCGCGGAGCGCGGCGTCGGTGAGGAGGTGGGGGCAGGGGGCGACGACCAGCCGGTAGCGGTCGAGGTCGGCGGCGCCCGGGTGGGTGAGGGTGGTGGTGAGGTTCTCCTCCCACAGCGCCCGGTGCCAGGCGGTGAGCAGCTTCTCGTAGGTGACCAGGGAGGAGGGGCGTGCCTCGCCGTCGGCGGCCCACCAGGACGGCCAGTCGTGCACCACGGCCACCTCGGCGGTGACCTCGCTGCCGGAGATGTCGGCGCCGATGCGGGCGAGTTCGGCGCCGACCCGCCGGATCTCGGTGTGGGTGCGCGAGTCGGGTCCGGCGTGCGGGAGCATCGCGGAGTGGTACTTCTCCGCGCCCTGGCGGGACTGCCGCCACTGGAAGTAGCAGACGGCGTCGGCACCGCGGGCGACCGCCTGGAGGGAGTGCAGGCGGTTCATGCCGCGCGGCTTGGGCCGGTTCACCGGGCGCCAGTTGACGGCGCCCGCGGCCTGTTCCATCAGTACCCAGGGGCGGCCCCCGGACTGGCCGCGTGTGAGGTCGGCGGTCAGCGCGTGCCGGGCGCCACCGCCGAGGGGGTCGGCGGGGTCGGGGTAGCTGTCCACCGAGACGACGTCCTCGTGCTCGGCCCACCGCCAGCCGTCGAGCCCGGACCACAGCGGCATGAAGTTGGTGGTCACCGGGGTGTGCGGGGTGTGGCGGGCGACGATGTCGCGTTCGGCGAGGTAGCAGTCCAGCAGGGCGTCGGAGGTGAACCGGCGGAAGTCGAGCGCCTGGGCGGGGTTGCGGATGTACTGGGCGCGGCGGGGTGGCAGCACCTCCGACCAGTCGTCGTACCGCTGGCTCCAGAAGGCGGTGCCCCAGGCGGCGTTGAGGGCGTCGATACTGCCGTGGCGCGCGGCGAGCCAGCGGCGGAAGTGGTCAGCGGTGGTGTCGCACCAGCAGTGGGTGCAGTACTCGTTGTTGACGTGCCACATCAGCAGGGCCGGGTGGTCGGCGTAGCGGGCAGCGACGTCCTCGGTCAGCGCGGTGGCGTAGCGGCGGTAGACGGGCGAGCTGGGGCAGAACTGCTGCCGGGAGCCGTAGGTGACGACCGTGCCGTCCTCGGCGCGCGGCAGCGTCTCGGGGTGGCGGGCGCCGAGCCAGGGCGGCGGGGAGGCGGTGGGGGTGGCGAGGACGACGCCGACGCCGTGGTCGTGGAGCAGGTCCATGACCCGGTCGAGCCAGCCGAACTCGCGGGCGCCTGGGCGGGGTTCGATGGTGGCCCAGGAGAAGACACCGACGGTGGCGGTGGTGACCCCGGCCTCGCGCATCAGCCTGGCGTCCTCCGCCCAGGTCTCCTCGGGCCACTGCTCGGGGTTGTAGTCGCCGCCGAAGAGCAGCCGGCCGCGGGTCGCGTCGCCGAGGTGGGGTCGGGCGGTGGGTGGCGGGGGCACGGCGGTCACCTTCCGGAGCGGTGGCGGGGTGCAGGTCCCCCGGGCGCAGGTGCCGTGGGGGTGCGGGTCGGGGCGGGGACGGGGTCGGCGGGGGCGGGCGGGGGTGGGGTCAGCCCTTGACGGCGCCGGTGAGCATGCCCTTCTGGAAGTGCTTCTGCACGAAGGGCGACAGCACGGCGACCGGCAGCAGGGCGAGGACCATGACCGCCATCTGCACGGCGAGGCTGCTGATCTGGCCGCTGCTGACGGCCTGCCCCATGGCGCCGGGCGGCACCTGCTGCTGGAGCACGATCTGCCGCAGGATCATCTGGAGCGGGTACATGTCGGAGTCCTGGACGTAGAGCATCGCGTTGAACCACTGGCTCCAGTAACCGACCGCGTAGAACAGCGAGATGACGGCGAGCACCGCGCGGGAGAGCGGCAGCACGATCTGCCAGAGGATGCGCCAGTCGCCGGCGCCGTCGATCCGCGCGGCCTCGATCAGCTCGGGCGCCGTCTGCATGAAGAACGCACGCAGCACCAGGATGTTGAAGACGTTGACGGCGCTCGGCAGGATCATCGCCCAGTAGGTGTTCCCGAGGCCGATGCCGGTGACCAGCAGGTAGGTGGGGATCAGCCCCGCGCCGAAGAACATCGTCGCCATGACGAACATCAGAACCGGACCATGGGCGAAGGAACCGGTGCGGCTGAGGCCGTAGGCGCAGAGCACCGAGCAGAACATCGACACCGACGTGCCGACGACGGTGATCCCGAGCGAGACGAGGGTGGCGCGGGTGACAGCGCCGCCGGAGAGCAGTTCCTGGTAGGCGACGAAGGTGATGCCCTCGGGCCAGATCACCAGCCCGCCCGCGTCGTTGATGGTCTGCGCGTCGGAGAGACTGGTGACGACCACCACCCACAGCGGCCCGAGGATCAGGACGCAGATCCCCGCCAACCCGACGCCCTTGAAGGCGAGTCCGGCGCGGGTGGGTTCCTCCTCCCAGACGGGCCGGGGCTCGGTGCCGAGCAGCCGCTGAGCAGTGGTGCGGCGGTCGCCGTCCGGCGTCGGTGCGGCCGGTGCGGCGCCGGGGTCGCGGGCGGCCGGCGGGTCGGGCGTCGGGCCGGACGGGCCCGGTGCGGTCGTGGTCATTTCCGGGAGTACACCCCCTGCTCGCCCAGCATGTGGGCGGCCTTGTTGGCGGCGATGACCATCAGCACGCAGAACAGGCCCTTGAAGATGCCCGCGGCAGCGGCGTAGCCGAAGTCGCCGGTGTTGATACCGGTCCACCAGATGTAGGTGTCGAGGACCTCCGAGGCGCCGGCCCCGACCTGGTCGCGTTGGAGGAGGATCTGTTCGAAGTCCAGGTTCAATGCACTGCCCACGCGCAGCACCAGCAGCAGCGCGATCACCGGTCGCAGCGCGGGCAGGGTGACGTGCCACATCCGCCGCCACCGGCCGGCGCCGTCGACCGCCGCCGACTCGTACAGCTCGCGGTTGACCGCGGCCAGCGCGGCGAGGAAGACGATCACGCCCCAGCCGGCGTCCTTCCAGACCAGTTGCGCGCTGAGCAGGAACTTGAAGAACCCGGGGTCGGTCATCAGGTCGAACCCGTCGTAGCCGCGCTGCCGCAGCCACTGGGCGATGAGGCCGGCCCCGCCGAGCATCTGCTGGAAGACCGTGATGACCAGCACCCAGGAGAAGAAGTGCGGCAGGTAGACCACGGCCTGCACCCAGGCGCGGACCCGGGAGCTCATCACCGAGTTGATCAGCAGCGCGGCGGCGATGGGGATCGGGAAGAAGAGCACCAGCTGGGTGAAGAAGATGATCAGGGTGTTGGCGAGCACCTCCCAGAACCGGTGGTCGGAGAAGATGCGCTCGAAGTTGTCGAACCCGACGAAGGGACTGCCGCTGATGCCCGCGCCGTAGACGTCGTAGTCCTGGAACGCGACCACGTTCCCGAGCAGCGGGACGTAGTTGAAGAGTGTCAGCAGCGCCAGGACCGGGAGCACCATCAGCAGCAGGGTGCGGTCGCGCATGAAGCGGGCGCGGCGGGTGATGCCGCCGCCCGGCAGCGGGCGCCCGTCGGCGCCGCGCGCCGGGGGCC
>NZ_JAAVJB010000199.1 GCF_012034385.1 Streptomyces spiramenti
CCGCGCCGGGGTCGCCGGCGGCGGAGCCGGCGGACGGGCCGTCGGCCGGCTCGCGCTCGCTCATGCCGCGCGCTCCGCCTCGCGCTCGGCCGCCAGGACGACGTTCTCCAGCAGCAGCGCCCGCGTCATCGGGCCGACACCGCCGGGGTTCGGGGAGACCCAACCGGCGACCTCGGTGACACCGGGGTGGACGTCACCGACGATCCTGCCGTTCTCGTCGCGGCTGACGCCGACGTCCAGGACGGCAGCACCGGGCTTGATGTCCTCGGGCTTGACGAGGTGACCGACGCCCGCAGCCGCGACGACGATGTCGGCGCGGCGCAACTGCGCGGAGAGGTCGCGGGTACCGGTGTGGCACTGGGTCACGGTCGCGTTCTCACTGCGGCGGGTCAGCAGCAGCGGGAGGGTCCGGCCCACGGTGGTGCCGCGACCGACCACGACGACCTCGGCGCCGTTGAGCTCGACGCCGTACTGGCGCAGCAGCCGGATGATGCCGTTGGGGGTGCAGGGCAGCGGCGCGGGCTCGTTGAGCACCAGGCGGCCGAGGCTGACCGGGTGCAGACCGTCGGCGTCCTTCGCCGGGTCCATCAGCTCCAGCACGCGGTTGGTGTCGATGCCGCGGGGCAGGGGGAGCTGGACGATGTAACCGGTGCAGGCGGGGTCGGCGTTGAGCTCGCTGACGACGGCCTCGATGTCGTCCTGGGTGGCCGTGGCCGGCAACTCCCGCTGGATGGAGGCGATTCCGACGGCCGCGCAGTCGCGGTGCTTGCCCGCGACGTACTTCTGGCTACCGGGGTCGTCGCCCACCAGCAGGGTCCCGAGTCCGGGGGTGATCCCCTGGAGGCGCAGTGCGGCGACGCGCGCGGTCAGGTCGGACTTGATGGCGGCTGCGGTGGCCTTGCCGTCGAGAATCTGGGCACTCATGGGGGTCATCCTCGCGGATGGCGGGCCTCCGGCTCCAATCGGCTCCCCGCGAGCGGCGGTGCTGTGACAGGGGTGAACCAACGGGTACCGGGCGAGGACGGACGGTAGGCGACCGGCAGCGGAGAGCGGCGAACGTCGGGAGCGGGCAACGCCGGTCACCGGTCGGCCGAGGAGACGGCAGGTTGCAGCTTCGAAACAGTGCGCGCCGGTCCCCGGAACGTCCGGGATGACGGTCATATGATCCCGGGGACCGTCCGGGGGGATGCCGCAGTGTGCGTCAGGCGACCCGTCGGAGGGTCGTACCGCTCACTCGATGGCAGAAGGAACACCCACATGAGCTACCCGCCTCAGCCGGGCAACGAGCAGAACCCCTACGGCCAGGGCCAGAACCCGTACGGCCAGCAGGGACAGCCCGGTCACCCGCAGCAGGGCCAGCCCGGCGGATACCCCGGCTACCCGCAGCAGGGCCAGCCCGGCGGATACCCCGGCTACCCGCAGCAGGGCGGTCACCACGGCGGCGTGGTCCCCAACGCCTACGCGGGCTGGGGCTCGCGCGTGGTCGCCTACATCCTCGACTACATCGTCTTCTACACCGTTCCCGCGATCCTGATGGTCGCCGGTACGCCGACCGTCGTGGGCGAGTCGCCCGGCGGGCTCTACTACTTCGGCGTGCTGCTCAGCATCGCCGCCATGATCCTCTGGGGCTACCTGACCGGCACCACCGGCCAGACCCCCGGCAAGAAGGCCGTCAGCATCGAGGTCCTGAAGGAGAGCACCGGCAAGCCGGTCGGGGCGGGCATAGGCATCGCCCGCACCCTGCTGCACATCGTCAACGCCCTCCCCTGCTTCCTCGGCTTCCTGTGGCCACTGTGGGACGCGAAGAAGCAGACCTTCGCCGACAAGATCGTCGGCACCGTGGTGGTGCGGAAGATCTGAGCATGAGCCACCCTCTCGTGCAGCAGGCCGACGGGGCCGCGTCCGTGACAACACGGCGCGGCCCCGCCGCCGTTGACCCACCCGCCGCCCCAACGGCGCCCGGCGCGGGGCCGGTCGGGAGCGCGGCGCACTCCGCCGTGGTGCGCGGCACGTCGCGCACCGAACACCCCCGTGATGTTCGATGACGTTCATCAACTCGCGTAGAGAATTGACATGCACCTGCTACATTGCTCGGTAATTCTCCCCAGGTAACCCCCACTTACCGCCAGGAGGCGCTCCGTGCTCCGTCCCCCCACTTACCGCCGCACCCGCTGGCTCGCCGCGACCGTCGTCGCCTGCGTCGCGGCGCTGCTGGCCGCCCTTCTCGGCTCCGCCGCGACGGCCGCCCCGCCCCGCATCCCCTCCGCCGCCACCGCCCAGTCCGAGCTGAACCAGCTCCGGGTGGCACCCGAGGGCTCGATGGCGGGCTACTCCCGCAGCGAGTTCCCCCACTGGCGCTCCAGCGGCGGCTGCACCGCCCGGCAGACCGTGCTCCAGCGTGACGGCTCCAACGTGCAGGTCGGCTCCAACTGCCAGCCCACCTCCGGCAGCTGGTACAGCCAGTACGACAACACCACCACCTCCACGGTCTCGCAGGCGACCATCGACCACGTCGTCCCGCTCGCCGAGGCGTGGCGCTCGGGCGCCAACAGCTGGAGCCAGCAGCGCCGCGCCGACTTCGCCAACGACCTGTACTGGCCGCAGCTGATCGTTGCCAGCTCCTCCTCCAACAGCTCCAAGGGCGACCAGGACCCCGCCGACTGGATGCCCCGCACGGAGTACCGCTGCACCTACACGCGCATGTGGATCAGGGTCAAGCACACCTACGACCTCACCGCGGACTCCGCGGAGCGGAACGCCCTGCAGTCCGCGCTGAACACCTACTGCTGACCCCGGCACCCACCGCACCACCCCTCGACGGCCCGTCCGCCCCACCCGGCGGACGGGCCGTCGGCCTGTCGTGGCGACGTCCCCGGCGCGCCGAGGACCGCGCACCGGACCCCGCGCGCCGCGCACGGACACGATCCCGGCCCGCGCTCGCGCCGGGCGCGGGGTTCGCACGACCGGTCAGGAGTCGGCGACACCGGCGTGCGCCCCCGTGGCGAGTACGGCGAATGCCCCCTCCGATTGTGGTGAGATGCCCCTCATGAGCGAATCCACCGAACGCACCACCGTATTCAAGGCCCCCCGTGGCGGACTCATGACCGACGAGGTGGGGGTGATCAGCGGCGAACTCGAACTGCTCACCGACGCGGACTCCGACGGCACCCTGGCACTGAAGGTCCGCTACGCCGGCGCCGACGAGTGGTACACGATCCAGGGCGGGCCGTTCACGCTCCACGACGCCCGCGACCACGAGGTGCTCCACGAGGTTCTGGTCAGCATGCTCCACCGCCCGCAGCCCTGAGGCACCCTCCGAAGAGCCGACCGGCGCACCCCCGTTCGGGTGCGCCGCGGCCCCCGCCCGGTCCCCCGTACCGGTGACACCACCGACCCCGGGTCGAGGCGGCGCGGCTACGCCCGCCCTTGCCCGGGCCCCGCCCGGCCCGGGTCCGTTTCCCGCCCCCGGGCCACCCCCGATCGCCTCGCCGCCGCTCCGGCACAGCGCGTCCGCCGCCGCTCCGCGCGCTCGCGCGATATCACACCCGCAATTCCCTGGCTGTAATCCGACGTGGGACACGGTTACCCCGTGGAGGTATTCGCGGAGGGGCGTCGATAAAGCGGCGGAAACACCGGGGAAACCCGACCACCTGCCACCGCGCACCGTCCGCACGCGGAACAACACTGCCCGTACAGCACCCGAACCCCGCGACGAACACGCAGGTGACACCGATCCTGACCGTAAGTCAGTTGTGTATTGAACTCATTTCGGCCGTGCGGGCGCGGCTTTTCGGCTGGACCTTGCGCACAAGGCTGGGACACGTCTATAAAGTGCCCATTCCCGTGCGGGGCCGGGAAGCCGGAATTTCGCACAGCATCCGCCTGGTGAAAGGCCTTCCGAACGTGCCGACGCCCACCCCGCCCGCGCTGAGCCAGGGACCGCCGCTGCAACCGGGTCACGACGACCCGGGCAATGCCGTGGAGGCCCTGCTGCGGGCAGCCAGGAACGCTCCCACGGCCGGCGTGGTGACCCTCGCCGCGGACGGGACGACCACCCGGCTCGACTACCCGGCCCTGCTGGAGCGCGCCCGGCGCATCCTCGGTGGCCTGCGGCGGCACGGCGTGGCCGCCGGTGACACCGTGATCCTGCAAGGGCTCCCGCTGGCGGACCACTTCGCGGTCTTCTGGGCATGCGTCCTCGGCGGCGTCCGCCCTGCCGCGCTGGTGGAGAGCCAGGACCCCGACACCACGGGACCGGTTCCGGAGCGGCTGGCGCACACCTGGCGCCTGCTGGGCGAACCGCTGGTGGTCTCCGACACCGCGGGGACCGCCGTGCTCGCCCGCCAGGGGGGCCCGACCGCCGCCGACGTCGACCGACTGGCCGACGGACCGCCGGCGGTGGCCGACCACAGGCCCGAACCCGACGACGTGGCGCTGCTGATGCTCTCCTCGGGCAGCACGGGCGCACCCAAGGCGGCGCAGCTCACCCACCGGGCACTGTCGCTGTTCGCCGCCTCCAGCGCCGACGAGTTGGAGGTCGGCGCCGGGGACGTCTCGCTGAACTGGCTGCCGGTGGACCACAGCGGCGCGTTCCTGATCTACCACCTGATGCAGGTGTACCTCGGCAACACCAACGTGCACCTCCCGACCGAGCTGGTGCTGGCCCGGCCGCTGCGCTGGCTGGAGCTGATGGCCGAGTGGCAGGTCCGGCACAGCTGGGCGCCGATGTTCGGCTACCGGCTGATCAGCCGGGAGCTGGCGGCGGCGCCCGAGCTCTCCTGGGAGCTCTCCGGGGTGCGCACCCTCCTCTGCGGCGGCGAACAGATCAAACCGGAGGCGGCGCGGGAGTTCCTCGACGCGGTCGCGCCCTTCGGCGTCCGGGAAGAAACGTTCCGGCCGGCGTGGGGGATGGCGGAGACGACCACCGCCATCACCTGGGGACGGTTCGCCTCGCCCACCGGGGTCCGGCGCGTGGTCCGCTCCAGCCTGGGAGGCGAGCTGGTCTGGGCGGACGCGGCGACCCCCGAGCACGAGACGGTGACCTTCGTCGCCGTCGGTCCGCCCGCAGCGGAGTCGTCGCTGCGCGTCGTCGACACCGCCGACCGGCTGCTGACCGAACGCCGCATCGGGCGCCTGCAGGTCGACTCGGTGCGCGTCACCACCGGCTACGCCAACAACCCGGCCGCGACCGCGGCGGCGCTGACCGCCGACGGCTGGCTGGACACCGGTGACCTCGCGTTCCTCGCCGACGGCGAGCTGGTGATCACCGGCCGGTCCAAGGACGTCCTGATTCTCAACGGCCACAACTACACCTGCCACGAGATCGAGGACGCCGCCACCGCGGCCTCCGGCGTCGTCCCGGGGACGGTCGGCGCCTGCGGCGTCCCCGACGCCGACTCCGGGAGCGAACGGCTCTACGTCGGCTTCGCCTCCGCGACCGGCGATCCGGAACAGGACGCGGCCACCGCGCGGGAGGTGCGGGCGGCGGTCTTCCGGCGGCTGCGCCTCTCCGACGTACGGGTGGTCGCGGTACCGGAGGCGGAGTTCCCCCGCACCAAGAGCGGCAAGGTCCGGCGTGACCAGCTGGCGCGGATGATAGGCGGCACGAGCGCCGAGCCCGCCCACTCCGTCCCCACCGTCGAGGCCGCCACCGCCGCCTCGGCGGTCGGCACCCCGGGCGGCACCACGGTCGGCACCCCGGGGGCCGCTCCGGCCGGCGCCCGCGACGACGCGGACTCCCCCGGCGCGGGCCCCGCGGCCGGGGCCGACGCCCCCCGGCCGGACGCGGTCGGCACCGTGCTGACCGCGGTGCGCGCGGCGATCGCCGCCGCGGCGGGACGACACGTCGCCGACGACGTCGCGTTCTTCGACCTCGGCCTCAACTCCCTCGCTCTCGCACGGGTACGGGCAGCGCTCGAACTCGACCTCGGCACCAAGGTGGCCGCAGCCGCCTTCTACGAACACCCGACCGTCGCCGACCTCGCCCGGCACGTCGCCGAACACGTCGCGCGCCCCGCGGTCGCGGGCGCCCCCGGCGCCACGGCACAGCGGGCGGCACCCCCCGCGGGCGGCGGGCCGACGGACCGCCGCATCGCGATCATCGGTATGTCCGCCCGCTTCCCCGGCGCCCCCGACATCGACCGGTTCTGGGCCAACCTGCGCGAAGGCCGGGACAGCGTCGGCGACTTCACCGCCGCCCACGCCGCCGCCGGCCCCGTCGACCCGGCCCTGCGCCCCGTCGCGGGCGTGCTGACCGACGTCGACGCATTCGACGCGGCCTTCTTCGGCGTCAGTCGGGCCGAGGCCCGGCTCATCGACCCGGCACACCGGCTGTTCCTGGAGACCTGCTACCTCGCGCTGGAGCACGGCGGTCACGCCGGTGACACCGCCGGGGAGCGCATCGGGGTCTTCGCCGGATCCGGGATGCACCTCTACGGCCACCAGGACGCCCCCGGCTCGACCGGTGACGCGTCGCACGACGACGGCGCCGCCGCCGTGCACGCCGCCACCGGGGGCCTGCCGGACTTCCTCGCCACACGCGTCGCCCACCGCCTGAACCTCGCCGGGCCCGCCATCGGCGTCCAGACGGCCTGCTCCACCTCGCTGGTCGCCGTGCACCTGGCGGTGCAGGCACTGCTCTCCGGCGACGCCGACCTGGCGCTGGCGGGCGCCGCCGCCGTCCGGCTGCCGCAGGAGGCGGGGTACCGGCACGAGCCCGGGTCGATCCTCTCCGGGACCGGCCGCTGCCGGCCGTTCGACGCGGACGCGGACGGCACCGTCGGCGGCAACGGTGTCGCGGCGGTCCTGCTGAAGCCGCTCGACCGCGCGCTGGCCGACGGCGACACCGTGCACGCGGTGATCGCCGGCACCGCAATCAACAACGACGGCGGTGCCAAGGCCGGCTTCACCGCGCCCTCCGTCGGCGGCCACGCGGACGTCGTCCGTGCGGCGCTGCTCCGCGCCGGGGTCGCCGCCGACACCGTCTCCTACCTGGAGGCGCACGGCACGGGCACCGCCGTGGGCGACCCGGTCGAGTTCCGGGCGCTGACCCGCGCGCTGGCCGGGAGGCCCGCCGACGCGCCGCGCTGCGCGCTCGGTTCGGTCAAGGGCAACATCGGCCACCTGGACACCTGCGCCGGCATGGCGGGCCTGATCAAGACCGTGCTGATGCTGCGCCACCGCGAGCTGGTGCCCACCGTCAACCTGTCGCGCCCGCACCCGGACATGGACTGGTCGGGCGGCCCGTTCCATCCCGCCACGGAGCTGCGGCCCTGGGTGTCGCGGGACGGCGGACCGCTGCGGGCAGGGGTGAGCGCGCTCGGAGTAGGCGGCACCAACGCGCACGTCGTGCTGGAGGAGGCACCGCCCGTGGCGGCCGGCCCGCGCACGGCGGCGGCCGGCCCGGTCGTGCTGCCGCTCTCGGCCGCCGACGCGGCCACCCTCGCGGAACTCGTCACCCGGGTCGCGGACCACCTCGACTCGCCGTCGGCCCCACCGGCGGCCGACGTGGTGCGGACACTGGCGCTGGGCCGACGGCACCTGACGCACCGCCGCGCCGTCACCGGTCGGACCACCGCCGAACTGGTCGCGGCGCTGCGGCAGTCGGACCGGGTCGCCGACCGTGCGCAGCGCGGGCCGCTCGCCTTCGCCTTCAGCGGCCAGGGTGACCTCCGGCCGGGGTCGGCCACCCGGCTGTACGAGGACTTCCCCCGCGCACGCGCCGTCCTCGACCGGTGCGAGGCGCTGTTCCACGCGCACGCCCCGGACGCCGGCGGGCTGCTGGAGCCGCTGTGCGGCGCGGCGCCGACCGGCTCCGACGCCGGCGCGCCCTGGCCGACGGCCACCGCACAGACGGCGCTGTTCGCCCTGCAGGCGGCCCAGTGGGCGGCCTGGCACGGTGTCGGTGTGACACCGGCGGTCGTCCTGGGCCACAGCGTCGGCGAGTACGCCGCCCTGCACGCGGCGGGCGCTCTCACCCTGGCGGACGGCGTGCGGATCACCGCCGAGCGCGGACGGCTGATGCAGGCGACCGCCCCCGGCGGGATGCTGGCCGTCGTCGCGGACGCGGCGCGGAGCGCCGAACTCGCCGCTCGGTGCGGGCTGGAGGTCGCCGCGGCCAACGCGCCCGGCCACCACGTGCTGGCGGGCCCCGACGAAGCCGTACGCGCCGCCGGCGCCGTCCTGAACGGCGAGGGCGTGGCCTGGCGGGCCCTGGCCGTGGACCGCGCCTTCCACACCGCGCTCATGGACGGCGCACTCGACGGGCTGCGGACAGCCGTCGAGGGGCTGGAGCTGCACCCGCTGCGGTTCCCCCTGATCACCACTGCCGACGCCGTGGCGCACGCGCCCGGAACGGTCCTGACCGGCGACTACCTGGTCACGCAGGCCCGGCGCGCCGTGGAGTTCGCCGACTCGCTGGCCGAGGTGGCTGCCTCCGGCTGCACCGACTTCCTGGAGCTCGGCCCCGGCCGGGTGCTCAGCGGCGTCGGTCGCCGCGCGCTGCCCCGCAGCCGCTGGACCCCGACCCTTCCCGAACCCGACGGCGACGCCGTGTGGCCCGCCGTGGCGGCTCTCTACGAGCTGGGCGTCGACCCCGACTGGACCGAACTCACCCCCGAAGGACGCCGCGTGCCCCTCCCCGCCCATCCGCTGCGCCGCACCCGTTTCGGGGAGCCCGCGAAGCCCGGGAACAGTCCGGCCGAGCCGGCCACCACGCAGACGGCGGCGAGTGCCCCCGCCGGGCGGAGCGCGTCCTCCGATGCCGAGGCGGCCGTCGAGCCGGTCTCCGTGGCCGAGGTGGCCGCGACGGTGGCGGCGGAGCAGACCGGTGTCGTGCTGGCACGGGTCCGCGAGGTCGTCGGCAAGCGCCTGGGTTCCGACGCCGACGAGGTCGACGCGGAGGGGACGTTCCTGGAGCAGGGCGCGGACTCGCTGTCGATGATGGCCGCTGCCCGTGACCTGGCGACCGAGTTCGACGTCAGGGTGCCCGTTCGGGATCTGTTCGGCGACTCCGACACCCCGGAGAAGCTGGCGCGTGCGATAGCCGCCCAGCTCCCCGCGCCGACCGTGCCGAGCACGCCCACGGCGCCGACCGCACCGGAGCACGCCCCGGCCGCGCGCCCCTCCGCGCCCGCCATGCCCGCGGCCCCGCCGGCCCCGGCCGCCCGCCCGGCACCGCCGATGCCGACGGCACCGCCCGCGGTATCCGCCGCTGCGGCGGCCCCCGCCGTGTCCGCCGACGCCGGGACGACCGGGGGCGGCGCCTCCGCGGACTCCCGGGAACGGCTGGTGGAGCGGCAGCTGGCACTCTCGGAGCGGCTGGTCGAGCGCGTGACCGCGACGTGCCCCACCTGCCGCCGAAGGACCGGGGCATCGCCATGGTGTTCCAGAACTACGCGCTCTACCCGCACATGAGCGTCGCGCAGAACATGGGCTTCGCGCTCAAGATCGCCG
>NZ_JAAVJB010000019.1 GCF_012034385.1 Streptomyces spiramenti
GGGTCACGCCGCGGCGCCCTCCAGCGCCTCGGCGGGGCGGACCCCGACGTCCCAGAGCACGGCTTCGGCCGCGCGGCGGGCGGAGGACAGCTCGCCGGCGATCCCCGGGGTGGCGCGGTGGTCGCCGCAGACGTACATGCCGTCCAGCAGCCGCACGCGCCGCTGCGGCGCGAACGGCGGCGGCAACGCGGGGATCGCCTCGGCGTCGTGGTGGGCCGCGAGCAGTTCCCAGTCGTGGGCCGGGGTCCCGTAGAGCGCGGCGAGCTGCGGGCGGGCCGCCTTGTCCAGGACGTCGGTCGGTTCGGCGGCGTCCGTCCCCAGGACGACCGAGGTGACCAGCGTGCGGCCCTCGGGCGCGCGGCAGGGGTCCGCGGCCGAGGCGGCGAGAGAGTGGGTGAGCGGCCCGCGGCGGGCGGTGTCGACCAGCAGTTCCGGGCCGGCGTCCAGCGGTGCGGGCGTGGCGTGGTGGAGCACGGTCACCGGGTGGTGTCCGGGGACGCGGATGCCGGGTACCAGCCGTGCCGCCTCGCGGGCTCCTGTCGCCAGCAGCACGGCGCGGCAGCCGTGGGTATCGCCGTCCTCGGTGGTCACGGCGGTGGTCGCGACCGAGGCCGCCCGCGTGCCGGTGCGCACGGTGCCGGGCGGCAGTGCCTCCAGCAGCAGTCGGGGCAGCGCGTCGGCGCCGCCGCTGGTGATGCCGAGCCCGGACCGGGCGAACGCCCGCAGCGTGAGGTCGCTCAGCCGGCGCGAGGCGGTGAGCTCGGGGTCGCCGAGGAGCGCGGTCAGCAGCGGGCGCAGCGACCCCTCGCTGATGCGGGAGGGTATGGGCCGGGCCGCGAGCGCCGCGTGCGCCGTCAGCTCGGGGCGTGCGTGGATGCGGGACTCGGAGAGGGTGCCGAGCCGTCCGAGGTTGGCGCGCAGCCAGGTCTGGTCGAAGGTGCCCGCCAGGGTCCGCTGGTGCCGCGGCCCGGGGTGGCCCACCGCGGCGCCGATCCGGTGGGAGCGGTCGGTGCCGTGCAGCACCACGCCTCCGGTGAGGCGGCGCACCGGGAGCGGGCCGGGGAGCCGCCGCAGTTCCGGGGTGCCGGGTACGGGGAGCCAGCTGGTGCGGTCCAGCACGAAGCCGTCGCGGCGGGAGGTGGCGAGCCGTCCACCGGGTCTCCCGGCGGCTTCGAGCACGGTCACGGAGAGACCGGCGCCGGTGAGGTGGTAGGCGGCTGCCAGGCCGGCGGGTGAGGCGCCGATGACGACGACATCGGTCTCGCTGCGGTGCTTTCGGCTGCTGGGCACGTGCCCTCCCCTGGAGGTGGTCGGTGCGTCGGGCCGGGGTGCGGTGGATCGGTGTTCCGGCCTCCTCGCGCCTTCTGCCCGCCGGTGGCTCCGGTGATACGTAAGACGCAGGGCGACAATAGGACGAACGTACGGGTGCGTCGCACGCGCACGAACCGGGCATAGTCGCACGCGGGCCGCGCACACCGGACAGAACGCGCCCCCGGGGTCGAAGGCCGCGCCCCGCACGATCCGGACGCCCCGCCATGGTCCCCGAGAACGGGCCGACCGGCACCTCGAACGGCGGGCGCCCCGCTCCGACCGGCGCCGCGTCACCGCTCGGCGGGGCGAGCGGCACCGCGCCGGCGGCCCGCTCAGGGGGCGTCGCCCTCCCACGCGGCGCGGACCGCGTCCTCGACACCCGGATGGACGAAGGTGAAGCCCGCGTCCAGCAGTCGTCGCGGCACCACCCGCTGGCTGCCCAACACGTCGGTGGCGAACTCGCCCAGCACCAGCCGCAGCGCGGGCGCGGGGGCCGGGAAGAGCGTGGGGCGTCCGAGGACCTGCCCCATCACCCGCGTCACCTCGCGGTTGGTCACCGGCTCGGGCGCGGTGAGGTTCACCGGCCCGCCCGGCGCCGACGCCCCCTCCGCCAGGAGGAAGCGCAGCGCCGCGATGTGGTCGTGCAGCGAGATGTGGCTCCAGTACTGCCGCCCGTCGCCGAGCCGGCCTCCGAGCCCGGCCCGGAAGATCGGGAACATGCGCCCCCAGGCGCCGCCGCCGCGCGCGACGACGAGCCCGGTGCGCGGGTGCACCACCCGGACGCCGGCCGCCGCCGCGGGCAGCGCCGCCGCCTCCCACTCCTGGCAGACGTCGGCCAGGAAGCCGTCACCGGGCGGCGCGGTCTCGTCCACGATCCGGTCGCCGGTGTCGCCGTAGAACCCCACGGCCGAGCCGCAGAGCCAGGTCCGCGGCGGATCGTCCATCGTGGCCAGTGCCTCTGCCAGCGCGGCCGTGCCGAAGACACGGCTGTCGCGGATCTCCTCCTTGTAGGCGGCGGTCCAGCGGTGGTCGCCGACACCGGCGCCGGCCAGGTGCACCAGCGCGTCGCACCCCAGCAGTGCCGTGGCGTTCTGCGCCACGTCCTGACCCGTCGGGTCCCACTGCACCTCGTCCGGATTGGACGCCTCGTGGCGGACCAGTGGCACCACCCGGTAGCCGTCGGCGCGCAGCGACCGCACCAGGGCCGAACCGATCAGACCGGACGACCCCGTCACCGCCACCCGGCCGCGCAGCGGCTCCTCCTCGGGGACGTCCTCCCCGACGAGGACCACCGGGGTCGGGTCCGGCCCGGCGGGCACGGGCGCGGCCGTGCCCGGCTCCTCGGCGGGGCCCGCAGACCCGGCCGCCGGCTCGTCGACCCGCTCCGGTCCGGTGGCGTCGGGCCGGGGTTCACCGGCGGGCGCGGCCGTGTCCGCGACGGGGTCGCCGGAGCCGGGGGGCGGCGGGGAGGGGGCGGGGACGGACGGGTCGCGCGGTGAGTCAGCCATGACGCTCAGGCTAGGCCCTGACCGTCCGCCTCCCGGGGAGCGCCGCCGGTGCCCGTACGGAACCTCGCCCACAGGCGCGGATACGCCGCCGCCAGGGCGCGGTCGTCCTCGAAGTCGACCGGTACGCCCAGGGGTTCGGCGGGCGCCTCCGGCAGTCCCAACTCGGGCAGCTCGCCCCCGGTCAGCTGTTCGTAGGCGTCGAAAGCGGCGTACCCGATGTCCTCGGCCTCGCCGTCGGCGTCCTCGTCGAACCGCGGCAGCAGCTCGGACAGCGCGTCCGGGTCGTGGAGGGCGCCCTCGAAGACGCGGCGACCCCGCGCGATGAGCCAGCTGCGGAAGTTCTCGAAGCAGTCGTCGCTGGCTCCGTCCAGCAGCACCCAGGCGGCGCCCCAGAGGTCCCACCGGTAGGCGCGCTGGAACCGAGACTCGAAATGGCGGGCGAAGTCCGTCACCGCCACGGGGTCGAGCATGGACAACCGCTCGACCAGCAGGTCGGCGTGGTCCACCGGGTCCTCCCCGGCGGCCTCCCGCGTGCTGTCGACGATCTCCCAGAACTCCGTCTCTTCCACGCCCCCAGCATCGGCCCGACCGCCCCGGAGCGCACGCCGGAGTGCGCCGGTGCCCGCCCCGCCTGGGTCCTGGCTGGCGGATAGCGCCGTCCGCGTGACCGGTGGCACGGGCAGGCGGCCCCGGGCGGCCGAGCGCACCCGGGTGACCACCGGGGGCCGTCCGGGCGACGCAGGCCCTCCCGGGACGGCGGCCCCGGAAAACCCGACAGAGGATGTCGTGTATCGCTGCGAGGGTGCGTCGCGGACGGGGACGGACCGAGGAGAGGAACACACCGTGAACCACCAGGAGCGCCCGCTCGCCGGCAGGGTCGCACTCGTCGCCGGGGCGACGCGCGGCGCCGGACGGGCGATCGCCGTCGAGCTGGGCCGCGCCGGCGCGACGGTCTACGCCACCGGCCGCACCACCCGCGACCGGGTCAGCGAGGTCGGCCGGTCCACCGAGACCATCGAGGGCACCGCGGAGCTGATCGACGCGGCCGGGGGCGAGGGCGTCGCCGTACCCACCGACCACCTCGTCCCCGAGCAGGTGCGGGCCCTGACCGAGCGGATCGACGCGGACCACGGCCGGCTCGACGTCCTCGTCAACGACATCTGGGGTGGCGACCACCTGCTCACCTTCGACCAGAAGGTGTGGGAGGCCGACCTGGAGAACGGCCTCCGGATGCTGCGGCTCGGGATCGAGAGCCACGTCATCACCACCCACTTCGCCGTCCCTCTGCTCATCCGGCGCCCGGGCGGCCTGCTGATCGAGATGACCGACGGCACCACCGAGTACAACGGACCGCGGTACCGCGAGCACTTCCACTACGACCTGGCCAAGTACGCTCCGCTGCGGATGGCGTTCACCCTCGGCGAGGAGCTGAAGGAGAAGGGCTGCACCGCCGTCGCGCTGACCCCCGGCTTCCTCCGCTCGGAGCAGATGCTGGAGCACTTCGGGGTGACCGAGGAGAACTGGCGGGACGGCATCCGCACCGAACCGTCCTTCGTCATCGCGGAGTCGCCGCTGCTCGTCGGACGCGCCGCCGCGGCGCTCGCCGCCGACCCGGAGGTCCACCGCTTCAACGGCACCTCGCTCTCCAGCGGTCAACTGGCCCGGGTCTACGACTTCACCGACGCCGACGGCTCCCGTCCCGACGCCTGGCGGTACATCCCGGAGTACCTGGCGAACCCCGAGGTGGACGCCGCCGACTACCGGTGACGGCCGCGGGCGCCCGGGCTCCCGGCGCCCGCCCCGCCCCGGCGCGCAGGTGGGGCGGGGCACGACGGCGCCCCGCCCCGGCGCACGGCGGTTGATCAGGCAGGATTCCCGATGTCGGGGTCCGGGTAGAGCGCGGCCGAACGACGTGCCTGGGCTGCGAACCTGGCCCGGAGCGCCGGCGGCCCCAGCACCTCGACCTCGGCCCCCAACGCCGTGAGCTGAGCGAACGCCACCTCCAGGCTCTCCACGCCGAGAGTCACCCGCACATCCCCGCCTCCCGCGCCCTCCCCGCCCGGTCCGTCCGCGCCGTCGACGGCCACGGCGCCCGCCAGCGCCTCCGCAGCCGCCCCGGCCTCCACCACGTGACGCAGCCGGGACCGCCCCGCCGGGGTCAGCCGCAGCTCGACCCGTTCCCGCAGCAGCGACCGGGCGAACGCGGCGGCCTGCCGCTCCCAGAACCCCGGCAGGTCGAAGGCGGTGTCCCGCGCGAACCGGCGCTCCTCCGGCGAGGCGGCGGTGAACCGGTCCACCCGGTAGACCCGGTGCTCACCCGCCCCCGCAGGGCGGGCGGCCAGGTACCAGACGCCCGCCTTCAGGACCAGGCCGTACGGCTCCAGCTCCCGCTCGACCGCCGCGCCGTCCCGCCGCCGGTACCCGACCAGCAGCACCCGGTCCTCCCACACCGCCGCCGCGACCGGCGGCAGCAGACCGGGGGAGGCGGGCGGTCGCCACCAGGCGGGCGCGTCGAGGTGGAACCGCTGCGCCGCGCCGTCACCCGCGTCGGCGAGCGAGGGAACGAGCGCGGCGCGCACCTTGAGCCGCGCGGCCGAGGCGGCGTCCGCCAGGCCCATCTCCCGCAGCGCGCCCGGCACCCCGGAGAGGAACAGCGCCTCGACCTCGCTGCGCCCGAGCCCCGTCAGCCGGGTGCGGTAGCCCCCCACCAGCCGGTAGCCGCCCGACCGGCCGCGCTCGGCGTAGACCGGGACCCCGGCCTCGGACAGCGCCAGCGCGTCCCGCGCCACCGTCCGCTCCGAGACCTCCAGCTCGGCGGCCAACTCCGCCCCCGTCATCGTCGTCCGGTTCTGCAGCAGGAGCACCATCTGGATCAGTCGGGCGGCACGCACCCCACCATCATGCCCCGCCCCGCCCGCGGTGCCCCGGCGGGCGAACGGCGAACGGCGCCGCGCCCCACCCCCTTCAGACCGGGGAGGGACGCGACGCCGTTCGCCGCCGTGCGGCCGACCCGCCGGAGCGGGCCGGGACGCGGTACTACAGGCCGAGCTCACCCTCGAACTCGCCGGCCTCCAGCCGGGCCTTGATGGCCCCCAGGTAACGGGCCGCGTCGGCCCCGTCCACCAGCTGGTGGTCGTAGGAGAGGGTCAGGTAGACCATGTCGCGGATGGCGATGGTCTCCCCGAGGTCCGGGTGGTTGACGACCACCGGACGGCGCACGGTGGCACCGATGCCCAGCTCGGCGACCTGCGGGTAGTTCACGATGATCGTGTCGAACAGTGCACCGCGCGAGCCGGTGTTGCTGATCGTGAACGTGCCGCCGGACATGTCGTCCGGGCTGAGCTTGCCGGTGCGGACCTTGCCGGCCAGCTCGGCGGTCTTCCGGGCGATGCCCGCCAGGCTCAGGTCACCGGCGTCCTTGATGACCGGGACCATCAGGCCCTTCTCCGAGTCCACCGCGATACCGACGTTCTCGACGTCGTGGTAGGTCACGGTCGAGTCGTCGTTCATCCGGGCGTTGACGACCGGGTGGGCCTTCAGCGCCTCGGCGGCGGCCTTGACGAAGAACGGCATCGGGGAGAGCTTGACGCCCTCACGGGCCAGGAAGGACTCCTTCGCCCGCGCCCGCAGCTTCATCACCTTGGTGACGTCGACCTCGATGACGGAGGACAGCTGCGCCTGGTTGCGCATCGCCTTCATCATGTTCTCGGCGATGACCTTGCGGATGCGGGTCATCTTCACCGTCCGGCCGCGGAGCTCGGCGGCGGCTGCCGGGATCTCCACCTTGGACGGCGCGGCGGCCGGAGTGGCGGTGGCCTGCTGCTGCTTCTGCGCCTCGGCGGCGGCGAGCACATCCTGCTTGCGGATGCGGCCACCGACACCGCTGCCCTTGACGGCGGACAGGTCCACGCCCGTCTCACCGGCCAGCTTGCGCACCAGCGGCGTCACGTAGGCGCCGTCGGCCGCGGGCGCCGGGGCGGCGGCAGCGGGCTGCGCGGGGGCGGCCTGCTGGGTGGGTGCCTTCGGCTCGGGCTTCGGCTCGGCCTTGGGCTCCGCCGGCGCCTCCTGCTTCGGCGCGGGAGCCTGCTCCGGCTCGGGGGCGGGCGCCTCCTCCTGCTTCGGCGCCTCCTCCTGCTTGGGCTGCTCCTGCTGTGCCGGGGCGGCGTCGGCCGACCCGATCACGGCGAGCCTGGCGCCGACCTCGGCGGTCTCGTCCTCGCCGACCACGATCTCCAGCAGGGTGCCGGCGACGGGGGCGGGGATCTCGGTGTCGACCTTGTCGGTCGAGACCTCCAGCAGTGGCTCGTCGGCCTCGACCTCCTCGCCGACCTCCTTGAGCCACCGGGTCACGGTGCCCTCGGTGACGCTCTCACCGAGCGCGGGCAGCGTGACGTCGGTGCCCGAGGCACTGCCGCCGGAGGGTGCCGGCGCCGACTTCTGTTCGGGCTCGGGCTCCGGCGCCTGCTGCGGCTCGGGCTCCGGGGCGGACTCCTGCTCCGGCTCGGCCTGCGCGGCCGGGGCGGACTCGCCGCCGCCGCTGCCGTCGTCGATGACGGCCAGCTCGGTGCCGACCTCCACCGTCTCGTCCTCGGCGACCTTGATCGAGGAGAGGACGCCTGCCGCCGGAGCGGGAATCTCGGTGTCGACCTTGTCGGTCGAGACCTCGAGCAGCGGCTCGTCGGCCTCGACCTGCTCACCCTCGGCCTTGAGCCAGCGGGTGACGGTGCCCTCGGTGACGCTCTCGCCGAGCGCCGGAAGGGTTACGGAAACCGCCATGGTTTCTGGTGCTCCTTACACAGGTACGGATGGGGGCGCGCCCTGACGGCGGGCGGCCGGTCAGTCGTGGGCGTGCAGCGGCTTGCCGGCCAGCGCCAGGTGCGCCTCGCCGAGCGCCTCGTTCTGCGTCGGGTGGGCGTGGATGAGCTGCGCGACCTCGGCGGGCAGCGCCTCCCAGTTGTAGATCAGCTGCGCCTCGCCGATCTGCTCGCCCATCCGGTCGCCGACCATGTGGACGCCGACCACGGCGCCGTCCTTGACCTGGACGAGCTTGATCTCGCCGGCGGTCTTCAGGATCTTGCTCTTGCCGTTGCCACCGAGGTTGTACTTGAGCGACACGACCTGGTCGTCGCCGTACTTCTCCTTGGCCTTGGCCTCGGTGAGGCCGACCGAGGCGACCTCGGGGTGGCAGTAGGTGACCCGCGGGACACCGTCGTAGTCGATCGGCACGACGGGCAGGCCCGCGAGCCGCTCCGCCACGAGGATGCCCTCGGCGAAGCCGACGTGCGCCAGCTGGAGGGTGGGGACGAGGTCGCCCACGGCCGAGATCGTCGGCACGCCGGTGCGCATCTCGCCGTCGACCTGGACGAAGCCCCGGTCGACGGTGACGCCCTGCTCCTCGTAGCCCAGGCCCTGCGAGACCGGGCCGCGGCCGATGGCGACCAGCAGCACCTCCGCCTCGAAGGTCTTGCCGTCGGCGAGGGTGACCTTGACACCGGTGTCGGTGTATTCGGCCTTCTCGAAGAAGGTGCCCAGGTTGAACTTGATGCCGCGCTTGCGGAAGGCGCGCTCCAGCAGCTTGGAGCTGCTCTCGTCCTCGGCGGGGACCAGGTGCTTCAGGCCCTCGATGACGGTGACCTCGGTGCCGAAAGACTTCCATGCCGAGGCGAACTCGACGCCGATGACGCCGCCGCCCAGGACGATGGCCGACTTCGGCACGCGGTCCAGCGTCAGCGCGTGGTCCGAGGAGATGATGCGGTCGCCGTCGATCTCCAGGCCCGGGAGCGAGCGAGGCACCGAGCCGGTGGCCAGCAGGATGTGGCGGCCCTCGACCCGGCGGCCGGCCACGTCCACCGAGGTGGGGGAGGAGAGCTTGCCCTCGCCCTCGATGATGGTGACCTTGCGGGAGGCCAGCAGGCCGGTCAGGCCCTTGAACAGGCCGGAGACGACACCGTCCTTGTAGGCGTGGACGGCCTGGATGTCGATGCCCTCGAACGTGGCCTTGACACCGAACTGCTCGCTCTCGCGTGCCTGGTCGGCGATCTCACCGGCATGCAGCAGCGCCTTGGTGGGAATACAGCCGTTGTGCAGGCAGGTGCCGCCCAGCTTGCCCTTCTCGATCAGGGCGACGTCGAGACCCAGCTGAGCGCCGCGCAGGGCCGCGGCGTAGCCGCCGCTGCCACCACCGAGGATCACTAGGTCGAAAACGGTGTTGGCGTCGTTCGCCACGTCACGTCCTCCATGCATGGGTCCGCCGGGCCCGGCCGCTTCAGGTACCGGCCGGCGTCATCGTGTGGGCCGCTGGTTCAAGCGGATGGTCATGGCTCGCTGGTGGGTGAGCCGGGCCCTGTCCTGCCGGAACAACATCTTCGCACCTGTCCGCCCGCCGCGACATGCCGGGCCGGGGGACGAGGGGCACAAACCGACTGTACAGGCGACCTTCCGGACGGCGTCTTCCCCGGAAACCCCCGGTTACCCACCAGTAGGCCCGTGGTACGTGACCGGTCTCACGTACCACGGGCCCCGTGTCAGGCGTTCAGCGCGCCGTCGGCGGTGCGCTCGGCGAGCCGCACCAGGGTGCGCACGGCCGAGCCGGTGCCGCCCTTCGGCGTGTAGCCGTACGGCGCGCCCTCGTGGAAGGCGGGACCGGCGATGTCGAGGTGCGCCCAGGTGGTGCCCTCGCTGACGAACTCCCGCAGGAACAGGCCGGCGGCGAGGCCGCCGCCCATGCGGTCGCCGACGTTGGCGATGTCGGCGACGGAGGACTTCATGCCGTCGATCAGCTCGTCGGGGAGCGGCATCGGCCAGCACTGCTCGCCGGTTTCCGTCGCGGAGGTGTGCACCAGCTCGCGGAAGGCCTCGTCGTTGGCCATCACGCCGAAGATCCGCTTGCCGAGCGCCACCATCATGGCGCCGGTGAGCGTCGCGACGTCCACCAGGGCGTCCGGCTCCTCCTCGCAGGCGCGGGTGATCGCGTCCGCCATGACCAGCCGGCCCTCGGCGTCGGTGTTGAGGACCTCGACCGTCTTGCCGCTGTACATCGACAGCACGTCGCCGGGGCGCGTCGCCGAGCCCGAGGGCATGTTCTCCGCCAGCGCCAGCCAGCCGGTGACGTTCGCCTTCAGCCCCAGGCGCGCGGCGGTCACGACGGTCGCCAGGACGGCGCCCGCGCCGGCCATGTCGCACTTCATGGTCTCGTTGTGTCCGGCCGGCTTCAGCGAGATGCCGCCCGAGTCGTAGGTGATGCCCTTGCCGACCAGCGCCAGGGTCGGGGCGCCCTTGGAGTGGGTGTACGCGATCCGGACCAGGCGGGGCGGGGACTGCGAGCCCTGGCCGACGCCCAGGATGCCGCCGTAGCCGCCCTTGGCGAGCGCCTGCTCGTCCACCACCTCGACCTTCAGGCCGTGCTCCTTGGCCGCGGCCTGTGCCTCGGCGGCGAAGACCTCGGGGGTGAGCGCGTTGGGCGGGGTGTTGACCAGGTCGCGGGTACGGGCGATCTCCTCGGCCAGCACCTGGGTGCGCTCGGCGACCGCCTTGTGCTCCTTGGCCTTGCCGGGCAGGCCGACCACGGTGACCTCGTCCAGGTGGTCCGTGCCGGACCCCTTGGCGTCCTTGCTCTTGCGGCTCTTGCGGCCCTTGGCGTCGGCGCCGTCCGCCGTGCCGCGGAAGTCGGTGAAGGAGTACGCGCCCAGCAGCGCACCCTCGGAGACGGCGGCGAGCCCGGCGGCGTCGGCCACCGGCAGGGCGAACACGGCGTGCCCGAGCGAGCCGAGTGCGCGGGCGGCGGAGCCGGCGGCGCGGCGCAGCACCTCCGCCTCGAAGGGCTCGCCGCCCTCGGGCAGGGCGCCCAGGCCGACGGCGACGACGAGCGGGCTGCCGAACTTCTCGGGCGCGGGCACCTTGGTGACCTCGTCCGCGGCGCCCTTGGCGCCGAGGGTCCCCAGAGTGGCGGCGAACTTTCCGCCGAACGCGGCGTCGAGGGCCGTCACCTCCTGGCCCGAGGTGAGCAGGGGCCCGTCCTCGCCCTTGGCAATGCCGACGACCACGGCATCCGCGCGCACCTTCGCGGCGGTGGAATCGCTGAGGGTCAGTACAGTCACGGTGGTGGAGATCCTGTTCCTTCGTCGATGGGTGCGGCGGTAGCCGGACTCCCCTGTCCCGGGGGCAGTTCCCCTCGTGTGGCCCAGGGTGCCGCTCCGATCCGGGGCACCGAGCCTACGCCCCGTTCGGCCCGTCGGGGGCTGCCGGGGCGCGGGCCGTCACAGCCGCCGCCCGGGTGAGACGGGGGCGTGTCGGCCCCGCGGAGCGCTCCCCGCGGCCCATCCTTGCCCGTCATGGGCAGCTGGTGGGACCAGGACATCGTGGAGGCGGGCAAGCTCCCGCTGCTCTTCGGGCTGACCGCTTTCCTGGTGACGTTCGCGGTCACCCGGACGGTGACGCGGATGATCCGCGCCGGGAGGGGCCCGTTCGGCGACATCTCCGCCGGGGGCGTCCACCTCCACCACGCGGTGCCCGGCGTGGTGCTCATGGTCGCGGGCGGGTTCGGCGCCATCGCCTCGGCCCAGTACGGGCCCGGGGCCGCCGTCGCCGCGATCGTCTTCGGCGTCGGGGCGGGGCTCGTCCTCGACGAGTTCGCCCTGATCGTCTACCTCCAGGACGTCTACTGGAGCGAACAGGGCCGGCGCAGCGTGGAGATGGTCACCGTCACCGGCGCCGTCGTGCTGCTGGTCCTGGTGGGCTCCGCACCGTTCGGCGTGGACACCCTCACCACCGAGGAGCGCCAGGACCGGGTCGCGGTGATGGGCACCGTCGTCTTCCACTTCGCCTGCTCGGCCGTCGCGTTCACCAAGGGGAAGCCGCTGGTGGCGGTCTTCGGCGTCCTGCTGCCGCTGGTGTCGCTCTTCGGAGCGGTGCGGCTGGCCCGCCCCGAGTCGCCGTGGGCGCGGCGGTTCTACCGGCGCCGCCCCCGGGCGCTCGCCCGCGCGCGCCGGCGCGCGGCACGCCACGACCGCCGCTGGTCCGGTCCGGTGCGCAGGCTCCAGGACCTGCTGGGCGGCACTCCCACGCCGGAGCTCGCGGACCGTACCTCCGGGGGCGCGGACCACCGGTCGCGGCACGGCGACGGCGGTGACGGCGCCGGCAGTGGTGACGGCGGGGCAGGAGGCGCCGCCGGGCCCGCGGGCTCCCCGCCCCGCGGCGGCGCGGGGCCGCCCGGCTGACTCCGGCGGCTGCCTCGCCCCGAAGGCACGGCTCAGGCCATCAGCGTCATCAGGTCGGGCCGACAGCCGCGACGTCGCCCCCGACCGCAGGGCTCAGGTCGCCTCGGCGAGGTCCACGTCGCCGGGGGACGCGGCAGGCCCGGACTCCGCGGCACCGTGGTCCCCGCCCGGGGACTCCGCCGGCTGTCGCGCCGCCAACGCCGCGGCGGAGCGGACCAGTGGCAGCGCCAGCAGCGCCCCGGCGCCGCCGCCCACCGTCACACCCTGCTCCAGCAGCGGACGCATCGCCATGCGGTCCAGGGCCTTCGCCTGGCCGGGCTCCCCGCTCACGTGCCCGGGAATCCACCAGTCCACGGCTCGGAAGGCGACCCGCTGTCCGACCAGTGCGCACGCCGCGGAGACGACACCGTCGAGCACCACCGGCGTACGGCGCACCGCGCACTGGAGCAGGAACCCGGTCGCCGCGGCCAGGTCGGCGCCCCCCGCCGTGGCGAGCAGCTGCATCTGGTCGCCGAGAGCGGGCCGGGCACGGCGCAGCCCGTCGCGGACGGCGGCGCACTTCCGCATCCACGTGAGGTCGTCGATCCCCGCACCGCCGCGACCGGTCACGACCGAGGCGTCCGTTCCGCACAGCGCCGCGATCAGCACCCCGGCGGCGGTGGTCCCGCCGACCGAGAGGTCGCCGAGGACCAGCAGGTCCGAGCCGGCGTCCGCCTCCTCGTCGGCCACGGCCACCCCGAGCCGGAACGCGGTCTCGGCCTCGGCGAGAGTGACGGCGTCGGCGATGTCGAGCGGTGCCGACCCACGGCGTACCCGGCGCCGGGTGACGTCCTCGGGAAGCGTCCCCGGGGCGCAGTCGAGCGAGACGTCCACGACCCGCACCGGGACCCCCGCCTCGCGGGCGAGGACGGCGGCCGGGCCCCGGCCCTCCAGCAGCTCCCGCACCAGCCGGGCCGCGCCGCGCTCCGGGGCGGTCGCGGCGTCGTCACCGGCGTGACCAGCGGGGTCGCTCCCGGGGGAGACCGGGTCGGGGGCGTGGCCGGAGACGCCGCGCGCCGCGATCCCGTGGTCGCCCGCGAAGACCACCAGCCGCGGGCTGCGGACCGGGGAGACCGGCACCTGCCCCTGCGCGGCGGCGAGCCACAGGGCCAGTTCGTCCAGCCGGCCCAGCGCGGTCGGCGCCGGTCCGGTGCGGACCCGCCGGGACTCCGCGGCCCGCCGGACGGCGGCGTTCGGACGTTCGATCAGATCGCCGAACTCGTCGAGATTCAGGGTGCCCTCGCTCATGTGGACGAGATTACCGGCCCGTTGCCCGCCGTACGCCCGGGGCGCGGCGGGCCGGGCGGGCGTCATCAGCGCCCGCGGCCACCCCGGTGCGGGCGTTCAACCGCGCAGCCGTACCGGCAGCCCGGCGACGATCAGCAGGACCTCCTCGCACTCCTCGGCCACCGCCGTGTTCAGCAGGGCCAGTTCGGCGGCGAACCGGCCGTCGCGGTCGCCCGGCAGCGGGGCGGCGGGCGGGGGTTGGTCGCTGATCAGGACCAGCGGCCGGGGGCTGTTCCGGACGGCCTCGGCCAGCCGCGCCGGGTAGCCCACCGGCAGGCCGAAGCCGGGGCCCGGGCGTGCCCCGGGGCGGGTGGCGACGGCGCGCGGCCCGGTGGTGTGGGTGGTCGCCAGCCAGCGGGTCAGCGAGTCCACCAGCAGGGGCGGGCCGTCCTCGGCCAGCAGTGGCAGCAACTCGCTGGTGCCGGTGGTCACCCACCCCCAGGGGTGGTTCTCACCGCTCGGGGCGGGCGCGGTCGGGAACAGCGCCTGCGGTCCGGTGCGCGGCGGTCCGCCGGTCGCCGGTGTCCGCGCCCCGGGTGCCGGGGGGAGCACGGCCGCCGGGACCGGAACGCCGCCGTCGTCGGACGGCGGCCGGGAGACGGGCGGCACGCTCCCGGGGGCCGTGCCCGGCAGGACCCGGAGCACCGAGGGGAACGTCGCGAGCCGGCGTTCCGCCTCCTCCGCCACGCCGGAGCCGGGCGCGCCCAGCAGCAGGGTCCGGCGGGGTACCTCGGGCGCGTCGGGCTCGTCCCCGGCGCGCAGCGCGGTGCCGTCGGGCACGGTGCGCGCACCGGCGGCGGCCAGCCGCCGCACCAGTTCCGTCCCGTCGGGTGCGTCGTGGCCGAGGTGGACCGCGACGACGTCGGTGGTCCAGGTGACGGCGTGGGCGGCGCGCAGCCGCGCCAGGGCGTCGGGGCGGGAGGTGACGTCGAGCAGGACCAGGTCGTACGGGCCCTCCGCCTCCTCGGGCAGACCGGCGGGTCCGCCCCCGGGCGGGAGGTACAGCAGTCTGCGGCCGTCCGGGCCGGTCACCTCGTAGCCGGTGCCCGGGGCGTCCAGGGCGACGGCGCGGACCCGGTGGCCGCCCAGCAGCGTCAGCTCCCGGCCGTCCGGCACCCGTACGGGTGGCGGCAGGTCGTCGGGGAACTCGACCGCGGGTCCGTCGTGCGGATGGGTGAGCAGCACCTGCCGGACCGAGTGGAGGGAGCGCCCCGCGCGGGCGGCGGCCATCGCGGCCCCCGGCGTGAGGTCGAGCAGCAGTTCCTGGTCCACCAGGACCGCGGTGGCGGCGCGATGGCGGCCGGACGCGGCGCGCGAACAGGCCGCGCAGGGGCAGTCGGGGCGGGGGAGACCCGCCGGGTCGCCGGTGCCGAGCAGAGTGACGTCCACCCCTCGATGGTCTCGTCTTCCGGCCCGATCGCACCCGGAACGCTAGGCTTCCGTGTCCGGCGATCTTCCTGGAGGCGGCTATGGCGTGGGAATGGCGGTTCGAGAAGCAGGACGGATCGGAGGTCGCACCCGGCGAGCCACCGGGCGACTTCACGACGCAGGGCGACGCGGAGACCTGGATCGGTGAGGTCTGGCAGGACCTTCGCGACCAGGGAATCGACCAGGTGACGCTCAGCGAGGACGGCACCGTGGTCTACGGGCCGATGAGCCTGCACAGCGCCGGCTGAACCCGCCTGCTCCTCCCGCCGCGGCGGGAGGAGCAGGCAGTCGCCGGCCGGGGTCAGGCCTCGTCGAGGGCGACGTCGGCGGACTCCTCGGAGCCGTCGCGCTCCCAGACCACCTCGACCTTGTCGTCCGGCTGCTGCGAGGCCAGCGCCTCCGCCAGCGACACCACGTCGGTGACCTGCTCGTCGGCGACGGCGACGATGACATCGCCCGGCCGCAGCCCGGCGTCGGCCGCCGGCCCGCCGTCCGCGACGCTCACTACGGCGGCGCCCACCGGCCGGAATCCCTCACCCAGCACGGTGCGGACCGTGACGCCGAGCGCGGCCCGCCCGGAGTCGGTGACCTCGCCGTTCTCGATCATCTGGTCCGCCAGGGACGTCACGCTCGCCGACGGGATGGCGAAGCCGATGCCGGCGGCCTGCCCGCCGCCGTCCGGTTCGCGGGCGCCGATGGTGGGGATGCCGATGACCTCGCCCGAGAGGTTCACCAGCGCCCCGCCGCTGTTGCCGGGGTTGATCGGCGCGGAGGTCTGCACCAGGTTGCTGAGCGTGGCGCCGCCCTCGCCCTCGCTGAGCGAGCGGCCCACCGCGGAGACGATGCCCTGGGTGACGCTGGAGTCCAGCCCCAGGGGGTTGCCCATCGCGAGCACCATCTGGCCGACGCGCACGTCGGAGGAGTCCCCGAAGGTGGCGGGGTCGAGGTCGTCCGGCACCTCCCGCAGCTTCACGACCGCGAGGTCCTGCGGGGAGTAGGTGGCGATCACCTCGGCGGGCAGGGGCCGGCGGTCGGTGGCGAGCAGGATCTCGACCTCGTCGGCCTCGCCCACGACGTGGGCGTTGGTGACGATGTGGCCCTCGTCGTCGTAGACCACACCCGACCCCAGCCCGTCCTGGGTGGTGATCTGGACGACCGACGGCAGGACGTCGCTGACCACGTCCTGGAAGGTCTCGTCGATGGCCGCCGCCTCGGCGGCGGCGACGGAGTCACCGGCGTCGGCGATGCCGAGGTCGGCCCGGCCGCCCTCGCCGGAGCAGGCAGACAGCAGTGCCGCCGCGCAGAGCGCGGCGGCACCGGTGGCGAACGTGTTCCCTCGGGCGTGGATCATGCGGCGATTCTCGCCCGCGCCGGGGCGCCGCGACGGGATTGACCGTTACGCCCCTCGGGTGAGCCGAGGGGCGCAGCCCGGGCCGAGAAAGGATCAGCGGGGCTGCTGGCCCCGCTTCAGCTGCGGCTTGGGGAGTCGCATGCGGCGCATCTGGAGGGTCCGCATGATCGCGTAGGCGCGGGCGCCCTTGTGCGACTCGTCGGGGAAGCGCTCACGGAGCTGCTTCTTCAGCCGCACCCCGGTCACCACCCAGTCGGTGACCATCATGATGATCACGCCCATCCAGAGCAGCAGGGACGCGGCCTGCTGGGCGGGGAACATGCTCATCACGAGGATGACGACGGCGATCGGCAGGAAGTACTCCGAGACGTGCCACTTGGAGTCCACGAAGTCACGGGCGTACCGGCGCACCGGCCCGCGGTCGCGCACCGGGAGGTGCTTCTCGTCGCCGGAGATCAGCGCCTCCCGCTGCTTGGCGAGTGCGCTGCGCCGCGCCTCACGGGCGCGCTTGGCTGCCTCCTTGCGGTTGGCCGGGGGCTTCACGGTGGCGCGGCGCAGCGCCTGCGCCTCGCTCCGCTTGGGCGTCGGCCGGCCCTTGGGAGCCTGCGGGTCGCGGCCCTGCGCCTCGTCCTGCTCGGTCTCGGCGGCGGCCTGCTTGGTCTCATTCGAACGGCTTCGGAACACACCCCCAGCCTACGGCTTCGTCGCCTTCCGGCTAAGCCCCCGTACCCCGGGGGTGACCCGGATGTTCCCGTTCCGAGACCTGGCGGACGCCCGGGGGCCCCGACGGCCCGCTGCGGAGCCCGCGGCGGGCCGGGTCCGGAAGACCCGCCGGCGCCCGTCGGGAACCGCCGGGGCCGCCCCGGAGTCCCTAGTCCCTGAGCCGTAGCGCGCGCCTCCACCTCGTCCTCACGAAGGACGACGATCATGGACGGGTGGTGCGCTAATGGAGGCGGGACCCGTAGGCTAGAGGTCACCTGGCGATTTATCCGGAGCAGTCCGAAGGGGGCGCGCGAGGCCCATGAGCGGTGTCATGAAGCGGATGGGAATGATCTTCCGCGCGAAGGCCAACAAGGCCCTGGACAGGGCCGAGGACCCGCGCGAGACGCTCGACTACTCGTACCAGAAGCAGCTGGAGCTGCTGCAGAAGGTACGGCGCGGGGTGGCGGACGTCGCCACGTCCCGCAAGCGGCTGGAGCTGCAGCTGAACCAGCTGCGCGGCCAGTCGGACAAGCTGGGGGAGCAGGGCAAGAAAGCCCTCGCCCTCGGTCGGGAGGACCTGGCCCGTGAGGCGCTGACCCGTCGGTCGGCACTCCAGCAGCAGGTCTCCGACCTGGAGACGCAGCACCAGACGCTCCAGGCCGAGGAGGACAAGCTCACCCTCGCCGCGCAGCGGCTGCAGGCCAAGGTGGACGCCTTCCGCACCAAGAAGGAGACCATCAAGGCCACCTACACCGCGGCGCAGGCGCAGACCCGCATCGGTGAGGCCTTCTCGGGCATCTCCGAGGAGATGGGTGACGTCGGCATGGCGATCCAGCGTGCCGAGGACAAGACCCAGGAGCTCCAGGCCCGTTCCGGTGCCATCGACGAGCTGCTGGCGTCCGGTGCTCTCGACGACCCGACCGGCACCTCCAAGGACGACCTGACCGCCGAGCTGGACCGCATCTCCAGTGGCTCGGACGTCGACCTGGAGCTGGAGCGCATGAAGGCCGAACTCGCAGGCGGCACCACGCCGCAGGCGCTGGAGGGCGGCACCGGGGGCGTGCAGGACCCGAGGCAGGACACCCCGAAGTTCGACAAGCAGTAGCCCTGCCCGACACGGTTGTTACAAGGAGTACGGAGTGATCGTACGGATCATGGGGGAGGGGCAGGTCCGGCTGGACGACAGCCACTTCCCCAAGCTGAACGAGCTCGACGACGAGCTGATGGCCGAGGTCGAACAGGACGACAAGGAGGGCTTCCGTCGGACGCTCGCCGCCCTGCTCGACGCGGTCCGCACCATGGGTGCCCCCCTGCCGGACGACGCGTTGGAGCCGTCGGAGCTGATCCTCCCGGCGCCCGACGCGACGATCGAGCAGGTCCGGGCCATGCTGTCGGACGACGGTCTCATCCCGGACGAGTACCCGGCCAAGCCCTGAGGCTCCCGGTCGGGACCACAGCGGGCCGGTCCGCCGCCCGCGAACCCGTCAGCCGCGCGCCCTGCCCCTCCTCGTGAGGGCCGGGGCCCGCGGCTGTGCCCGGGTGCTGCCGTCGGGGTTCCGCTGTCCGGGCGCTGCCCACGCGCCGGGCGGGCACCCCGGGCGCGTGCCGCGGCAACGGCAGCGGTGCGGTGACCCGGCCGGGCGACTTCGGGCTGCGACTCCTTGCACCGGCCCATGCCCGCCAGGCCCTGTCCGACGAATCCCGCCTGGCCCGCGGCGCCTGGCACGGCATCTCGCCGCGTTGGAGGATCGGGCGAGGGACGCCGGGTACGAGCTGCGACGCTCCGCCGTGCGATCCACCGCACCGGACACCGCGGGCCTTGCCGGCGCCGTCTGCCGGACAGCGCCTAGGCTTGTGCCGTGAGCGCTCCGCAGACCGCCGCGTCGCGCGGTACCGTGCCCCAGCCCCCTCCCCGGCCCGAGCCCGGTCCCGTGCCGCACCGGCGCGTCGCCGGTCGCGCCGGCCGATCCCCGGCCGCCGAGCGGGCCCGTCCCACCGTCGTGACGACGACCGGCGTCGACAGCCAGCCGCCCCCGGCCTCGCCGGACGGCGTCCGGGCAGACCTCGGGCCGACTCCCGGGCAGCCGCACGCCGCCGCGCGGGCACGCCGCTGGGCCGCCGACCACCCGCTGTGGGTGGACGCGGCACTCGCCGCCGTCGTGCTCAGCGCGATGGTCGCCGGCTCGGTCGCCGTGGCCCAGCACCCCGGCTACGGCGCGATCGACGTCCGCGACCTCGCGCCCCACAGCCTCTGCCTCGCCGTGATCGCCGCCGGGGCGCTGGTGCTGCGCCGCCGCTGCCCGATCGTGGTGCTGGCGCTCACGACACTGGCGTCGGTCGCCGAGGTCGTGATCGGCGCGGCGCTGCCCGCCGTCTCCGACCGGAGTCCGGTCGTCTCGGTGGCCGTCCTGGTGGCGCTGTTCACCGTCGCCAACCGGGCGGGCCGCGCCGCGACCTGGCGGATCGGGCTGGTCGTCACCGTCACGGGGACCGCCGCGGCGATGGTCTTCGGCCCGAACCCCTGGTACGCCGCCGAGAACTTCGCCATCCTCGCCTGGTACGCGGCGGCTGCCGCGGCCGGGGACGCCGTGCGCGGTCACCGGGCCGTGATGGCCGGTATCCGCGAACGGGCGGACCACGCGGAGAAGACCCGCGAGGAGGAGGCGCGCCGCCGGGTGGCGGAGGAGCGGATGCGGATCGCCCGCGAGCTCCACGACGTCGTCGCGCACCACATCGCCATGGTCAACGTGCAGGCCGGTGTCGCCTCGCACGTCATGGAGAACCGTCCCGACCAGGCGCGCGAGGCGTTGACCCATGTCCGGGAGGCGAGTCGGCAGGCGCTGGAGGAGCTGCAGTCCACCGTCGTCCTGCTGCGCCAGCAGGACGACCCGGTCGCCCCCACCGAGCCGGCCTCGGGCCTGGCCCGCCTCGACGAGCTGGTCGAGGGGTGCGGGCGTGCCGGGATGCGGGTCGTCGTCGACCGGCCCGAGCCCCGGGCGCCGCTGCCGGCGGCGGTGGACCTCGCGGCCTACCGGGTGGTGCAGGAGGCGCTCACCAACGTCCACAAGCACGCCGGTCCGGGTGCCCGCGCCGTCGTGCGGATCGTCCGGGTCCCCGGACCGCGGAGCGGCTCCGCCGCCCTGGAGATCACCGTCCGCGACGACGGCTCCCCCGGCCCGGCAGCCACCGGCCGCAACGGCGGTGGACACGGACTCACCGGGATGCGGGAGCGCGCCGAGGCGCTCGGCGGCGGCTTCGCCGCCGGGCCGGCGCCCGGTGGCGGTTTCGAGGTGCGGGTCGGCCTCCCCCTGGCCAGGCCGGGGGAGGCCCCGCAGGAGTCGGTTCCGCCTGCGTGCGGCGTGCCGCCCGTCTCCTTCGCCTGCCCCTCGCCGGCGCGGCTGCTGTGGGGGCGCCGCTCATGACGACGACCGTGCTCCTCGTGGACGACCAGGCGCTGCTGCGCAGCGCCTTCCGCGTCCTGGTGGACTCCGAGCCGGACATGACGGTGGTGGGCGAGGCCGCCGACGGCGACGCGGCGGTACGCCTGCTGGCGGAACGCCCCTGTGACGTGGTGCTGATGGACATCCGGATGCCGGGCACGGACGGCATCGCCGCGACCCGCGCCATCACCGCCGACCCGACGCTCGCCGCGGTCCGCGTCGTCATCCTGACCACCTTCGAGCAGGACGACTACGTGGTGGAGGCGCTCCGCGCCGGGGCCTGCGGCTTCCTGGGGAAGAGCGCGGGACCGGACGAGCTGCTGACCGCCATCCGGGTCGCCGCCGCGGGGGAGGCCCTGCTCTCGCCCTCGGCGACCCGCGGACTGATCGAGCGCTTCCTCGCCGGTGACGGCCCGGGCCCCTCACCGGCCGCCGCCGCAGGAGTGGAGACACTCACCGCACGGGAGCGGGAGGTGCTGCTGGAGGTGGCCCGCGGCCGGTCCAACGACGAGATCGCGTCGCGGCTCCACGTCAGCCCCCTGACGGTCAAGACCCACATGAACCGGCTGCTCGCCAAGCTGGCCGCCCGCGACCGGGCGCAACTGGTCATGACGGCCTACGAGTCGGGGCTGGTGCGACCGGGCCGGGCCGGCTGACGGGTCGCAGCGCCCGACTCCCGCGCCGCCGCGCCCCACCACCGGGCGCGGTGTCGCGCGGTCAGAGGAAGGCGGCCGAGGGCACGTAGGGCGTCGGTGGCCGCATCCCGCGCAGCCCCACCACGCCGGAACCGGTCACGCGGAGTCCCGCCGCCAGCCCCACGTCCAGTGCCCACTGCTGGTCCGCCGTGAGCTGGTCCACCGTCACCGCGGTTCCCGCGGGCAGGCTCAGCAGGGCCGCCGTCAGCAGTCGGGAGGCGATGCGGCGGGAGGTGGCGGCCAGCAGCTCCACCCGGCCGTCCTCCGCCACGTAGCAGTAGCCGCTGCCGGCCAGGTCGTCCGCGACGACCACCCGGTGGTGGAGCAGCAGCTCGTCGTGGTCCGGGCCGTGCGCGCCGCCGCGCACCGCCCGGTCGACCGAGTCCATGAGGTCGCGCTGTCCGGCGCCGCCCTCGACCGCCGGGCCGTCCGGAGTGGGCAGCCCCGACGGGTCGAGCGGACCGGACAGCCGCAGCGTCGGGTGGAGGGCGAAGCCGGCGTGCCGCAGCAGCCGCGCGGCGACCGGGTCGCCCGTTCCCCGGACGATGCCGCGGAGCGTGCCGCGACCGTAGGCCATCGCGCGGTCGAGCAGCGCGCCGCCGACTCCGGAGCCGCGCGCCTCCGGCCGTACCACCAGCAGGGAGAGCGCCCAGGTGCCCTCACGCAGCGAGGCCCGGACGGCGCCGACCGTCCGGCCGGTGCCGTCCTCCGCCAGCCAGCAGCCGTCCGGGTCGGTGCGGACGAGGTGCTCGGTGGCCCTGCGGTGGCGTACCGCGGCCACCGGAGAATCCGCCTCGTCGGTGGACGCGTGGTCGGCCGGGCCGCCCGACCCGGCCCCCGGGCCGGTGTCGGTGCGGGGGCCGGGAGGGGGCGTCGCCCGACGGGCCGGCCCGTCGCCGGTGTCGCGCGGCCCCTGACCGCGACCGGCCCGGGTGCGTTCGCCGTCCGGTCCCGTGCCGTGGCCGGAGGCGACGGCCACTCTCCGGACCGACTCGGTGTCACGCGGGCTGTCCCGCACACGGCGCAGCAGCATCCGCCCATTGTCGCCGGGGCGCCCGCCGCCGGTCCAGAGCCCGCCGCCGGGCCGCCCGCCGTGAGGCCGGCCGCCACGTGCGGGCTTCGGGAGAGGGGCTTCCGGAGGGTGGGTGCGGACTGCGATCATCGGCGGATGAGCGGGCGTTCGTGGGGACTCGTGGCGGCGGTCGTCGGCACGCTGCTGGGTCTGCTGCTGCTGGCCGAGGGGTGCGGGGGGCGGCAGGACGGCGGCGTGCCGGGGGAGTACTTCGACGCCCGCGCGACCCTCCCCGACTGACCCGGGCCCGCCGCCCGGACGGCAGCCCCCGCGGACGGCAGCCCCCGCCGGTGGAGGGCCGAGAACGCTCGGCCGTCCACCCGCGGGGGCTCCGGATCAGGGGAGCGCGAGCATGCGCTCCAGCGCGGCGCGGGCGTACCGTTCGGTCTCGGGGTCGACCTGGATCCGGTTGACGACCCGCCCCGCGGCCAGCGACTCCAGCGCCCACACCAGGTGTGGCAGGTCGATGCGGTTCATGGTGGAGCAGAAGCAGACCGTGCGGTCGAGAAAGACGACCTCCTTGTCCTGCGACGCGTAGCGGGCGGCGAGGCGCCGGACCAGGTTCAGCTCCGTGCCGATCGCCCACTTCGACCCGGCGGGCGCCTCCTCCAGCGCCCGGATGATGTACTCCGTCGATCCGACGTGGTCGGCCGCGGCCACCACCTCGTGCTTGCACTCCGGGTGGACCAGGACGTTGACGCCGGGTATGCGCTCCCGGACCTCGGCCACCGAGTCCAGCGAGAACCTGCCGTGGACCGAGCAGTGGCCGCGCCAGAGGATCATCCGGGCGTCCCGCAGCTGCTGGGGGGTGAGGCCGCCGCCGGGCTTGTGCGGGTTGTAGACGACGCAGTCGTCGAGCGACATGCCCATGTCCCGCACGGCGGTGTTTCGGCCGAGATGCTGGTCGGGGAGGAACAGGACCTTCTCCCCCTGCTCGAACGCCCACTCGAGCGCGCGGTGGGCGTTGGAGGAGGTGCAGATCGTGCCGCCGTGACGCCCGGTGAACGCCTTGATGTCGGCGGAGGAGTTCATGTAGGAGACCGGGACCGTCGTCCCGGCGACACCCGCCTCGGTGAGCACGTCCCAGCACTCGGCGACCTGCTCGGCGGTGGCCATGTCGGCCATGGAGCAGCCCGCGGCCAGGTCGGGCAGGACGACCTGCTGGGCGTCGGTGGTCAGGATGTCGGCCGACTCCGCCATGAAGTGGACGCCGCAGAAGACGATGTACTCCGCCTCCGGGCGGGCTGCCGCGTCGCGCGCGAGCTTGAAGGAGTCACCGGTCACGTCGGCGAACTCGATGACCTCGTCGCGCTGGTAGTGGTGGCCCAGGACGAAGACCCGGTCGCCCAGCGCCTCCTTGGCGGCGCGGGCGCGTGCCACCAGGTCGGGGTCGGACGGGGAGGGCAGGTCGCCGGGGCAGTCCACGCCCCGCTCGCTGGCCGGGTCCGACTGGCGGCCGAGCAGCAGCAGGGCCAGCGGGGTGGGCTGTACGTCCAGGGGATGGGCGGTGGTCACGGCGCACACCTCTCTTGTCCACGCGGTGTCGGCGCGGGGACGCGCTGCTGCGGCTCCGGGCCGTGGCCCACCGCGTCCCAGCGGTGTGTGCCAGGTTTCCGAGGCCCTTTTCGTCTGATTGACGCTATTCATGATAGCGACTTCTCGTCGCCGTGACGACGTCCATCGCGTCGATGTGACGCATGCCGCTGCCTCCCGGGCTCCCGCCGGGGTGCGCCCCCGCCGCCGCAGGCCGGGGGGCAGGGGTGGGGTGCGGGCGGCAGCGGGGGCGCCGCGCACGCCCTCGGCCTTCAGCCGCCGGTGTGGGACGATGGGGGACAGACCGACGAAGCACCGGAATGAATCCGGGACACCGGCTGTTGCAGCAGTCGGCCCAGCAGTCCGTACTACCCGGGAGTGAGCAGATGTCCGTTGAGGACAAGACCGCTGTGAGCGACGGCATCATCCTGTCCGACGCTGCCGCGGCGAAGGTGAAGACCTTGCTGGAGCAGGAGGGCCGCGACGACCTCTCGCTCCGGGTGGCGGTGCAGCCCGGTGGCTGCTCCGGCCTGCGCTACCAGCTGTTCTTCGACGAGCGGTCGCTCGACGGCGACGTCATCAAGGACTTCGACGGCGTCAAGGTCGTCACCGACCGGATGAGCGCCCCGTACCTCGGCGGCGCCTCCATCGATTTCGTCGACACCATCGAGAAGCAGGGTTTCACCATCGACAACCCGAACGCCACCGGCTCCTGCGCCTGCGGCGACTCGTTCAACTGACGCGACCCGCTTCCCCGCCCCGCCGGGGAGGGATGCCGCTCGCGACCGAAGCCGCCACGGCACCGCCGTGGCGGCTTCGCCGTGAGTGTGGAGCCGCGGGCGGGGAGCCGCGGGTGTGGGCCACCGCCCGCCCGCCGGCGCCGCGGGGCGATGCCGATGACCGGCGGTCCACCACGTGCGCAACCGGGGCCGGGGGCCCCGCCGTTCGCGATGGCGCGCCCCCCGACCCCGACCCTGGTCGGCCCGGACCCTCACAACGCCGGGCCGACCGTCCGCACCCACCCGGACGCCACCGGGCGGGTGCGGAGACTAACCGGGGCGGTCGCCCGGAACGGGGCCGCCGGTCACCGGCCCGGCACCTCGATCTCCGCGCCCAGGCTGTTGCGGACCGTCCGGTCGCCCAGCGGCTCGTCCAGCTCGACGTCGAACGTCCCGGGTACCAACTGCAGGGTGCAGATCTGGTCCGGATCGGGGTCGATCTGCTCGACGGTGATGGTGATGGTGTCGGGCGTCTCCTCCGCGAACGCCTCGTACTCGCCGCAGGCCCCGGTCGAGTCGTGGTAGACCAGTGACGTCGCGGTGGCCTCCGCGGGCTCCAGCGACCAGGTCTCCCCGCTGAAGTCGGAGTCGGGCGCGCGACCGACCGCGCCGTCGAGGTCCACCGTCCCGGGGTCGCCCGGCTCGGAGGCACCGCCGGTGCTCGGCGCGACGTCGTCGGAGACCCCCGTCAGCAGCTCCGGCGTGACGGCGACCCGGGCGACGGGTTCGGCGTCGGGCGCCATCGCCGGGGTGAACAGCCAGGCCGGCACCAGCACCGGTTCGCCGGCGACGCGGTGCCGCACCAGACCGAGCCCGACCTCGGAGACCTCCACCACCGCGGCGGCCTCCGGCGGCTCCGCGATACCGCCGTTGAGGGCGAGTAGCGCCTCAGCCGCGTCGATCAGCGGGTAGGGGGCGTCACCGGAGACGGGGTCCCCGAGCGTGCCCTGCCCGGACACCACCACTCCCCGGGCGTCGACCTCCAGTCGCGTCCCCAGCCCCGGCGCGGGGAGGGAGTCGACCTGCCGGGCCACGCGCACCGTGCGCCGGTCGCCCGCGGTGTCGGTGGCCTCGGCCGCGGCCGGGTCGAGGCCGAGCCGCTCCAGCAGCGGGACGACGGCGGCGAGTGCCTCCTCCGCCGAGGGCGGGGGACCGGCCGGGCCGTCCGGGAGGAGGAGGTCCTCCGGCACGGGGGCGTCGACCAGGCCGCGCTCGCCGTCGTGCGGCCCGGGGACGACGCGTTCCGCGTCGGGGGCACCGGGCTCCGCGCCCGAGTCGTCGGGCAGGTCCCGCGGCGGCATGACCGGCTCCGGCCCGGCGGGTTCGGGCATCGCGGGCGAGGACTGCGAGCCGTCCGGGTCCGCCGGCATCCCCGGCGCCGGCTCGACGGCGGGGCCCTCCGTCGGGTCGGCCGGAGGCGTGTCACCCGGCGGCGGCACGCTCCGTGTGAGGGCGTGGTCCGGTCCGGTCACCCGCCAGGCACCCTCGCCGTCCGCGGTCACCATCAGCCGCGCGCCGGCCACCCCGGGCTGCTCGGGGCCGACCTCCCAGGCGTCGCCGACCAGCCGCGGTTCGCCCGACACCTTCAGCGTCGCGGCCAGCTCCCGGACGGTGGCCTCGTCGATCGCCTCGCCGTACCCGTACACGGGGGCCTCGGCCGCGTCCAGCGCGGGAAGCTCCCCGGTGACCCGGTGGAAGACGGACGAGGCGGGGTACACGGCGGATTCGTGCAGGGCCGCTCCGCCGCCGGGGTTCGGAGTCAGCGCCAACGGCCGCGGCTCGGTGGCGGGAGTGCCGTCGGTGATCCGGTTCACGCCGTACGCGCCGCCCGCCAGCAGGGTGACGGCGGCGGCGACCGCAGCCACCGGCAGCCATCTGCCGCGTCCGCGACGGGCTGCGACGTCGTCGTCGAGGACGGCCTCTCGCTCTGACACAGTGGCTCCTTCGTCGGCGGGACCGAGCCGGGCCCGTTGTCCTCCTTCGACGGACCGGAGGCGTTCCGGGTTCCCGCCGGGTGCCGCCGTACCGCAGCGCGCCGCCACCGGCGGCCGGTAGCCTGGTCCGCGCCAGGCCACCGACCGTCCCCTTCCTCACAGAGGAGCAGCCCGCAGTGCGTATCGCCGTCTCCGGCTCCATCGCCACCGACCATCTGATGACGTTCCCGGGCCGCTTCGCGGACCAGCTCGTCGGGGATCAACTGCACAACCTCTCGCTGTCGTTCCTGGTGGACGGGTTGGAGGTGCGGCGCGGCGGTGTCGCCGCCAACATCTGCTTCGGAATGGGCGGGCTGGGCGCCTCGCCGGTCCTGGTCGGCGCCGCGGGCGCGGACTTCGTGGAGTACCGCGACTGGCTGGACCGCCACGGGGTGGACACCGCCTCCGTGCGGATCTCCGAGACGCTGCACACCGCCCGGTTCGTCTGCACCACCGACGCCGACCACAACCAGCTCGGCTCCTTCTACACCGGCGCCATGAGCGAGGCCCGCCAGATCGAGCTGAAGTCCGTCGGCGACCGCGTCGGCGGCCTGGACCTGGTGCACATCGGTGCCGACGACCCCGAGGCGATGCTCCGTCACACCGAGGAGTGCCGGACCCGGGAGATCCCCTTCGCCGCGGACTACTCCCAGCAGCTGGCCCGCATGGAGGGGGAGGAGATCCGCACCCTCACCGACGGCGCCACCTACCTCTTCAGCAACGAGTACGAGAAGGCGCTCATCGAGACCAAGACCGGCTGGGACGCCGAGGAGGTGCTGCGCCGGGTCGGGACCCGCGTGACCACCCTCGGTCCCAAGGGCGCGGTCATCGAGCGGGCGGGCGAGCAGCCGATCCACGTGGACTGCCCGGAGGAGGAGCGCAAGGCCGACCCCACCGGAGTCGGCGACGCGTTCCGCGCGGGCTTCCTCTCCGGCCTGGTGTGGGGCGCCTCGCTGGAACGCTCCGCGCAGGTCGGCTGCATGCTGGCGACCCTGGTCATCGAGACGGTCGGCACCCAGGAGTACACCCTCAGCCGGGGGTCGTTCCTGGAGCGGCTGACCAAGGCGTACGGCCAGGAGGCCGGCGACGAGGTGCGCGGCTACCTGGGCGCCTGACACCTGACCGCACCGCCCGCCGCCCAGCGCCCCCGCGCGATGCCGGCGGGCGGTCGCGTGCCGCGCACCGCCGGACCCGGCGGTCACCCCGTGCGGCGGACCCGATAGGCGCTGCCGCCCCGCCCCGGCCCGGCCAACGGCTCCTCGCCGAGGTACTCCTGACCGCGCATCTCGCACCACGCGGGGATGTCCAGCCGCGCGGCCGAGTCGTCGGCCAGTACCCGCACCACCGCGCCCACCGGGACGCCGGGGAGCACCTTGGCGAGCTCGATGACCGGGATCGGGCACCGCCGCCCCAGCGCGTCCACCTCGACCTCGGTGACTCCGGCCGGCGTCGCCCCGGCGGCGCTCCCGCCCGCGGGGCAATCCGGCTCCGCCGTGTCGTCGGGCTCCGCAGTGCCACCGGGGCCGTCCGGGACGACCGGACCGGCGAGCCGGTCGCGGACCGCACCGACCACCCGGGGCAGCGCCGCCAGGAACCGCTCGACGTCGGACTCGGCCGTGCCGCGCGGCAGCGACACCCGCACGTTCCCCTCCGACAGCACACCCATCGCCCGCAGCACATGGCTGGGGGTGAGGGTGGAGGAGGTGCACGAGGAACCCGAGGAGACGGCGAACCCCTCCCGGTCCAGACCGTCCAGCAGCGCCTCGCCGTCCGCGTACAGGCAGGAGAAGGTGACGACGTTCGGCAGGCGCAGCTCCGGGTGGCCCACCACCCAGGTGTCCGGCACCTCCTCCGGCACCCGCGTCCGGATGCGCCGCACCAGCGCGCGGAGCCGCTCGGCCTCGGCCGTCGCCTCGGCACGCACCGCGCGCAGCGAGGCCGCCGCCGCGACCACCGCCGGGAGCGAGGGGAACCCCGGGGAGCGGCCCGACTCCCGTTCGTCGTGCGGTTCCGGGGGCGCGAAGCGGGTGCCCTTGCGCACCACGAGCAACCCGACCCCGCCGGGGCCGCCCCACTTGTGCGCGCTCGCCGTCAGCAGCGACCACCGACCCGGCACCTCGCCCCAGGGAACGGACTGGGCCGCGTCCACCAGGAGCGGTACGCCGGCCGCGCCGCACACCTCCGCGACCTCCTCGACCGGCTGTTCGGTGCCCACCTCGTGGTTGGCGGACTGGAGCACGGCCAACGCGGTGTCCGGGGTGAGCGCCCCGGACCAGTCGGCGACCGCGGTCCTGCCGGCCCGGTCGGGCGGGACCTCCACTGCCGTGCCCCCGGCGCCGCGGTGGCTCTCCGCCGCGTGCAGCACCGCCGAGTGCTCGACGGCGGAGTGCAGCAGCCGGCGGCCGACCCGGTGGCGTGCCGCCAGCGTTCCGGCGATCCCGGTATGCAGCGCCCGGGTCCCCGAGGTGGTGAAGGCCAGCTCGTCGGGGCGGCAGTCGAGCAGTTCGGCGGTGCCCTCCCGGGCCGCGTCCAGCAGCAGTCGGGCGCGCCGCCCCTCGCGGTGCAGTCGCGCGGGATCGGCCCACCCCTCCTCCCAGGCGGCGAGGAACGCCTCGCGGGCGACGGGGTGCGGGGGAGCGGAGGAGGCGGCGTCGAAGTACGTCACCCCGGCAGGCTACGCCCGGGGCGGAGCGCCGGGGCGTGGCCTGCCGCCGGCCCCTGTGGAGGGGCGCCCCGGCCCCGCTACCGGCGGCGGCGTGTCCGGTACGTCCCCTGGTGGGGCGGCACGGCGCGTTGGGCACCCTCCCCGCGCAACGCCCGGGGGTGTCCAGTAGGGTTTGGTCCGCGTAAATATCCAAACCCTGCCCGTGCCAGGGTCAGTGCCCCGTCGCCGAGCGATGGCGGCGACCGGGCGCACGGGCGAGACTCTCGGGAAGGCGCTACGTGAGTCCCAACGGCTCCGACCGCTCGACGCGGCGTCCGATGCGGCGGGTACTGCCGCAGGCGCTCATCGCGGGCCTGGTCCTGGCAACCGCCACCGGTTGCACATCCGAGGATTTGCCCCGCCTCGGGCTGCCCAGTCCGGCAACGGAGGAAGCGCCGCGCATCCTGTCCCTGTGGCAGGGGTCGTGGATCGCCGCACTGATCACCGGTGTGATCGTGTGGGGTCTGATCGCGTGGAGCGTCTTCTTCCACCGCCGTTCGCGCACCAAGGTGGAGGTCCCGCCGCAGACGCGGTACAACCTGCCGATCGAGGCGCTCTACACCCTCGTTCCGCTGATCATCGTCTCGGTGCTGTTCTACTTCACAGCACGTGACCAGACCGAGCTGATGAAGACCTCGGACCAGCCGGACCACGTCATCAACGTCGTGGGCTTCAAGTGGAGCTGGGGATTCAACTACCTGGAGCCGGTCGGTGAGGGTGACGTCTTCGCACCCGACTCGCCCGAACTGTCGGCCATCCCCGACCGCATGATGGACGCGGTCCCCGAGAACGCCGACGGTGTCTACGACATCGGCACCCCCGCCGACCGTGACGCCGACACCGGCAACCCCGGTCCGACCCTCGTGCTCCCCGAGGGCGAGACCGTCCAGTTCATCCTGACCTCGCGTGACGTCATCCACTCGTTCTGGGTGGTGCCGTTCCTGATGAAGATGGACGTCATCCCCGGTCACACCAACCGCTTCGAGGTGACCCCCAACAAGCAGGGGACCTTCCTCGGCAAGTGCGCCGAGCTGTGCGGTGTGGACCACTCGCGGATGCTGTTCAACGTCAAGGTCGTCTCGCCGGAGGAGTACCAGGAGCACCTGCAGGATCTGGCCGACCGCGGCCAGACCGGCTACATCCCGGCGGGTATCGAGCAGACCGACGCCGCCAAGAACGCGGAGACGAACCAGCCGTGACCATCCTCGACAGCTCACCCGAGAAGACGGGGTCGGTACCGGCCTCGCCACCCGCGCGCAAGAAGACGCCGGGCCAGATCGTCGTCAAGTGGCTCACCACCACCGACCACAAGACGATCGGCTCGATGTACCTCATCACGTCGTTCTTCTTCTTCGTCGTCGGCGGCGCGATGGCCCTCATCATGCGGGCCGAACTCGCCCGTCCGGGGACCCAGCTCGTCAGCAACGAGCAGTTCAACCAGCTGTTCACCATGCACGGCACGGTGATGCTGCTGCTCTTCGCGACGCCGCTCTTCGCCGGTTTCGCCAACTGGATCATGCCGCTGCAGATCGGTGCGCCCGACGTGGCGTTCCCGCGGCTGAACATGCTGGCGTACTGGCTGTACCTCTTCGGCGGCCTGATCGTCGTCGGTGCCTTCTTCACCCCGCAGGGCGCGGCCAGCTTCGGCTGGTTCGCCTACTCGCCGCTCTCCAACGCGGTCCACTCGCCCGGCATGGGCGCGGACATGTGGGTGATGGGCCTGGCGCTCGGCGGCTTCGGCACGATCCTCGGCGCGGTCAACTTCATCACGACGATCATCTGCATGCGCGCGCCCGGCATGACGATGTTCCGGATGCCGATCTTCACCTGGAACGTGCTGCTGACCGGTGTGCTGGTCCTGCTGGCCTTCCCGGTGCTGGCCGCCGCCCTCTTCGGCCTCGCCGCGGACCGGATCTTCGGTGCGCACATCTTCGACTCCGCCAACGGCGGCGCGATCCTGTGGCAGCACCTGTTCTGGTTCTTCGGCCATCCCGAGGTGTACATCATCGCGCTGCCGTTCTTCGGCATCGTCTCCGAGATCATCCCGGTCTTCAGCCGCAAGCCGATCTTCGGCTACATCGGCCTGGTGGCCGCGACCATCGCCATCGCCGGCCTGTCGGTGACGGTGTGGGCGCACCACATGTACGTGACGGGCGCGGTACTGCTGCCGTTCTTCTCGTTCATGACGTTCCTGATCGCGGTACCGACCGGTGTGAAGTTCTTCAACTGGATCGGCACCATGTGGCGGGGCTCGCTGAGTTTCGAGACGCCGATGCTGTGGACGATCGGCTTCATGGTGACGTTCCTCTTCGGTGGTCTCACCGGTGTCATCCTGGCCTCGCCCCCGCTGGACTTCCACGTCTCGGACTCCTACTTCGTGGTGGCCCACTTCCACTACGTGGTCTTCGGCACGGTGGTCTTCGCGATGTTCGCCGGCTTCCACTTCTGGTGGCCGAAGTTCACCGGGAAGATGCTGGACGAGCGGCTCGGTAAGATCACCTTCTGGACGCTGTTCGTGGGCTTCCACGGCACGTTCCTGGTGCAGCACTGGCTCGGCGCCGAGGGCATGCCCCGCCGGTACGCCGACTACCTCGCGGCCGACGGCTTCACCACGCTCAACATGATCTCGACCATCGGTTCGTTCCTGCTCGGTCTGTCGATCCTCCCGTTCTTCTACAACATCTGGAAGACCTGGAAGTACGGCGAGAAGATCGAGGTCGACGACCCCTGGGGCTACGGCCGCTCCCTGGAGTGGGCGACCTCCTGCCCGCCGCCGCGGCACAACTTCGTCACGCTGCCGCGTATCCGTTCGGAATCCCCCGCCTTCGATCTGCACCACCCGCAGATGGCCGAGCGGGACCAGCTGGAGCACCGCGGCGCCGTCGCCGGCGTGTCCCGTGAGGAGGACACCAAGTGAAGATCCAGGGCCACATGTTCAACTGGCTGGCCGGCTTCATCCTGGTCGTCGCCATCGTGTACGGCGTCTGGTCCAAGGAGCCGGTCGGTACGACCGCCCTGTTCCTCTCCTTCGGCCTGAGCATCATGATCGGGTACTACCTGGTCTTCACCGCTCGCCGCGTGGACACCGGGGCGCAGGACGACAAGGACGCCGACGTCGCGGACGACGCGGGCGAGCTGGGCTTCTTCTCCCCGCACAGCTGGGCGCCGCTGGCGCTCGGCCTGGGGTGCATGTTCGCCTTCCTCGGCCCGGTCTTCGGCTGGTGGTTCCTCTTCTTCACCGCACCGCTGCTGGCCATCGGCCTGTGGTTGTGGATCTTCGAGTACTACCGGGGCGAGAACCAGACCCAGTAGTACCGGGCGGCCCTCCCGGCCGCCGCGACCGCCGAACGGGTCGGTCCCCGGACATCACGTCCGGGGACCGACCCGTTTGCACGCGCTCGACAGGCTGATGGCGGATATTCTTCATATTTTATGACCATGAGTCACGGGAATGTCGTCACCGACGGGCACCCCGCCCCGGCCGCCTCCGGCGGTCGCGCGGCCGGTCCGCCCCGCGCGGCAGCCCGGCGTCGTCTGACGCTCGGCTGCGCCCTGATACTCGCCCCTCTGATGATCGGCCTCGCCGGCTGCTCCGGCGGCCCCGAGCCCCCGAGGTCGACCGGTCCCTACGACGCCGCCGCGGACGTCTCCTTCGGCCCGGCGGAGGGTCCCGAGCAGGCGGCGGTCGACCCCGCCGACCCGCTCCGGGTCACCGCCACCTCCGAGGAGTCCCGCATCACCGACGTCACCGCCGTCGACGCGGCGGGACGCACCGTCACCGGCGAACTGACGGCCGACGGCGGGGCGTGGACCAGCACCACGCCACTGGCCGCCGGTATCGAGTACACCGTCGAGGTGGCGACCGAGAACCGCGACGGCCACCCCGGGCGCCGCACCCACGTCTTCACCACCAAGGACGCGGACTCGACCGCGCTGGAGATCACCTTCGGCCCCGAGGCCGGCACCTACGGCGTCGGCCAGCCGGTGATCGCCGAGCTCAGCGAGGAGGTCGAGAGCCGCGAGGCGCGCGCGGTCGTCGAACGGCTGCTGACGGTCGAGTCCGAACCCGCGACCGAGGGCACCTGGCACTGGGCCGACGGCGCCACGATGCACTACCGCCCGGCGGAGTACTGGCCGGCCAACGCCACCGTCCGGGTGAGTTCCGAACTCGCGGGAGTGCACGTCCAGGACGGGTTGCGCGGCGCCGAGAGCGAGCCGCTGACCATCCGTACGGGTGACCGGGTGGAGGCGATCGCCGACATCGGCACCCTCACCATGACCGTCACCAGCAACGGCGAGGTCGTCCGCACCATGCCGATGACCACCGGCAAGGAGGGCTTCCGGACCCGCGAGGGCAAGAAGGTCATCCTCGGCAAGGAACAGCACGTCCGGATGAACGGCAGCAGCATCGGCATCGCCCAGGGGAGCTCCGAGTACTACGACCTCGACGTCTACTGGGCCGCCCGGCTGACGTGGAGCGGCGAGTACGTCCACGGCGCGCCCTGGTCGGTCGGGTCCCACGGCGCGCAGAACGTCAGCCACGGCTGCACCGGTCTCAGCACGGAGAACGCCCGCTGGTTCTTCGAGTTCGCCAAGGTGGGCGACATCGTCGAGCACGTCAACGGCTACGGCAACGACATGGACCTGTTCGGCAACGGGTTCGGCGACTGGAACATGTCCTGGGACGACTGGCGCCAGGGGAGCGCGCTCCACGGCGACGCCGAGGCGAAGCCGGAACCGGGCGACAGCGGCCGGCTGCGTCCCTCCTTGTGAGCCGGCGTCCCGGGCGTCGCCCGGAACGACGACGCCGCCGCCCGGGCCCCCTCACGGGGGACGGACGGCGGCGTCGTGGTGCGAGGCCGGGACTACACCGTGGCGGGCAGTCGGCGCCGCAGCACCTCGGCCAGCCCGTGAGCCACCTCGGCCGGGTCCAGCGGGTGCGGCACGGCGGCCTCGGCGCGGCTCCAGGTCGCCAGCCAGGCGTCCTGCGGCCGGCCGATCAGCAGCAGCACCGGCGGGCAGTCGAAGATCTCGTCCTTGATCTGCCGGCAGACGCCCATGCCGCCGGCGGGCGCGGTCTCGCCGTCCAGCACGCAGGCGTCGATGCCGCCCTCCTCCAACAGGGTGAGCAGCGCCGGCAGTGTCGCGCACTCCACGTACTCGACCGGCGGGACGTCCGAGGCGGGCCGCCGCCCCGCCGACATCCGGACCTCCTCGCGGGTGTTCACGTTGTCGCTGTAGACCAGCACCGTGGCGGTGCGCTGCATCCGTCCTCCTCGATGGAATGCCCGAGCCCGCCGGTGCGGACGCCGCTGGCCGGATCGTACTCCGTCGGTGCCCGCGAGCGGCAGGGGAAGGGCGCGGACGGGTGCCGCCGGGGCACTTCGGGGCCCTCCGGGGAGGCGCACATCTGCCCGGACACACCGAACAGGACCCCCGGGGGTGAGTGCGGGATAAGCGACCGACATAATGTCGGGCGTGGCGACAGCAACAGCAGAAGCAGAAACCGGGCACGCGCATCACTCGGTCAACCGGCCGAACCTCACGAGCGTCGGCACAGTCATCTGGCTGAGCTCCGAGCTGATGTTCTTCGCGGCCCTCTTCGCGATGTACTTCACCCTGCGATCGGTGATGGGCAGCGAGTACTGGCAGTCCCAGGCGGACCTGCTGAACGTGCCGTACGCCCTGACGATCACCACGATCCTGGTGCTCTCCTCGCTCACCTGTCAGTTCGGCGTCTTCGCCGCCGAACGCGGTGACGTGAAGCGGCTCCGGATGTGGTTCGCGATCACCTTCGTCATGGGGTCGGTCTTCATCGGCGGCCAGGTGGCCGAGTACGTGGAACTGGTCGCGCACGAGGGCATCACGCTCTCGTCCGACCCGTACGGCTCGGTGTTCTACCTCACGACCGGTTTCCACGGTCTGCACGTGCTGGGGGGCCTCATCGCCTTCCTGCTGGTGCTGGCCAGGACCTTCATGGCCCGGCGCTTCACGCACGAGCAGGCGACGGCGGCAATCGTGACGTCGTACTACTGGCACTTCGTGGACGTCGTCTGGATCGGCCTGTTCATCACGATCTACATCATCAAGTAGCACGCAACGCAGTGACCGCGCCGGTCCGTCCGGCCGCGCACGACCCACGTACCGACGCAGAAGATCCTGACACCGGGGTAATCCGTGAAAAAGCTCTCCGCACGACGGCGCCATCCGCTGGCGGCGCTCGTCGTCCTCCTTTTTGCGCTGGCGACCACAGGGGGGCTGTACACCGCGCTCGCTCCCGCGGGCGAGGCCAAGGCCGAGGCCTCGGACAGCTCGCTGGCGATCGAAGAGGGCAAGAAGCTCTACGCCGTCGGCTGCTCCAGCTGCCATGGACTCGGCGGTCAGGGCGGCAGCGACGGCCCGAGCCTTGTCGGTGTCGGTGCCGCGGCGGTGGACTTCCAGGTCGCCACCGGCCGCATGCCGATGGCCGCCGAGGGCCCCCAGGCGCCCAAGAAGCCCAAGGACTACTCGCCCGAGGAGACCGCCCAGCTGGCGGCCTACATCGCCACCTTCGGGCCGGGGCCGGCCATCCCCGAGTCGTCCGCGTACAACCCGGCGGACGGTGACTCCGCCAAGGGCGGGGAGCTGTTCCGCACCAACTGCGCGCAGTGCCACAACTTCACCGGTCAGGGCGGCGCCCTGACCCACGGCAAGTACGCGCCGAACCTTCAGGACGTCGAGCCCCGCCACATCTACGAGGCGATGCTCACCGGGCCGCAGGCCATGCCGAGCTTCCCCGACTCCGTGCTGCCGCCGGACCAGAAGCGCGACATCATCGCCTGGCTGGACGCCGTCAACACCTCGGAGTCCCCCAACGAGGGTGGTTTCACGCTCGGTGGTTTCGGTCCGGTCAGTGAGGGTCTCTACGCCTGGACGTTCGGGATCGGCGTGCTCGTCGCCGCGGCTGTGTGGATCGCAGCCCACACGGCAAAGGCCAGGAAGTCATGAGTAGCGAGACTGGATCATCTAAAGACGTGTCAGAGGAACACCTGCCTCACAAGCAGGACCCCGGCGCGGTGACTGTGGCGGACGACCCGTTCGCGGACCCGGGCCTCCCGGCACACGAGCCCCGCAAGCAGGACATCGACGAGCGTGCCGCCAAGCGGTCGGAGCGCGTGGTCACGCTGCTCTTCGCGCTGTCGTCGCTGGCCACGGTGGGCTTCATCGTGTCCTACCTGCTCATCCCGATCGACAAGATCGTCTACATCTGGCCGTTCGGCCACGTGAGCGGACTCAACTTCGCTCTCGGCTGGACGCTGGGCCTGGCCCTGTTCTGCATCGGCGCCGGCGCGGTCCACTGGGCCCGCACGCTGATGTCGGACGAGGAGGTCCCGGACGAGCGCCACCCGGTCGCTGCCTCCCCCGAGGTGAAGGCGCAGGTCCTGGAGGACTTCCGCGCCGGCACCCAGGAGTCCGGCATCGGGTTCGGCCGCCGGAAGATGATGCGCAACTCGCTCCTCGGCGCGATGGCCCTGGTGCCGCTCTCCGGAGTGGTGCTGCTGCGCGACCTCGGCCCCGCCCCGGGCGACAAGCTCTTCCACACCAAGTGGGCGGCGGGCAAGCGGATCGTCAACGAGAACACCGGGCTGCCGCTGCGGCCGGAGGACATCACGGTCGGGTCGCTGACCCAGGCCATGCCCGAGGGCATGGACCTGCACGACCACGACTTCCACTCGGAGATCGCGAAGGCCGCCGTCATGCTGGTCCGGCTGGAGCCGGCCGACATCAAGGACGAGCAGTCCGCGGACTGGGGTCACGAGGGCATCCTCTGCTTCTCGAAGATCTGCACGCACATCGGTTGCCCGGCGACGCTCTACGAGCGCCAGACCCACCACGCGCTGTGCCCCTGCCACCAGTCGACGTTCGACCTCTCCGACGGTGCGCGGGTGCTCTTCGGCCCGGCGGGCCACCCCCTGCCGCAGCTGCGGATCACGACCAATGACGACGGCGAACTGGTCGCCATGGGCGACTTCGCCGAGCCGCCCGGCCCGAGTTTCTGGGAGCGTGGATGAGTACGGCAACGGACGCGCCGAAGAGCGCGCCGCGACGCGGGGGCAAAGCCCCGGCGGGCGAGCGCGTCGCGGACTGGGCCGACGGGCGGGTGGGCATCTACAGCCTCGCCAAGGCCAACATGCGCAAGATCTTCCCCGACCACTGGTCGTTCCTGCTGGGTGAGATCTGCCTCTACGCCTTCACCATCTTGATCCTCACGGGTGTCTACCTGACGCTCTTCTTCGTGCCGAGCATGGCCGAGGTCGAGTACGACGGCTCCTACATCCCGATGCAGGGTGTCCTGATGTCGGAGGCGTACGCCTCCACGCTGGACATCAGCTTCGACGTCCGCGGCGGACTCCTCATGCGGGAGATCCACCACTGGGCGGCGCTGATCTTCGTCGTGGCGATCTTCTTCCACATGATGCGGGTGTTCTTCACCGGCGCCTTCCGGAAGCCGCGCGAGATCAACTGGCTGTTCGGCTTCCTGCTGCTGCTGCTGGCGATGGGTACCGGTCTGACCGGCTACTCCCTCCCGGACGACCTGCTCTCCGGTACCGGTGTCCGCTTCATGGAAGGCGCCGTGCTCGCGGTGCCGGTGGTCGGGACCTGGCTCCAGATGTTCCTGTTCGGGGGCGAGTTCCCCGGCTACGACATCATCCCCAGGTTCTTCGTGGTGCACGTGCTGCTGCTGCCGGGGCTGATGGTCGGCCTCATCGTGGCGCACCTGATCCTGATCGTGTTCCACAAGCACACCCACTTCGCCGGCCCCGGCCGGACCAACGGCAACGTCGTAGGCATGCCGCTCTTCCCGGTCTACGCGGCGAAGGCCGGTGGCTTCTTCTTCCTGGTCTTCGGCCTCATCGCGATGATCGCGGCCACCACCAGCATCAACCCCGTGTGGGTGCTGGGGCCGTATCGACCGGACCAGGTGTCGACCAACGCGCAACCCGACTGGTACATGGGCTTCTCCGAAGGACTGGTCCGGCTCATGCCGGCCTGGGAGATCGTCCTGTTCGACAGCTACACCGTGAACCTGGGTCTGCTGACGCCGCTGGTCGTCCTTCCGCTGATGCTCGGCGCGCTCGCGCTGTACCCGTTCTTCGAGAGCTGGGTCACCAAGGACCAGCGCGAGCACCACATCGCGGAGCGCCCGCGCAACGCCCCGACCCGCACCGCCTTCGGTGTGGCGTGGCTGAGCTGGTACTTCATCGCGCTCGTCGCCGGCGGCAACGACCTCTGGGCGATCAACTTCGGCCTGTCGATCAACTCGATCACCTACTTCGGCCGCGTGGCGTTCTTCGTCGTGCCCGTGGTGGTGTTCATCATCGTCCGGCGGATCTGCCTGGGGCTCCAGCGTCGTGACCGCGACAAGGTGCTGCACGGTCGCGAGACCGGCATCATCAAGCGGCTCCCGCACGGCGAGTTCGTGGAGGTGCACGAGCCGCTCTCGCAGGCGAAGCTCTACGCCCTCACCTCGCACGATCAGCAGCAGCCCGCGCAGCTGCCGGCCGCGACCGACGCCAACGGCGTCACCCGCAAGGTCGGTGTCGTGGAGAAGGTGCGCGTGCGCATCAGCCGCAGCTACTTCGGTGACAGCGGCCAGGTGGCCAAGCCGACCGCCGAGGAGTACCGGGAGATCACCAGCGGCGAGGGTCACCACCACTGACCCACCCGTGCCCGACCGGCACACTCCGCGCGGTGAGCGACCGCGGCGACGGCCCCGTCCGATGATCGGACGGGGCCGTCGCCATGCCCCCGCGCGCCGCTAGGCTGGCGCTCCCGGCCCCACCGCCGGACACGCGGCAGCCGGCCCGCGGCGGCGCCGCCGATCACGTAACCTCCCTCCCACGTGACGGACGCACGGCACGGTTCGCCCGCGTCCCCACGCACCGAGCCACGCCGCCGGTACCCCGCCTGCGGTGATCCACCAGCGGCACGACACCTGGAGCCGACCATGAGCGCTGTGACGACCCCCGCCGGAGGCGACACCGTGGCGGACCGCTCCTGGCCCGACGTCCTCGGTTCGCTGCTCGCCGGCGAGGACCTGACCGCGGAGAGCGCCGCCTGGGCGATGGACCGCATCATGCGGGGCGAGGCCTCCGACGCGCAGATCGCCGGCTTCGCCGTGGCGCTGCGGGCGAAGGGGGAGACGGTCGCCGAGGTGGACGGACTGGTCCGCGCCATGTACTCCCACGCCCGTCTGATCGAGGTCCCCGGACCGACGGTCGACATCGTGGGGACGGGCGGCGACCGCGCCGGCACCGTCAACATCTCGACCATGTCCGCCATCGTGGTGGCGGCCACCGGGGCCCGTGTCGTCAAGCACGGCAGCCGGGCGGCGTCGAGCCGCAGCGGCGCCTCCGACGTGCTGGAGCGGCTGGGCGTCAACCTGGAGCTGTCTCCCGGCCGGGTGGCGCAGGTGGCGGTGGACGCCGGCATCACCTTCTGCTTCGCCGTGAAGTTCCACCCGTCGCTGCGTCACGTCGCGGCGGCGAGGCGGGAGCTGGGGATCGCCACCACCTTCAACTTCCTCGGGCCGCTCACCAACCCGGCTCGCGTCGGTGCGCAGGCGACGGGCGTCGCCGACGCCAGGATGGCGCCGATCCTCGCCGGGGTGCTCGCGGCCCGCGGTACCTCGGCGCTGGTCTTCCGGGGTGACGACGGCCTGGACGAGCTCACGACCACCGGCACCTCGACGGTCTGGGTGGTGCGGGACGGCGAGGTCCGCCGTGAGAGCTTCGACCCGCGCTCGGTCGGCATCGAGGTGGTGCCCGTCGAGGCGCTGCGCGGCGGCGACGCGGGGTACAACGCGGAGGTGGCCCGGCGACTACTGGCCGGTGAGCGGGGGCCCGTCCGCGACGCGGTGGTCCTCAACTCCGCTGCCGCGCTGGTGGCGTTGGAACCGGGCCACGGCCCGTTGGCCGATCAGCTGGCGGCCAAGATGGGGCGCGCCGAGGCTGTGCTGGACGACGGCGCCGCCGCGGCCACGCTGGAGCGCTGGGTCAGGACCAGCCACCAGCCCTGACGGGCCGCCCCCGGGCCGTCGCGCCCGGGGGCCGCCGACCGCCCGGAGGTCGGGTCGCCGCGGGCCTGCTCAGGAGTCCAGGCCGATGGCGAACGCCGCCTCCAGGTCGTGCTGCGAGTAGGTGCGGAACGCGATGTGCGTCTCGGTGGACTCCACGCCCGGCACCTTGCTGATGCGGCCGGGGATGACCTCGGCGAGGTCGTCGTGGCGGGGCACCCGCACCATCGCGATGAGGTCGTGCGCGCCGGTGACGGAGTAGACCTCGCTGACCCCTTCCAGCGCGGCGATCCGCTCCGCGATCTCCGGGATGCGGTCCACGCTGGTCTTGATGAGCACGATCGACGTGATCATGGCTGAGCTCCCCTGGGGTGGTTCGGGTCCTGGCGGCACGCCCGGCGTCGCGGCTCACTCTAGGCGATCCGCCCCCGCGGGCAGCGGTGCGCGCCGGGGCACGCTCCGGGCGCGGCACGGCGCGCCGCGAGGCACCCCGTCAGGAGGCGGTGAGGCCGTAGGCTGACCCGGGGGCCCTACACGTCAGGACAGTCCCGAAAAGAGAAAGTAGGACGAGATCATGGCGCTCTCCCAGCCGGCTGACGGGACCAGGTGGCGCTGCACCCTGTGCGGCAATCTCACACGGTTCGACGTCACCCGCACCAGCCGTGTGCGGGAGTACGTGCATCTGGATCTGGCGGGGGAGCCGGCGGTCGAGGAGCGAGAAGTCCTCGCGGACCGGATCGAGTCCGTCCGCTGCCGCTGGTGCGACGCCGTGGACCAGGTCGAACTGGTCGAGCGTCCCGGCCCGGACGCGTGACGGGCGGTGGGCGGCGTGTCAGCATCCGAACCCGCGCGGGAGCCCGAGCCCCGCGGTGAGAAGGAGCCGGCGACGGCCGGCACGGCCGCGGGGCCGGACTCCCGCGAAGCCGAGGCCGTTCCGGTGCGGGGTCCCGCACCCGGTGGCTCGGCGGACCGGGAGGACGCGGCGGCCGGGCCCGCTCCCGGCGTGACCGACACTCCGGACGCGGCGCCCGGCCCCACGGGGGAGGGCCGGGGCGCCGCCGAGGAGGAGGCGGACGGGCCGCTGCCGGAACGCGTCCGCCACCGCGTCGTCGTCCTCGCCGGCGAGACCTTCGCGGGGCTCCGGGTGGCCGAACTCCCGCTGTCGCTCCGGCAGTACGCACGGTTCACCCCCACGCGCCGCATCAAGTACGGTGCCGCGGCCATCGCCACCGCGTTGGAGACCGACGCGGCCTTCCGCCACCGGGTCGCGGCCCGGCTGCGGACCGAACAGCCCGAGCTGGCCGAGGCGCTGGGATCGGGCACCGTCCCCCCGGCCGCCGACCCGGTCGAGGTGGCCGCCGCAGCGTACGTGCTGCGTCCGCCGGGATGGGTGAAGCTGCTCGCGGTGGCGGGGGAGGAGACCCAGCGGGCCCAGGCCGAGCACGCGGAGGAGGAGCGCGTCCGCGAACTGGACCGGCTCCGCGAGGAGGTGGCCCGGCTGCGGGTCGCCGTGCGGGAGGACGCCGACCGGCACCGTTCCGAGGCCGAGGTGATGCGCCGCGAGAGCGACTCCGTCCACCGGAAGCTGCGCAGCGCGCTGAGCGACGTCCGCCGCGGTGAGGCGGCGCTGCGCAAGGTCCGCGCCGAACTCGACGAGGTCCGCGCCGACGCCGCCGCGGAGAAGGCCGCCGCCGACGCCGAGGCGCGGCGGTTGCGCGCCCGGCTGGCGGAGTCCGAGACCGCGCTGGAGACGGGGAGGCGTGCCGCCCGTGAGGGGCGGAGCGTGGAGGACGTGCGGCTGCGGCTGCTGCTGGACACCGTGCTGGAGGCGGCGCAGGGGCTCCGCCGAGAACTGGCGCTCCCACCGGCCGACTTCCGGCCCGCGCAGACGGTGGAGGCGGTGGAACCCGGCGCGCTCTCCCCGCACGACGTGTCGCAGCGCGCGTTGGCCGAGGACGACCCGGCGCTGCTCGACCAGCTGCTCGCGCTGCCGCAGTCGCACCTGGTGGTGGACGGGTACAACGTCACCAAGACCGGCTACCCGACGATGCCGCTCGACAAGCAGCGGACCCGGCTGCTGGGTGGGTTGGCGATGCTGGCGGCGCAGAGCTCCGCCGAGGTGACCTGCGTCTTCGACGGCGCGGAACTGGACGTGCCGGTGCTGTTGGCGCCCCCGCGCGGCGTGCGCGTCCTCTTCTCCAAGTCCGGTCAGAGCGCCGACGAGTTGATCAGGCGTCTGGTGCGGGCCGAACCGCCGGGCCGACCCGTGGTGGTGGTCTCCGCGGACCGCGAGGTGGCCGACGGGGTGGCGCGCGCCGGCGCG